>DATKIA010000067.1:0-4891 GCA_035509895.1 Solirubrobacterales bacterium
CCTTCACCCTGCTCGTCGTCGTGGTCGTCCTCATCGCCGGCCCGAAGTGCATGCAGATCGCCTTCTCCGACAAGTTCACCTACGACCGCGAGGGCCTGCTCCTGGTCTCGGTCGGGATGGGGCTCTACCTGGCCTCGGTCACCGTCAACCAGGCCTGTATCGCCCAGGGCCAGGTGCGGCGGGCGGCGGTGCGCTGGATCACCTGCGCAGCAGCCTTCATCGCCTGGAACTTCATCCCGCTGGTCAGCAACGAGTTCCGCCGGGTCGAGTTCGGCTTCCTGCTCGCCGCCGGCCTTCTCTTCGCGCTTCTGTACTACGTCTACCGCCGCCCGCACGAGCGGGCCGAGGACGTGCCGGAGCCCGGTTCCGGCGAGGAGCTCGAGGCGCGCCTGGCGATGCTCGACGAGCAGGTCTGATCCATTGCTGTAAATACCCTCACTAGCGACGGATTAGGAATCCTTCTAGGTTCCCTCGATGGGCGAGCACGACGCTGAGCTGATCCTCATCGCCGGTGCCCTGCTCGCAGCGGGGATCGTCGGCGCCTTCCTCGCCGACCGGATCCGGATCCCGGGCCTGCTGCTCTTCCTCGGCCTCGGGATGCTCGCCGGCTCGGAGGGCATCGGCGGCATCCACTTCGAAAACGCGGAGCTGACGCGGACCCTGGGAACGATCGCCCTCGTCCTGATCCTGTTCGAGGGCGGCTTGACCTCCGGCTGGTCGGAGATCCGCCCGGTCTTGGGCACGGCCGCCTCGCTGGCGACGATCGGGACCCTGGTGACGGCGGCGATCGCCGGCTTCGCGGCGAAGTGGATCTTCGGCTTCACGACCCTGGAAGGGCTGCTGGTCGGGGCGGCGATCGCCGCCACCGACTCGGCCGCGATCTTCGCCGTCCTGCGCCGCTCGACCCTGCGCAAGCGCCTCGCTCGCTCGCTCGAGGGCGAGTCCGGGATGAACGACCCGGTCGCCCTGCTGCTGGTGATCGGGTTCATCGAATGGATCCAGCAGGACAACTACGGACTCGCCGACATGGCCGGACTGCTGGCGTTGAAACTCGGCCTTGGGATCGCGATCGGGCTGGCGATGGGCTGGCTCACGGTCCGCATCCTTGATCGCATCACCCTCCCCACCGACGGCATCTACCCGGTGGCGACGGTCGCGATCGCCGGCCTCGCCTACGGGCTGGCCGAGGTCGCCCACGGCTCCGGCCTGCTCGCCGTCTACCTGACCGCGCTGGCGCTGGGCTCGGCCCGGATCCCGGCCAAACGGACCGTCGTCTCCTTCCACGAGGGGCTCGGCTGGGTCTCCCAGATCGCCCTCTTCATCCTTCTCGGGCTGCTGATCTTCCCCAGCGCCCTCGGCGACATCGCCTTCAAGGGGATCGCCCTCTCGGCGGTCCTGATCTTCGTCGCCCGCCCGATCGCCGCTTTCCTCGCCACCGCGCTGGCGCCGATGAACGTGCGCGAGCGACTGATGCTGGGCTGGGCCGGCCTGCGCGGCGCCACCCCGATCTGGCTCGCGACCTTCCCGGTCGTCGCCGGCATCCGCAGCGGCGAGGAAGAGTTCGCGATCGTCTTCTTCGTCGTCGTCAGCTCGACCCTGATCCAAGGCGCCAGTTTCGAGCCGCTGGCGAAGCGGCTGGGGCTGACCACCGACGAGCCGGCATTGCCGAAACGGCTGTTCGAGTCGGGGCGGATCCGCGAGCTCGGCGGCGACGTCCTCGTCTACCGGCTGCCGGAGGGCGCGGCCGCCGCCGGCCACCGGGTGCGCGAGCTGGAGCTGCCGCGCGAGGCGCTGGTCAACGTCATCGTCCGCGACGGGCACGCGATCCCGCCCCGCGGCTCGACCGAAGTGCGCGAGCACGACGAGCTCCACATCCTCGTCCGCGGCGAGCTCCGCGACGAGGTCGAGGCGCTGACCAAGTCCTGGACCAAGGGACCGATCGGCAAGCCCACTCCCCCGCCGCTGCCGCGCCGCGCCGCCTCCCAGGTCTTCACGGTGCGGCCGCTGCGAGACAGCGATGACATCGACGCGCTGAGCGAGATCGACGGGGTTCCGGTGCTGGCGGTGCTGCGCACCCGCGACGAGACCGAAGCGGCGATGCTGGCACTCGCCGACGGCCGCTACGCGATCACCGGCGCCGGCCTTGTCGCGGTCGGCGGCCGCCGTGCGCTCGCCGGCTGGTGCGAGGAACGGGCGGCGCGCATGGGCGTCGACCAAGCAGAGCGCGCCTGGTGGCAAGAGGTAACTGGAGCGCTGATTGCCAGGGGGAGAAGGACCTGAGACCGGCGCATCTCGGCGTCCTCACTCGGTCATGTGCAGAGCACACTCCCTCGCTCGTCCTTGACCTGCTTGGTCGCAGATCCTCTTGCGTGGTTCAGATAGCCCCGGCCGCCGCAGCGATGTCCGTGTACGCCTGAGCCGGATCGGCGGCGCCGAAGATGGCGGAGCCGGCGACGAAGAGGGAGGCGCCGGCGGCGGCGATCGGGCCGGCGGTGGCGGTGTCGATGCCGCCGTCGACCTCGATCTTGGCCTTGCCGACGATCGGGACCAGGCGTTCGACCTTGGCCGGCGAGGTCGGGATGAACGACTGCCCGCCCCAACCCGGGTTGACCGACATGCAGAGGACGACGTCGGCGAGGTCGCGCAGCTCGGTCAGCGCCTCGGCCGGGGTGCCGGGGTTGATTGCGACCCCGGCCAGGCAGCCGTGCTCGCGGATGTGGTGAAGGGTGCGGTTGGCGTGCGGGGTCGCCTCGTCGTGGAAGGTGATCGAGTCGGCGCCGGCCTTGGCGAACTCGGCCACCTGCCGCTCGGGGGACTCGATCATCATGTGGACGTCGATGACGCCGCCGGCGGCGTGAACCTGATCGGCGATCGCGCTCGCGATCAGCGGCCCGATCGTGATCGGCGGCACGAAATGTCCGTCCATCACGTCGAAGTGGATCACCCGGGCACCGGCGTCCATCACCTCTTCGAGCTGGGAGCCGAGCTTGGCGAAGTCGGCCGAGAGGATCGACGGCGCCACCCGGGGGGCCTCGATCAGCTCCTGCATCCTCTCGCTCATGTCCTGAACCTAATCGCTAGTCCGGCGGTGTCACGCGACCTGCAGCATCGACGCGCCGCACTGCTGGCACTGCAGGTCCTCGGTCTGGCTCATCCGCGCGATCGTCCCGTGCTCGCCGCAGTTCGGGCACTGGGAGACGAGTTCGAAGCGGCTGAGGCAGTTGACGCAGCGCAGGCGGCCTGGCAGCTGGGTCGGGCGCAACCAGGGCTCGCCGCAGTTCGGGCAGGGCGCCCGGTTGAGGACACTGCCCCCGTCAAGACCTGAACTTTCGCTGGAGTCGCTCATCGACTAATCATCCCTGACCAGGCGGGCGATGAAGAATCCGGTCGTGCGATCGCGGTCGGGGCGGAGCTGCAGGCAGCGCGGCTCGACGGGGGCGGCGAGGGTCGGCGCCAGGGCTCCGAGGTCGTCGAGACGGAGCCCCGGGATCTCGCCGGAGCCGGCCTCGGCGAGCAGTGCCGCGACCTGATCCTCGTTCTCCCGACGCGAGATCGTGCAGGTCGCGTAGACCAGCGTGCCGCCTGGTCGGAGCAGGCGCGCGGCGTTGCGCAGCGCCCGGGCCTGGATCGCGGCCAGCCGCTCGATCATCTTCGGGCTCTTGCGCCAGCGAGCGTCGGGGCGGGAAGAGAGGGCGCCGAGATCCGAGCAGGGGGCATCGAGGAGAACGCGGTCGAAGCCGCGGGGCATCTGCTCGAGCTCGGTCGCGTCGGTCTCGAAGACGGTGACGCCGCGCAGGCCTAGGCGCCGCGCCTGGTCGGCGATCTCGGCCGCCCGCGTGGCGTCGAGCTCGACCGAGATCACCTCCCCCCGCTCCGCCATCCGAGCCGCGATCTGGCCGGTCTTGATCCCGGGCCCGGCGCAGAGGTCGAGCAGGTGCTCGCCGGGCTGCGGTTCCAGCACCTCGACCACGGCGGCGGAGCCGCGGCTCTGCGGGGTCAACTCGCCGGCTGCGACCAGCTCCGGGACGGTGCCGCCCGTGCGGCCGCTGATGACGATCTCCTCCGGCGCCGCCAGCGGCCACTCACCGGTTGCGGCCGCAGCCTCCACCCCGGCCTCCGCCAGCTTTGCCAGGGCCCCCTCGCGCGTGCCGTCGGCCCTCAGCGCGACCTCCGCCGGCTCGTTGCAGGCGGCGAGCAGCGAGCACGCCGCCTCGGCACCGAGCTCCTCCCACCACATCCGCGCCAGCCATTGCGGCGCCGAGTGGGCGATCGCAGCCTTGGCCGGGGTCGAGTCGTCGCTCAGCAGGGTCGCGGTCAGCTGCTCGCGCTCGCGGCCGGCGCGGCGCAGGACGGCGTTGGCGAAGCCGGAGGCATGGGCGGCGCCGGCGCCCTTGGTCAGCTCGACCGCCTGGTCGACGGCGGCGTGATCGGGCGTCCCGTCAGCGAATAGCAGCTCGTAGAGCCCGAGTCGCAGCGCCGCCAGGACCGGCGGGTCGAGCAGCCTCGTTGCCCGGCCGGCGAGGCTTTCGATTGCGGCGTCGAGGGTGCCGCGACGCTGGACCGTGCCGTAGGCGAGGCGCTGCGCCTGACCGCGCTCGCGACCCTCGATCCCGAACCGGTCGGCGCCTTCGCGGAAGGCGCGCTCGGTGTGGGCGCCGTCCTCGAAGGTGGCGCGGACGACGGCGAAGGCTAGTGAGCGCGCTGGCGCGACCCCCGATAAATGATCGCGCTTCGCTCGCTCCGCGCTCATGCCAGCTTCGGCAGCGAGTGGCCGCGCAGGTAGGCGTCGACCGGCATCGGCTTGCCGCCGGGGGGCTGGACGACGTCGAGCTGTAGGGCTCCTTTGCCGCAGCCGAGGACCAGGGCGCCCTCGCGCGCCTCCAGCGTCCCC
>DATKIA010000068.1:0-4532 GCA_035509895.1 Solirubrobacterales bacterium
AAACGCGAGGACCTCACCGACGACGCCGTCATCTCCGAGGAGGCCGCCGCCGACATCGAGGCGAAGGTGAAGGTCCGGCTCGAACGTCAGCCGCTCGCCTACGTGCTCGGCAAGGCGCCGTTCCGCAACCTCGACATCGCCGTCGACGAGCGCGTGCTGTGGCCGCGCCGGGAGACCGAGCTGCTGGTCCAGGTCGGCTCCGAACTGCCCGAGGGCGCGCGCGTGCACGAGGTCGGCACCGGCTCCGGCGCGATCGCTCTGGCGTTGCAGCACGAGCGGCCGGACCTGCGGGTCACCGCTTCGGACCTCTCGCCGGAGGCGGTCGAAGCCGCCCGCGAGAACGCCGAGCGGCTCGGCCTCGAGCTCGACGTCTCGGTCGGCGTCGGCCTGCCCGACGACCTCGAGGACGTCGACCTGGTGATCGCCAACCTCCCCTACGTCACGGACTCGACGATCTTCGATCGCTCGCCCGAGATCCAGCGCGAGCCGAAGATCGCCGTCACCGGCGACTGCGGCGAGGACGGACTCGGCGTGATCCGCGGCTTGATCGGTGAAACGCCGTCGGGATGGCAGCTGGCGATGGAGCACGACACGCACCACGGACCGGCGATGCGCGAAATGTTGCGCGACGCCACTACCCTTCGCGACTATGAAGGTGACGAGCGGGTGACTGTCGGCTTCGCTCCGTGAAGCACGACTTGAGAGATGACTGACCCGAGCGAGGCGCCGCCGCAGGCGGACGCGACCGAGCTCGACACGACCGGCGATCGCTCCGGCGCCGCCAGCGAAGCGCAGCGCCGGGCCAAGGTCGAGCGCCTGCGGGCGGAAGGGATCAACCCCTACCCGCACTCGTTCGAAGGGCGGACGCACGTCGATGTGATCGTCGCCGCCCACGACCCGGCGGAGCTGGGCGAGGGCGAGCACGAGGAGTTCAGCTACCGGGTGATGGGGAGGATCACCGGCAAGCGCGGGCACGGCAAAGTCGTCTTCCTCGACGTCCGCGACATCACCGGCTCGATTCAGGCCGTCGCTCGCCGGGACGTGATCGGCGAGGCGGCCCTGGAGCGGATCGAAGAGCTCGACATCGGTGATCTGGTCGGGGTCGAGGGGGTCGTCTACGTGACCAAACGGGGGCAGCTGGCGATCGGCGTCCGCGAGTGCACGCTGCTGGCGAAGGCGCTGAAGGACCCGCCGGACCTCTTCCACGGGATCTCCGACCCCGACCTTCGCTACCGCCAGCGCGAGCTCGACCTGATGGCAAACGAGAAGTCCCGTGAGGTCTTCAAGACGCGGGGGACGTTGACCTGGGAGATCCGCAACTACATGAACTCGCGCGGCTGGGTCGAGCTGGAAACCCCGGTCCTGCAGCGGTTGACCGGCGGCGCCGCGGCGCGGCCGTTCGTCACCCACCACAACGCGCTCGACCGCGACCTCTTCCTGCGCACGGCGACCGAGCTCTATCTGAAGCGGGCGATCGTCGGCGGCTTCGAGGACGTCTACGAGTTCGGCAAGTTCTTCCGCAACGAGGGGATGTCGCCCCAGCACAACCCCGAGTTCACGATGCTGGAGCTGTTCGTCGGCGCCGCCGACTACAACGGCGTCATGAACTTCGTCGAGGGGCTCGTCTCGAGCGTCGTCGAGACCGTCCTGGGGACGACGAAGGTGATGCGCGACGGGGTCGAGATCGACTTCGCCGCGCCCTGGCCGCGGGTCGTGCTTCGCGACGAGCTGTTGAAGGAGACCGGCGTCGACATCTACAAGGCGGGCCGCGACGAGCTGGCCGAGCTGGCGGGTGACGACGCCGAGGAGACCGACGACTGGGCCGGCCTCGTCGACACCCTGCAGGGCAAGCTGGTCGAGCCGAAGCTGATCCAGCCGACCTTCATCACGGTGCTGCCGATCGACATCTGGCCGCTGGTCAAGGTTCACCCCGACGACCCCAAGGTCTGCGAGGCCTTCGACGGGATCGTCGCGGGGATGGAGATCGTCGGCGGCGGGACGGACGTGAACGACCCGGTCGACCAGCGTCAGCGCTTCATCGAACAGCGCGAACGGCAGGAGAAAGGGGCGGAGGAGGACCCGCACCCGCACGACGAAGAGTACGTGCAGGCGATCGAATACGGCCTGCCGCCGGCGAGCGGCTGCGGCCTCGGGATCGATCGCCTGCTGATGATCATGACCGAATCCTCGACCCTGAGAGACGTGATCATCTACCCCGCTATGAGAGAGGCGCTGGGCGAGTAGCTCTCCAGCCGGAGGCTCAGAAGGCGGTGTGCAGGAGGCCGCCGTCGAGCGGGATCACCGTGCCGGTCAGATAGGCGGCGCGGTCGGAGCAGAGGAAGGAGACGAGGTCGCCGTACTCCTCGGGCTGACCGAGGCGGCCGGCGGGGACGTCGCGGCGCGCGTCCGCTTCGGCCTGCTCCAGCGAGCCGGCCTGGATCGCGAGCCGGTCGGTGGCGAATTTCCCGGTGGCGACGGTGTTGACCGTGATCCCGTCGCCGGCGACCTCGCCGGCCAGCGTCTTGAGGAAGCCGACCGCCGCCATCCGGTTGGCGTTGGAGAGGTTGAGGTAGGGGATCGGCTCCCGGGTCGAGTTGGAGCCGACGTTGACGATCCGCCCCCAGCCGCGCTCGCGCATCCCGGGGACGACGGCGCCGGCCAAAACCCGCGGCGCCAGGACCAGCGAGCGGTAGGCCTCCTCCCAGTCGGGCGTGTCGTGCTCGAGCGCGGTCCCCGGCGGCGGCCCGCCGGTGTTGAGGATGAGGATCTCCACCGGGCCGAGTGCCGCCTCGACCTCGGCCGGCAGCGCCGCCAGCCGCTCGAGGTCGTCGGTGTCGGCGACGAACGCGGTGGCGGCGCCCCCGATCTCCTCAACGACCTCCTGCAGGCGCTCCGCCGAGCGGCTGGAGACCGCCACCCGCGCCCCCTCGCGCGCCAACACGACCGCGATCGCCCGCCCGATCCCGCGGCTGGCAGCCATGACCAGCGCCACTTTCCCCTCGATGCCCAGGTCCATGCCCAACAGCCTCGCAGGCGACAACGCTCAATAGTCGCTGCGCGGGTACAGTTCCCCGTTGAGCGCCCGTAGCTCAGTGGTCAACGGGTCCTTTCGGGGGCCCAAAGAGCGTCGGTCTTTCAAGCCGAAGGTCGCGGGTTCGACTCCCGTCGGGCGCATTCCTCGCAGTTTCGTGGCATGCCGGGGATTGCCCGGTGTGGAGCCAGATCCTCGGCTTTGGTGGTTGATCAGCGTTCCGGCGCCTTCCGCGCGATTCCGGGGTGTTCCGGAGCGCGGGTGTCTCATTTCTGTCTCTTTTCGCTGGTCGGTCTGACGCGGCTACTCGTGCTTTTCAGCGCGCTTCGCCAGCTCCATCAACGAGACCCCGAGCGCATCGGCGATGCCCTTCACCGTCGCCCAGGTCGGGTTCGACAGCCCGCGCTCGATCACGCCAAGGGTGGCGGTCGTGATGCCGGCGTCGTGGGCGACGGCTTCCTGAGTCGCGCCCTGCCTCTCGCGCAGCTCGCGGATCGCCTTGCCCAGAGCGACTTGAGGCTGCTCGGAGGGTGCCATCCAAAGCACAGTCTCAACTTCCGATGGCAGGGTCTAGATAGCCAACTAGTGGAGATATATCTTGGATCCTGCTAGCGTCGGCCCAGACCGCAAAGCGGCCCCCGGCGGTGCGCGAACACCGACCGAGGGCCTGACCACAAGGAGAGCGAGCTCCTCATGGCTAGCCAAGACCCTACGCGCAGCAGCGCGAATGACGTTGCCTCTGAAGACCGCCGCACCGAGCGTGCCGTGCTGGCTTTCCTCCTCGACCAGCACCCGACGCTGCTCAGCGAAGACGAGCTGCTCTTCGCCCTCGACCCGAAAGACCTCGCCGAGAAGGACGCGATCGCGCGAGCCATCCGAGCGCTGACCGGAGCCGGCCTTCTGCGGCTCTCAGGAAGCTCGTTGACGCCGACGAGAGCCTCGCTGTACTTCTCCAACCTGGAGGCCGACTGATGGACGCCATCGCCTCCCAGTTCGCCGAGAACCTGATCAGCACCCGCCGCCGCGCCGGCCTCTCCCAGGAAGAGCTTGGCTTTCGTGCCTCGTTGCACAGAACTGAGATCGGAACCCTGGAGCGAGGGATCCGCATCGCGCGGATCGACACCGTCGTCAAGCTCGCCGGCGCTCTCTCGGTCGCGCCTGGTGACCTACTCGTCGGGATGGAATGGACGCCAGGCGATCCGCGGCCGGGGAAATTCCAAGCCATCCATGAGTCAGCCAAGGCAAGCCAATGAGCAGAGAAGCCAAGGAGCCATCTAGAGCCCAGCCAAGACCAAGGCAGCAGAGCCACCAGAAGCACAAAGAGAACGAAGTCAGTCCCCCCAAGACCACCAAGAGAAGAAACCTCAAACAGCACGACACACTATGCACTGGGTTCCCGTGCCCCTCTCACCGAGGCGTCCAACCACCGACTTAGCGTCCTCGGCGCGACGGGCTGACTCGACATTTGATGTCGCCCACCGGGCTGACCGACGGGTCCTGT
>DATKIA010000069.1:0-22857 GCA_035509895.1 Solirubrobacterales bacterium
GCGCCGAGGCGGGCGGTGAGGCCGGCCCCGATCTCGAAGCCGAGCAGACCGCCGCCGAACAGCGCGTAAGAGATGCCGTTGTCCTGGATCACCTTCGCCATCGCGTCGATGATCGGTTGGGCCAGGCCCTCCGGGACGCTCTTGGCGCGGTAGACCTTGGCGGCGCCCCAGTTGCCGAGGCTCGCGGCCGCGTCGTCGGCGATGTCGCCGACGATCAGGGCCGAAGCCTCACCGCCGATTTCAGCGGCCAGCTTCGCCGCCTCGGAGATCGCCCCGAGCGAATTCTTGTTGAAGTTGCCCTCGTCGTCGTGGAGGGCGTAAACCAGAATGCCTGCCATCTAGATCAATTTCCTCTCGTCGAGCCAGGCGACGATCTTTTCGACCGTCTCGTTGGTGTCCTCGTCCTCGATGATCTCGCCGGCCTCCTTGGCGGGGGGCGGGTTGAGTGAGAGGACCGCGGTCTTGGAACCGGCGCTGCCGACCATCGAGCCGTCGATGCCGACGTCGCCGGTGGCCTTCGAGTCGAGCGGCTTCTTTTTCGCGCCCATGATCGCTTTCAGGCTCGGGTAGCGCGGCTCGTTGATCGCGTCGCCGACGCTGATCACGGCCGGCAGCTCGACCTCGACCGTGTCGTACCCGTACTCGGCCTGGCGCTCGCAGCGCAGCTTGCCATCGGCGACGTCGATCTTGATCACCTGGGTCAGCGAGGGCATCTGCAGGTGGTCGGCGACTACGGCACCGATCGTGTAGCACTCACCGTCGTCGGACTGCTGGCCGAGCAGGACCAGGTCCGGGCTCTCGGACTCGAGCACTTTTGCCAGCGAGTAGCCGGTGGCGCAGACGTCGGAGCCGGCCAGGGCGTCGTCGGCGAGGTGGACCGAGCGGTCGGCACCGAGGGCGACGGCCTTGTGCAGGGCGCGGACGGCGGAGTCGGGGCCCATCGTCACCGCGACGACCTCCTCGACCGGAATCGCACCACCCTCCTTGATCTGCATGGCCGCCTCGAGGGCGTGCGTGTCGAACGGGTTGAGATTTTTCTCGCCGCTGCGGTCCAGCCGCATGGTGCCGGGGTCGATGCGCTTCTGCACCGCGGCATCCGGGACCTCCTTGACGAGGACGCAGATCTTCAAGTTGAAGCCTCCTTGGGGATGATTCTCAGGTCTTGGCGGGCTGCGGTTTGCGCCTCGCGGTCCCGCTGGGGGCGGGGATCTTATCGATTGGCGGCCGGTCGTTGACTGACCAGTCAATCAGGACTATACCCCGATCCTCGGACCTATGCACGAATCCGTGTAGAGACGGCTGGAGGACGCGCCTAATCGGCGTTCGCGTGGCGCTCGGCGGCGCCGCTGCGGATGAAGTCGACGATCTCATCGGTGCCGGCTCCGGGGGTGAAGACCGCGGCGACGCCGAGCTTCTTCAGCTCGGGAATGTCGTCGGCGGGAATCGTGCCGCCGACGGTGACGAGGACGTCGTCCACCCCTTGCTCGGCGAGCAGGGCGACGACTTTCGGGACCAGCGTCATGTGGGCTCCGGAGAGGATCGAGAGACCGACGGCGTCGGCGTCCTCCTGGATCACCGTCTCGGCGATCTGCTCCGGGGTCTGGTGCAGGCCGGTGTAGATCACCTCCATACCCGCATCGCGCAGGGCGCGGGCGATGATCTTGGCGCCACGATCGTGCCCGTCGAGGCCGGGCTTGGCGACGACGACGCGGATCTTGCGGGCGGTTGCGGCCTCCATGGACAGAGAACCCTATTAGGGATCGGCAAATCCCGCCGCTGCGACCCGGCGAGTACGGACCAAGCGGGACAAGAACGCAGGGAGGCCGAATAGCAGCGCTATTTGGCCGACTGAGGACGCCGTACCGCGCCGTGTCCGCTGCCGCCGGCGGTGGCGAGCCAGGAACCGGCGAGGATCAGCGCCAGGCCGACGATCACCCCTGGGCCCGGCGACTCGCCAAGGAAGACGACGCCGAGCGCGACCGCGATCACCGGGTTGACCCAGATCAGGGAGACGGCAGCGAACAGGAACCAGGCACGAGCGCTCACCGGCGGCGGCCGGTCGCGCTGTTGCCGCGCCTCGCGGCAACCCGTGAGGCGCCGAAGCCGGCGACCGTCGCCAGCACGGTGATGGCGACCGCGACCAGGCGGCGGCCGAGGCGTTCGAAGCGCTTCACCTGCCAGCCCTCTTCGCGAGCGATCGCCGCCAGCGGCGGGTCCGGGTTGACGGCGACCGGGTTGCCGACGGCGCGCAGCATCGGCAAATCCGAGAGCGAGTCCGAGTAGGCGTAGGAGGCGGCGAGGTCGATCCCGTGTTGCGCCGCGAACGCTTCCATCGCCTCGACCTTGCCGGGCCCATAGACGAAGGGGCCGTCAAAGCGGCCGGTGAAGTCGCCGGCCGCGTCGACCTCGTAGCGGGTACCGATCCCGCCCTCCATTCCGAGCACCCTGGCCAGCGATTCGACGATTCCGTTGCCGGCGGCACTGACGATGAAGGTCGGGCGGCCGGCGTCCTGGTGGGCGTGGACCTCGTCCAGCATCTGCGGGTAGATGCGGGGCAGGATCGCCGCCATCACCTCCGGCTCCATCCGCACGATCGACTTCTCCGGCACCCCTTTGATCAGCTCGCGGGCCACGCGGAGGACGTCGGTCGTGCGCTCGTCGGTGGTGCCGCGCAGGCGGTAGCGCAGGTGCTCGATGCTCCAGCTCGCCAGCTGCCGCCGCTGGACGATCCCCTGGCTGGCGGCGACGCGGGCAAACGACATCCCGCTCGACCCCGCCATCAGGGTCTTGTCCAGATCGAAAAAGGCCGCGGCGCGGCTCACGGATGCCCCTGCCAGGGTGGCCGCGCTACTGCGCGGCCACCTCGAGCACGATCGCATCGCCCTGACCGCCACCGGAGCAGATCGCGGCGACGCCGAGGCCACCGCCGCGGCGGCCGAGCTCGTGGACGAGGGCAGCGACGATGCGGGCTCCGGAGGCGCCGATCGGGTGCCCGTAGGCGATCGCGCCGCCGTTGACGTTGACGTTTTCCTCGTCGATGCCAAGGATCCGCATCGAGCCGATCGCAACCGAGGCGAAAGCCTCGTTGATCTCCCAGAGGTCGACGTCGGCGGGCGTCTTGCCGATCTTCTCCAGCGCTTTGATTGCGGCATTGCCCGGGGTGCGGGCGAGGTAGGCGAAGTCGTCGGCGACGGCCGCGTAGGAAACGACCTTGGCCAGCGGCGTCTTGCCTTCCTTCTCGGCCCACTCCTCGGAGGCGACGACGATCGCGCCGGCGCCGTCGTTGACGCCGGGGGCGTTGCCGGCGGTATGGGTCGCGCCCTCGCCGCCGACCGCCTTCAGCTTCGAGAGGGTCTCCAGCGTCGTCTCCGGCCGGGGGGCCTCGTCGACCTCGACCACGGTGTCGCCCTTACGGCCCTTGACGGTGACGGCGACGATCTCCTCGGCGATCCGGCCGGCCTCCATCGCCTCGCCGGCGAGGCGCTGCGAGCGCTCGGCGAATTTGTCCATGTCGGCGCGGGTGATCTCCATCTCGTTCGAGACCTCGCTCGCCTCGTTGATCATCTGCTTGCCGGTGAAGGGGTTGGTGAGGCCGTCGTGGGTCATCGCGTCGAGCGCCTGCACGTCGCCCATCCGGAAACCGAAGCGGGCGTTCGGCAGCAGGTAGGGAGCCTTGCTCATCGACTCCATGCCGCCGGTGACAGCGACGCCGGTCTCGCCGGCGCGGATCGAGAGGTCGGCGATCCCGAGCGAGCGCATCCCGGAGGCGCAGACCTTGTTGATCGTCTCCGACGGGACCTCCTTCGGGATCCCGCCCTTGATCTGAGCCTGGCGCGAGGGGATCTGGCCCTGGCCGGCCTGCAGGACCTGGCCGAAGACGACCTGTTGGATCTGCTCGGCGCCGACGCCGGAGCGCTCCAGGGCGGCCGCAATCGCGGTGCCGCCGAGCTCCGTCGCGTCGAGGGAAGCAAGGGCTCCGCCCATCTTGCCGACAGGGGTGCGTGCGGTTCCGAGGATGACTGAGCTGGGCATCTACTGCCTTTCTTCTCCGGTTTGGTCAGGCTTGGTCAAGTGGGCGTGGCGCCCGGGAGGGGGACGATACCGCGAGGCCGGCGTGGCGCCGGTTGCGAATGCATAGACTCGCGGCGGATGAAGGTCGAGGTCCGAGAGAGCCATCTGCTGGCGGCGACGGCCGACCTGGTGGTCGTCGGTCTCCACAGCGGCGAGTCGGTGCCAGCGGCGATTGCCAAGGCGCCGGGGGCCGACGCCGCTACGGGGGGCTTTAAGCGCCTCTCCCCGATCTTCCCGGCGGATGGCCCGCGGGTGCTGGTCGTCGGACTTGGTGAGCGCGACGAGGCCAACGCCGAGAAGCTGCGAGTCGCCGCCGCGGTCGCCGTCAAGGAGGCGACGAGGCTTGAAGCGGAATCGCTGGCCTGGCTGCCGCCGGACTCGGTCGACGCCGACCTCGCCACCGAGGCGATCGTGACCGGGACGATCCTCGGCTCCTACCGCTTCGACCGATTCCGACACGGCGATGCCGACGAGCCGCAGACGCGGGTCGAGGCGCTGACCCTGTTGGCCCCCGCGAGCGTCGCGGACGCCGCCGAGGCGGCCCGGATCGGCGCCGAGGCCCAGAACCGGGCCCGCGACCTGCAGAGCACGCCCGCCAATTTCGCGACCCCGGCTTTCCTCGCCGCCCGCGCCGAAGAGATCGACGCCGAGCACACCACGGTCACGGTCGACATCGTCGGCCGTGAGGAAATCGCGGCGATGGGGATGGGCGGCCTGCTGGCCGTCTCCCAGGGCAGCGTCGAGGAGCCGCGGCTGATCGTCCTCCGCTACGCAGGCGGCGGCAGCGGCCCAACCCTCGGCCTCGTCGGCAAGGGAGTCACCTTCGACACCGGCGGCATCTCGCTGAAGCCGGGAGCAGGGATGCAGGAGATGAAGTTCGATATGTCCGGCGCTGCCGCGGTGCTGGAGGCGGTGGCGGCGATCGCCGAGCTCGGTCTCGCGATCGACCTGATCGCCGTCGTCCCCTCGACCGAGAACATGCCTTCCGGCAGCGCTGTCAAGCCGGGTGACGTGATCACCCAGTACAACGGGGTGACGGTCGAGGTCAACAACACCGACGCCGAGGGCCGGCTGATCCTCGCCGACGCGCTCGCCTACGCAATCGAGCTCGGCGCCGAGCAAGTGGTCGACATCGCCACCCTGACCGGAGCCGTGGTGATCGCGCTGGGGTCGACCTACGCGGCGGTGCTCGGCAACGACGACGCCCTCGCCGAGCAGCTGCTCGAGGCCGGCGCCGTCACCGGCGAGCTGACCTGGCGGCTGCCGCTCCACCCCGAGTTCAAGGAGATGATGAAAGGCACCGTTGCCGACCTCTCCAACCTCGCCTCCAAGCGCGAGGCGGGCACGGCCACGGCCGCCTCCTTCCTCGAGGAGTTCGTCGGCGAGACGCCGTGGGCTCATCTCGACATCGCCGGCACCGCCTGGGATGTCGGCCGCGAGTACACCGGCAAGGACGCCAGCGGCTACGGCGTCCGCCTGCTCGTCGAGCTTGCGCGCCGCTCCACCGGCTGACACGTCACTCGCCGCCGAGGATCATGCAGGTCGAGGTACCGCTGGCCAGCAGCTTGCCGCTGTCGGCGGCGGTCAGCGTCGCCTCCGAGGTCGCCTGTTTGCGGCCGCGGTAGAGGACGGTCGCCTCGCAGAGGACGCGGCCGGTGTCGCGGGTGATCGGCCGCACGTACTTTGCCTCGAGGCCGAGCGAGGTGTAGCCGACGCCGGCCGGCAGCGTCGTGTGCACGGCACAGCCGAGGGCCGAATCGAGCAGCGTCGCCGCGTAGCCGCCGTGGACGACGCCGATCGGGTTGTAGTGCTCCTCCCCCGGTTCGCCCTCGAAGATGACGCGGCCCTCCTCGAGCTCGACCGGGCGCAGCCGCATCGTCACCGCGATCGGCGGCGGCGGCATCGTGCCACCGACGATCGCGGACATGTACTCCATCCCGGTCATCCCGGCGCCCTCCGCCGCCGTCGGCACCGGGTCCTGCCAGACCAGGTGGCGGCTGCGCGAGGTCGCGGGGCTGGACTCGGCGAAGGCGGCGGCGACGTCGGCCGCGGACCCCTCGCCGGCGAGGACGACGCCGTCGCCGCTCAACGGGGCGCGCTCCGGTGGACGATCGCGGCCTCGCGGGCGGCGACCCGACGTGAAGCCGGGTAGTGGAGATCGGCGGTGATCTCCTCCTGGCTTATCGCGATGCGCGGGGCCTTGCTTCGGTGGTGGTGGCGGTGCCTGCTGTGGATCAGCCTCATTTTGATCGCCTCCGATCGGCTGTGCGAGCGAGTTTCTTCAAGCAACTGAGTGCTGAGGCGCCAGCCTACCTCACTCGGTTGCTTGATGCAACCAAGTGTGCGAAGATCACTTTGTGCTGCGCAACGACTACCCCGGTCAGATCTGCTCCGTGGCCAAATCCCTCGAAGTGATCGGCGAGCGCTGGTCATTGCTGATCGTGCGCGACGTGATGAACGGCAACCGCCGCTTTGGCGAGATCCAGGGCTCGCTCGGCGTCGCCCGCAACGTCCTCTCCGCCCGGCTCCAGCACCTGGTCGAGGAGGGCATCCTCGAGCGCCGCGCCTACCACGAAAACCCGCCTCGCTACGAGTACTTCCTGACCGACAAGGGCCTCGACCTCTGGCCGGCGCTGATCGCCCTGCTCAGCTGGGGCGACAAGTACTCGGCCGGCCCCGAGGGACCGCCGCGGCTGATCGTCCACAAGGAATGCGGCGGCGTCGTCAGCGAGCGCGGCATCTGCGAAAGCTGCGGCAAGCTGCTCCACGCCCGCGACGCCCGCCAGGTCGCCGGCCCGGGGTTCGAGGCGGCGCTCGCCGCCGGCGAGAGTTCAGCCGACTAACTCGACTCCGCTTCTTCGTTGCCGCGTTCGTGGTCAGCGAGCACGATGTACTCCTCGACCATGTTGCGGTCCTTCGGCCGATTGGCCGCCCGCTTCATCGCGATCAGGTGATCGAGAGAGGCAACACGAACAGGCAGGCCCCAGAACTCCTTGGTTTCGGACTCTGCCACGAGTTCCTCGAAGGAGCGCACGCCTGCCACATCTCCCAGCACGTCAAGGTCGCCGTAGGGCGTGACGAAGGTGAAGTTCGCTCCGTTTTCGATCGTTCGGGCGTCGAGCTGGAATGGGAGATCCTCGGGCGCCCCGCGTAGACGAACGCCAATCTCCTCCAACGAGGCAACGAGGCGGGCGATATTGGCGGGGTCGCGGGCGTAAACGACGTCCAGGTCGTAGCTCGGATAGGTCGAGCCGCGAGCTATGCCCGCCATGCCCCCAATCAGAACGAAGTCCACACCGTGCCGGACCAGGGGACCGAACAGCTTTGGAAGTTCGGGGGCTTTTTTCGGTAGGGAATCCCTCACGCCACTTCGTCAAGTTCCCCGAGCAGCGGAGTCTTCGGCAGAGGACTCATCTCGATCACTTGGTTGGCGAACGCCTCCCCGTATTCCAAGCGCTGAGTCGGGCTTCGCTCCAAGCTGCCTTCGTTGAGAGTCAGGTCTATCCCGGCGTCACGCGCTTCACTACACACCGTGAGGTCCTCACCGAGGAGGAAGAGCAACTCGCCCAGGGTCTCGAACGTTGGCGAGACCCTGTCCCTCTCGATGCGTGAGATCGCCGACTGGGTCGTGCCGGCGCGGATCGCCAATCGCTTCTGGCTAACGCCGTGGCGCTGTCGTGCTTCTCGCAGCAGTTGGCCTGGGGTTTTCATTTGTGTAAATATAGCTTATTTGTACTTATAGCGGAAATGCTATATTCACCCAGGGAGTACCTTACCCAGAGACAAAAACGGGTTTGCGCGACGAGGAGGAGTGGGCGATGGCGACGGCGGCTGAGCTTCAGGTGCGGGACAAAATCTTCATCGGCGGTGAGTGGGTCGAGCCGAGCGGTGGTGAGCGGATCGACGTCATCAACGCGACGACCGAGGAAGTGATGGGGACGATCCCAGCCTGCACGGCGGTCGACGCCGATCGTGCCGTCGCCGCCGCCCGAGAGGCCTTCGACTCTTGGTCGCAGACCTCGCGCGAGGAGCGCGCCGGCCATCTGAGCGCGATCGCCGCCGGCCTCGCCGAGCGCAAAGAGGAGATCGCGGCGACGATCGCCCAGGAGCTGGGGATGCCGCTGAAACTGAGCGAGATGATCCAGGCCGGCCTGCCCGCCCTCCACTTCGGCTCGATCCCGCAGCTGATGGAGGAAGTCGCCTGGGAAGAGGAGATCGGCAACTCACGGGTGCTGCGCGAGGCGGTCGGCGTGGTCGGCGCGATCACGCCCTGGAACTACCCGCTGAACCAGATCGCGGTCAAGGTCGCCCCCGCCCTCGGCGCCGGCTGCACGGTGGTGTTGAAGCCGAGCGAGGTGACGCCACTGAACGCCTTCATCCTCGCCGAGATCATCGAGGCCGCCGGCCTCCCCGCCGGCGTCTTCAACCTCATCACCGGCACCGGGCCGGTCGTCGGCGAGGCGGTCGCCGCCCATCCCGGTGTCGACATGGTCTCCTTCACCGGCTCGACCCGCGCCGGCAAACGGGTTTCGGAGCTCGCCGCGGCGACGGTCAAGCCGGTGGCGATGGAGCTCGGCGGCAAGTCCCCGAACCTGATCCTCGACGACGCCGACCTCCAGAAGGCGGTCCCCGACGGGGTCGCGAAGTGCTTCCTCAACTCGGGCCAGACCTGCAGCGCCCTGACCCGGATGCTGGTCCCGCGCCAGCGCCTGGCCGAGGCCGAGGAGCTCGCCGTCGCCGCCGCGGAGTCCTTTACGCCCGGCGACCCGTTCGATTCCTCGACCCGGCTCGGACCGCTCGTCTCCGGGACCCAGCGCGACCGCGTCCGCGGCTACATCAAGGCCGGCGAGGAGGAGGGCGCGCGCCTGCTGACCGGTGGCGCCGAGGCGCCGGAGGGTCTCGACCGCGGCTACTTCGTGCGGCCGACCGTGTTCTCCGACGTCAGCCCCGAGATGACGATCGCCCAGGAGGAGATCTTCGGCCCGGTGCTGGTGATCCAGCCCTACGAAGGCGAGGACGACGGTGTCCGGATCGCCAACGACAGCCCCTACGGCCTCGCCGGCGGCGTCTGGTCCGGCGATCAGGACCGCGCGATCGCGGTCGCCAGGCGGATCCGCAGCGGCCAGATCGAGATCAACGGCGGCCCTTTCAACCCGCTGGCGCCGTTCGGCGGCTACGGCCAGTCGGGGCATGGGCGAGAGAACGGCCGGTATGGGTTGGAGGAGCTGCTGCAGGTGAAGAGCCTGCAGCTGTAGGAGCTCCGGGCCGGCGGGTCCTGTCACGGGTGGGCAGGCCTGCGGGCGGGGACGGGGTCTCCGTTCTCGGCCTGCCCACCCGCGCCACCCCCCGGCAGAAGCGGTTCAGCTGGCGAATCTTGCGCCTGGAGCTTCTGTGCCGTTCGAGCCTGAGTGGAAGTTTCGAGTCGGCGCCGCCCCAAACCTTGTGAACTATGCGCTCTTCAGCGTGAAGTGGACGCGGGTCCCCGGCGATCCGCGTTCGAGCCAGATCTTGCCGCCGTGGGCTTCGACGATCGCGCGGGAGATGGCGAGGCCGAGGCCGGCGCCGTCCTCGCCGCGGGCGGCGTCACCGCGGTAGAAGGCCTCGAAGACGCGCTCGTCGTCGCCGGCTGGGATGCCCTCGCCGTCGTCGGCAACCTCGACCTCCACCCCACCGTCGGCACTGCGGGCGCGGACGGTGACCGAGCCGTCGGCCGGGGTGTGCCGGATCGCGTTCTGGATCAGGTTGAAGAGGACGCGCTGGACCTTCTCGGCGTTGGCCTCGGCGACTACGTGGCCGGCAGGCAGGTCGGCGGAGAGCTTGACACCACGCTCCTCGGCCGGGGCCCGCATCGCCGCGACGGTGTCGTCGATCAGGTCGCCGAGCTCGACCTGGCGCAGGGTCCAGGAGATCTCGCCGGCCTCGATCCGGGAGAGCTCGAAGAGGTCGTCGACGAGGCCGCTGAGGACCTCGACGTGGGTGCGGATCTCGCGCAGGTAGCGGTCGCGGGTCGCGCCGGTGGCGACGCCGTCGTCGATCGACTCGACCAGCAGCCGCAGCGAGGCGAGCGGCGTGCGCAGGTCGTGGGAGGCGGCGGCGACGAGCTGGCGTCGGGCCTCCTCGATCTCGCGGCGGGAGCGCTCCTCCATCGAGAGGCGGACGGCGAGCGCCGCCGCCAGCGCAGCGCCGCCGGCGGCGAGGACGACGAGCAGGACCTGGGTCGCCCCCATCCGGTTCGGAACGGCGACCGCGGCGGCGCCGGCGAGAAAGGCGGCGACGGCGATGACGGCCGCGCGCTTCATGCCTTGAACCGGTAGCCGACGCCCCACACGGTCTCGACGAAACGCGGCATCTCGACGTCGTCGCCGAGCTTGGCGCGGAGGCGGCGGATGTGGACGGTGACGGTGCTGGTGTCCTCGAAGAAGGTCTCGCCCCAGACGGCCTCCATCAACTGGTCGCGCGAGTAGACCCGGCCCGGATGCTCGGCCAGGAAGGCGAGCAGGTCGAACTCGCGCTGGGTCAGCGAGAGCTCCTCGCCGTCGAGGAACACCCGGCGCGTCGCCGGTTCGATCCGCAGCGGCCCGCGGTCGATCGGCGGCAGCTCGTCGGCGGGCGGGGCGACGCGCCGCAGGACGGCGTCGACGCGGGCGACCAGTTCGGCCGGCGAGAAGGGCTTGACGACGTAGTCGTCGGCGCCGTCGCGCAGCCCGACGAGGCGATCGGACTCCTCGCCGCGCGCGGTCAGCAGGATCACCGCGATCCGCGGCCCCTCGCGGTCGTGGAGCTGCCGCATTACCTCCAGCCCGTCGATCCCGGGCAGCATCAGGTCGAGGACGACGAGGTCGGGCCGGTGCTCGGCGGCAACCCGCAGCGCCTGCGGGCCGTCGGCCGCCTCGTAGGTCTCGTAACCAGCTCGCTCCATGTAGCGGCCGACGATCTCGACGATCGTCGGCTCGTCGTCGACGACGAGCACGGTGCGGGCGGCGTCCTCGGCCATCGCCGCGATTCTCCCCTCTGGGGCGGGCGCGAGGGCGTGATCAGCCAAAGGTGAAGGCATAACCCGTCACCCCCGCTTCCGGTTCCAGTTCGAGCAGGTGGTGCTCGACCCGCGGCAGATCGACCAGCTCGTAGAGCCGCTGCGCGTCGACGTTGACGACGCCGTTGTGGACGTCCGCGCCCGCCTCGGCGGGAGTGATCGGCCGGCCGTCGAGCTTGACCCGGACCTTGCGCGGCTCTCCCGGCGAGCCGAGCACGAGGTAGACGCGACGGGCGCCGAAGTTGAGGTCGAGTCCAGCGCCGGCCTCGGCAGTGGCTGACTCGAACGCGATCTTCCAGTTGCCGCGGTAGGCGAATTCATTCGCCGGCACCGTCGTGGGCGCTCGCAAGGCTGGGGAATCGAAGTCGTGCTCACCGGGAGACAGTTCGGGATTGGTGAAGCGTTCCGCTCGGAACGGGCCGAGATAAGTCTCGGGGGTCGTCACTCCAGCCGAGGCCGCGAGGCCGTGGGCACCGGCTCGCTGCGCCCCGACGTGCTCGCCGGCTTCGGCGAGGAGCTCGCGGATCACGTCTTCTTTCTTTCCGTAGTCGCCCTCGCCGAAGTGGGCGTAGCGGACCCGCCCCCGCGCGTCGACGAAGTACTCGGCCGGCCAGTACTGGTTGCCGTAGGCGGTCCAGGTGCCGAGCTCGTTGTCCTGGACGACGGGATACTCGATGCCTTCGCGGGCGATCGCGGCTTCGACGTTGTCCGCTTCGCGCTCGAACGGGAACTCGGGCGAATGAACGCCGACGATCGTCAGCCCCTCCTTCGCGTAGCGCTCGTTCCAGGCGTTCAGATAGGGCAGGGTGCGGATGCAGTTGACGCAGCTGTAGGTCCAGAAGTCGATCAGGACGACCCGGCCGCGCAGCCCCCGCATCGTCAGTGGCCGGTCGCCGGGCGTGTTGAACCAGTGCTCGGTTTCGGTGAATTCGGGGGCCTGGCCGTAGACGGGCAGGTCGGCCGCCGGGCCGGCGGGCCCACCGGCCGAGGTCTTGCGGTGCGCCGGCCTCAGTGGCGTCTCTTCGCGGACCAGGGCGCCAACGCCATGCGGTTCGAGGCCGTTGATTTCGGCCAGCGCCTTCCGCGCCGAGTCGGTGTTCTCCAGCCCTTCCGCCGGATTGACCAGGGCGCTCGGCAGGTCGCGGACGACGTCGCGCTGGAAGCGGTAGTCGAGTTCGGCCACCATCGCCACCGCGACCAGGACCATCACCGCTCCGGTCGCGACCTGGAGGGCGGTACCGCGGCGGGCCAGCGGCCGGACCAGGCGGCGGCCGCCGATCATCAGCAGGTAGAGGACGCCGGCCGAGCCGAGCGCGTATGCGAGGGCGACAGCGAGGCGACCGGCGTTGAAGTCCTGCGAGGCGGTGAAGGTGATGACGCCGGCGAGGATCGGGCCGGCGCAGGGGGCGTAGAGGATGCCGAGACTGAGACCGAGCCCGAAGCCGGGCCAGAACCCGTCGCCGGCGGCCTTGGGCACGCCGAGCCGCCCGCTGAAACCGCTCAGCCAGGCCTCGACCCGGGACGCCAGCGGCGGCACCATGAGGACGACTCCGAAGACGATGAGGACGCCGATCGCGATCCCGCGCAGAAGGTCGTTGGGCAGCCCCAGGGCCGAGATCACGTAGACGAGGGCGACGATCGCGAACGTGAAAGAGACGACCAGCCCGGCGACGATCCCGAGCGGGCGACGGCGGCCGCCGGTGGCGCCGGCCGAGAGCGCGATTGGCAAGACCGGCAGCACACAGGGGGAAACCGCGGTGGCGGCACCGGCGATGAAGCCGAACAGAATCAAGAGAACCATCGGGTCAACCCTTCCAGGCACCGATTACGAGGAGATGACGGCCGCGGATCAGGGCCGTTGCGGGTGGCGCAGCGCTCAGAGGCGTGGTGGCGCGGCGGTGACCGCGCCCTTCGGGCGCTCGACCACTTCCGCCGCCCGCCCAACCGCCTCGCTGACCCCGTAATGCGAGCAGATCGTCAGCTCGTGCTCGCGCAGCAACGGCCGCGAGGGGTCGACGACGGGGGCGCCAGCCAGCTTCGCGCCCTCCTGGGCGACCCAGACTCCGAAGGCCGCCCCGGCGCAAAAGCCGAGCGGCACCGCGACGACCCGCCCATTGGCGCGGCGGCGGCCGCCCAGTTTCGTGATCAGCCAGGCCGGTTCGCCGCTGTCGTCATCGAGATAGAAGCCAGTGACCTCGCCGACCTTCTCACCGCCGAGCTCCGTCACCCCGGCCCCGATCCACTCGAACGCCTCTTCGACCGTCGGCAGCGAGGACGCTTCACCCATCGACGTGCCTCGCGAGCAACGCGGCGGCAGCGGAGGCGGGGTCGAGCTCACGCCGCACGACCCGATCCAGCAGGGCCGCCGTCTCGGGGTCCTCGGAAATCGTCTGCTCGAGCTGGCGGCGCATCCGCGAGGTGGCAATTCCGAGCACCTCGCTGCGCAGGTTGCGGGCGCGGCGCTCGGTCAGCGTCCCCGCCGCCTCGATGAAGGCGCGGTGCTCGTTGATTTGGGCCGCGAGCTCGTCGACCCCCTCGCCGCGCGCCGCCTCGGTTCGCAGGATCGGGACCTTCCAGGCTTCGGGCTCCTGCGAGAGAGCGAGGACGCCGCGGACCTCGCGGACCATCGTGTCGGTCATCGGGTGGTCGGCCTTGTTGACGACGATGATGTCGGGGATCTCCATCACCCCCGCCTTCAGCGCCTGGATCGAGTCGCCGGAGCCGGGCATCAGCGCCAGCACGATCGTGTCGGCGTGGTCGACGATGTCGATCTCCGCCTGGCCGACGCCGACGGTCTCGATCAGAACGTCGTCTTTGCCGGCGGCGTCCATCACCAAAGCGACCTGGAGCGCAGCCTCAGAGAGACCGCCGAGGGCGCCGCGCGAGGCCATCGAGCGGATGAAGACGCCTTTGTCGAGGAAGTGCTCGGAGAGCCGGATGCGGTCGCCGAGCAGAGCACCGCGGGTGAAGGGGCTGGAGGGGTCGATCGAGAGCACCGCGACCTCGCGCTCGCTCCCCCGCAGCTCCGCCGTGAGGGCGCCGATCAGGGTGCTCTTCCCCACCCCCGGCGGCCCGGTGAAGCCGACGATCCGCGCCTTGCCAGTGCGCGGGTAGACCTCGCGGACGAGCTCCCAGCCGGCCGGGTCGTCGGACTCGATCAGGGTGATCGCCCGCGCCAGCGCCCGCTTGTCGCCGGCGACGAGACGCTCGGCGAGGGACGCGGACGGAGCCTGGCTGGCTTGGTCCGCACTCATCGGCGCCAGTCTAAGGACCTGTCTCACAACTCGCGGTGCGTTACTAGAGTTGCCCGGCCGTGCTCCGTTTCCTCGCCCACAACCAGATGCTGAACCACCGTTACGCCCTACTCCTGTGGCGGTTTTCGTGGCGGCGGCTGCTGACGCGGGCCGGCCGCCGCTGGCGCACCGACGGGATGCTGTTCCTCGGCCGCCGGCTCGAAATCCAGATCAACCGCAGGGCCGAGGTCCGGTTCGGCCGCTTCGTCTGGATCGGCGACGGGACCAAGATCCGCTGCCACGAGGGCGTCGTCGAGATCGGCGAGAAAACGGTGATGGGCCAGGAGTGCACGATCTCCGCCTACCAGCGGGTGCGGATCGGCGAGCAGTGCGTGATCGCCGACCGGGCGATGTTCATCGACTTCGACCACGGCGTCGTCGAGGTCGAGCGGCCGATCCGGCTGCAGGGCATCTACAAGCGCGACGTCATTGTCGGCTCCAACGTCTGGATCGGCTACGGCGCCTGCGTCCTGCGCGGCGTCTCGATCGGCGACAACTCGATCGTCGGCACCAACGCTGTCGTCACCAAGGACGTCCCCGCCAACGCGGTCGTCGCCGGCATCCCGGCGCGGGTGGTCAGGATGCGCGAGGCGCCCGCGGAGCTGCGCTGGCGCGACCCGGTCGAGCCCGACCCGGCGGCGCCGACGACGCTTTCCCCGCCGCCGGCCTGAGATATATTTCCGGCCACATAGAAGCGTTCTGTCTGCAAGACAAAGAGCTTCCACATTCGGGACCCCGCGCAGGCGGTGGTCGAACGGGCAGCGGAGTGGAAGTTGATTCGAGGGCAGACAGACAAAAAGATGCAGCCGGTGGACGTCGCCGCTCGCTTCGGGGAAAACCTCGTCCGTTGTCGCAAGCGCGCGAACCTCTCGCAGGAAGAGCTCGGCTTCCGTGCCTCACTGCACCGGACCGAGATCGGGATGCTCGAGCGCGGGGTCCGCGTCGCCCGCATCGACACCCTGGTCAAACTCGCCGGCGCGATGGGAATCCCCCCGGAAGACCTGCTCGAGGGGTTGACCTGGACACCCGGCGATCCCCGCGCCGGCTGGTTCGGGCCTCCCGAATAAGCCTGTAGGCGGGCCTAAGCGGGGTCGAGCCTGGTGCTGGCGAGGTCGGCGTAGACGGCCGCCGTCTGCTCGGCGACGTCGCCCCAGTCGAAGCGGCGCACGTGCTCATAGGCTTCGGCAACGAGGCGGCGTCCGAGCTCGTCGTCGGAGAGGACGCGGACCGCGACCTCGGCCAGCGCTTCGGGATCGTGGGCGCGGAAGCGGAGGCCGGCCTCCTCGTGAGGGACGACCTCGCGCAGGCCGCCGGTGTCGGCGACGATGCAGGGACAGCCGGAAGCCATCGCCTCCAGCGCCACCAGCCCGAAGGGCTCATAGATCGAGGGAACCACGGTGAGGTCGGCGATCCGGTAGAGCGAGTGGAGGACGTCGTCGCCGATCCAGCCGAGGAAGGTGCCGTGATCCATCAGGCCCAGTTCCTCGGCTTGGCGGTGCAGCTCGGCCTCGTGGGTGCCGGAGCCGGCGACGAGGAAGCGGGTGTCGGGAACTTCCTCGATCAGCCGCGGCATCGCCTCCAGCGCCAGCTGGAAGCCCTTCTCGTAGACGAGCCGGCCGATCAACAGGACCAGCTTCTGGTCGGGCTCGGCAAACTCCCGCCGCAGCCGCTCGAGGTCAGCCGGGTCCTGCTCCGGCAAGTCGTCGGGGTCGATCCCGTTCGGGATCACCGTCACCCGCTTCTCCTCGACGCCGAAGACATCGACGATCTGTTCGCTCATGTAGTGGGAGCAGGCGATCACCCGCTGCGAGCGGTTGACGATCCAGCGCTCGACGCCGTGGATGTAGGTCTGGGGGTGCTTGTCGACCCAGCCCTGGTGGCGGCCGTACTCGGTGGCGTGGATCGTCGTCAGCAGCGGCGCGTCGAAGCGGCGGGCAAGGTGGTCGCAGGCGTTGGCGACGAGCCAGTCGTGGCCGTGGACGAGGTCGAACTCGTAGCGGTCGCCGAGCTCGACGCCGGCGGCCAGCATGTCCGAGTTCATCCGCTCGACCCAGGCGACGAACTCACCGAGGTCGGTCGGTCGGGTCGGCTCGCGGATGCGGTGGATGAAGACACCACCGCTGCACTCCTCCGCCGGCGACTCCTCGCCGCCGCGGGTGAGGACGTGGACCTCGACGTCGCGCTCGACCAGCGCCTCGGAGAGCTTGCGCACGTGGCGCGCGAGCCCGCCCTCGATCAGCGGCGGGTACTCCCAGGAGAGGATCAGGACGCGGGTCATCGAGTCAGTCGGCGGGTGTCAGGGCTCCAGCAGGGTGGCGATGCTGAGGTCCGGCGCAAGCGAACGCATACAAGGATCGGTGTCGTATTCGGAGTCTATGGCCTCGAGCATGGCCCGGGCGTGGTCGGTGGTGCGCTGGTAAGCGTAGTCGCCGGCCTGGCCGCGGCTGTCGAGGAAGGCCCAGTCGCTCGACTGCACGGCCAGCAGCTCCCGGGCGGCGCGGATGGCGGCGGCACCGCGGAGTCCGCCGGAGAGCGCCCGCAGCAGCCGCAGCTCCAGCCGCCGTGCGCCCCAGGCGAGGTCGGCGGCCGGCGGTGAGTCCCAGGTGCGCAGATCCTTCTCCTCCCCCCAGCTGGAGCCCTGCAGCGGCCGCCGCACCGGCTCGTGCTCGGCCAGCGCGGTCGGAACATCGACCAGGCGCACCCCGGCGGCGTCGGCGCCCTCCAGCACCGCGGCGAGCCAGGCCGGCCCCTCCGACCACCAGTGGCCGAGCAGCTCGGTGTCGATCGCGAAGACGAGCAGGCCGCGGCGACCGTGGCGGCTGGAGTAGTCGCGCAGGCGGGCGGCGGTGGCGGCGAGGAACTCGCCGGCCTGGCGCCGCGCAGCCACCTGCGCCGGCGCCGGCTCATAGGCGCCACCGCCGATCTTCCAGATCCGGATCCCGCGCAGGCTCTTGCCCTCGAACTGGGCGTAGGCGGGATCGGAGGGGTAGCCGTCGAGGGACCAGAGCCAGCTGATCGCCTCCCAGTCGATCGGCAGCGCCACCGGCCCGGCCTCGGTCGCGACCGGCGCCAACGCCTCCAGCGGCGCCTCGTGGGCACTCTGGTCGACGCAGAACCAGCCGACGCCGTGCTCGGCGAGGCGCCACTCCAGCCCCGGCGCGTAAGCACACTCCGGCAACCAGAAGCCGCCGTTCCAACCAAAGCGCCGCCGGTGGGAGCGGATGCCGGCGTCGAGCTGCAGCGCCAGCCCGGCGCGGGTCGCCAAGAGCGGCAGCACCGCGTGGGTCGCGGCGGACGCGGCCAGCGCCACGCGCCCCTCCCCCACCGCCTGCTGGAACGGAGCCAACGGATCGCCGCCTGCCGCGTCGAGCAGCTCCAGCGCTCGCTGATAGCGAGCCAGCTCCGCTTCGCAGGCGGGACGGCACTCGGGCGGCACCTCGCCGAGGTCGGCTTCGGCGGCGCCGATCCGCCACTCGACCAGGAAGCGGCGCAGCCGCTCCCGGGCGCCCGCGTCCTCGAGCTGGTCGGCGAGAACCGGCGTCACCGTCAGGGTCAGGTCGCGGGCGACCTCGAGCACGGGCAGATAAGAGCGAATCACCGCGTCGAACAGCCACTCCTCGCCAAACGGGTAGGTGCCGAAGCCCTCGACGTAGGGCATGTGGGAGTGGAGGACCAGGGCCAGGTCGCCGGCGCTTTCGCGCCGGCTCATGCGTGGCAGACCGCGAGGAAGTCGAGGGCGCGGTCGAGGTCGCGGTCACGCAGGGCAAAGTCAGAGGCGGCGATCGCCGGCGTGAAGCGGTCGTAGAAGCGCTCGGTCAGGCCCAGTCGCTTGTGGACGGAGTCCCAGCCCAGCTTCAGCGCCAGTTCATGTACGCGCAGCTTGCGGGCGTGGAAGAGGCCGTGCAGCTCGACTCGCGGAAAGTGGGCCACGCAGAGTGCCCGGAACTCCTCGGCGCGGTACTCGCGCACGTGCCAGGGGTTGTCCGACTTCTCCGCCCCGGGCGGCGCCAGCGTCAGCAGGTTCGGGGTCGAGACGTAGGCGACGCCGCCCGGCGCCAGGATCGACTTGAAGTGCTCGAGGATCGCGCCGGCGTCCTGCACGTGCTCGATCGTCTGCAGGAAGACGACCGCGTCGCAGGGCTCGGCGAAGGTTTCGACCAGGTCGCGCTCGAAACGGAGGTTGGGGCGGGTGTAGCGCAGGCGGGCGTGCTCGTGCGCTTCCGGGTTGGCGTCGACGCCGACGACGCTTGCCGCCCCGGCGCCGGCGAGGACGTTGGAGCCGTAACCCTCGCCGCAGGCCATGTCGACGACGCGCCGGCCGCCGACCCGCTTTGCGATCCACTCGTAGACGACCAGATGGCGCCGGTACCAGTAGTTCTCGGCCGGCACGTCGGGCAGCGTTCGCTCGCCGGTCAGCGGCAGCGGTGGCACTCCTGGCGGCTGGTCGAGCTGGACGTACTGGCGCTCCACTGACCGGCACCGTATTAGAGTCCCGGCCCGATGCCAGCCTCGCCGACCGCCACGCCGGAGCACATCAAGGACGTCAACACGCGCTACCACGACGCCGCCGCCGAGGAGTACGACGCCAAGTGGGGGATCGATTTCGGCGACATCGGCCAGGAGCAGGTGCGCCAGAAGCTGGTCAAGGCGCTCGGCGGGATCGACGGCGCCAACTTCGGCGACGCGCTCGAGATCGGCTCCGGCACCGGCTACTTCTCGCTCAACCTGGTCCAGCTCGGGGTGATCGAGCGGCTGACCGCGACCGACATCTCAGCGGGGATGCTGAAGCGGCTGGCGGCGACCGCGGCGGCCCTCGGGCTCGACGACGTCACCACCGTCACCACCGAGGCGGAGCAGCTGCCGTTCGACGATCAGAGCTTCGACCTCGTCTTCGGCCACGCCGTCCTTCACCACATTCCCGACCTCGACCGCGCCTTCGCTGAATTCCGCCGGGTGCTGCGACCGGGAGGGATGATCGCCTTCGCCGGTGAGCCGTCGCGCTACGGCGACCGCCTGGCGGCACTGCCGAAGCGGGCCGGGATGCTCGTCGCGCCGGCCTGGCGGCGGCTGATCGGGGCCCACGAGCGGGCGGTCGCCGAAGCCGACCAGTCCCACAGCCACGCGCTCGAGAGCGAGGTCGACGTCCACGCCTTCGCCCCCGCCGACCTGCGCCGGCTGCTGGCCGACGCCGGCTTCGACGAGCGCCGGGTCGGTGGCGAGGAGCTGCTCGCCAACGCCTGGGGCTGGGGCCTGCGCACGGTCGAGTCGAGCGCCGAGCCCGACTCGGTGCCACTGCGCTGGCGCCGCTTCGCCTTCCGCAGCTACATCGCCCTGCAGAAGGTCGACACCAGCCTGCTCGAGCCCCGCCTCCCGGCCGAGCTCTTCTACAACCTGCTCGTCTCCGGCCGCAAACCGGCTTGACGCACTAGCCTGAAGGCCGTGTCCCTGTTCGGACAGATCACCGCCTCCAGCTCCCAGTTCATCAACAAGCGCGGCATCTACCTCGGCCGCCGCTCGACGAAACCCCACGTCGCCCTCTACCGCCGTTCCGGCGGCAGGCTCGGTGGCCATATTCCCGGCTGGCCCGGGGCCCGCATCGCCCTGATCGACCACGTCGGCGCCAGGAGCGGAGTGAAACGGACCACGCCGGTGATGTACTTCGAAGACGGCGACGCGATCGTCGTCATGGCCTCGAAAGCCGGCCAGCCGACCAACCCCGCCTGGTTCCACAACCTGGTGGCGAACCCGGAGACGACCGTCCAGATCGGGCCCGCGGTTCGCGAGGTCCGCGCTCGGGTCGCTGAGGGCGAGGAGCGCGACCGCCTCTGGGCGCAGTTCGTGGCGATCTATCCCGGCTCGGATTTCTACCGGCGCAACGCCCAGGGCCGGCAGATCCCGATCATCGTCCTCGACCCGCGCTAGCTCGGCGGCGCTTGCGACCTTTACCGCGCTCCAGCGCGGTCAAGGTCGCAAGCGAACGCGGAAGAGTTTGGTCCGGCCTTCGATGCCCTTCAGGCGGCGCTCGCCGATGAAGGTGAACTTGAAGTCCTCCTCGCCGATCGCGTCGTGGGTCGCGGTGTCGACGACGACGCTGCCGGGACGGGCGACGCCGGTGATCCGGCTGGCGAGGTTGACCGAGCGCCCGTAGTAGTCGCCCGACTGCGGCAGGGCCGGGCCGGTGGCGAGCCCGGCGCGCAGCAGCGGGAACTCCTCGCCTTCGGCTTCGGCGGCGGCGATCAGCTCCAGCGAGGCCTCGACCAGGGGCCGGGGCTCGGCGGAGATCAGCATCGCCGCGTCGCCGATCGTCTTCACCAGCCGCACCGGCGGCTCGGCGACCGCGGTCGCCATCTCCTCCAGTCGGCCGGCGACCAGTCCCAGCTCCTCCGGCGCGATCTCCTCGCCGAGGCTGGTGAACTCGACCAGGTCGGCGAAGCAGATCGTCCGCTCGACGACGCCCCCGATCTCCCCGGAGGCGAGGTCGGCGGCGCCGATCACGTCGCGCCGGATCTGCTCCAGGAGGTTGACCTGGAAGGCGTAGACCAGCGTCGGCCCGACCAGCGGCAGGAGATACTCAGCGGCGGCGGCGAAGCGGGTGGCGACGTCGCGTTCGGTGTCGCCGGGCTGGGTCAGGCTGCGGATCGTCAGCTCGCGGTTGGCCTCGGCGATCCGGGCCATCCCCATCCCGATCGTGCGCGCGACCTGGAGCAGACCGTCCTCTGGCAGGCCGGCATCCATGATCGCCTTGATCCGGAGGGCCGCTTCGAGGTCGGCCTCGGTGCCGACCGGCTCGTCCGGATCGGCGTAGGGCACGCCGATCGCGGCGCTGAAGCGCCGCAGCAGTTCGACGTCCATGCCGGACAGCTGAGCGACTTCGCGGGCGCTGTAGCGGGTCCCGTCCCCCGCCAGCGCCCGCTCCACCGGCAGCAGGGTGAGGCGGCCGGCGGCGACCGCGTCGCGCAGTTCCTGCAGCGAGACGCCTTCGCCGCTGAGCTGCTCGAGCAGCACCAGCCGCGCCGCCCGCGCCTCGCCCTCGAGCTCGTCGAGCAGACCCTCCGCCTCGAAATCCGTCACGCGGTCGCCACCGCCCCGCCGCGCCGGGGGTCGCCCCCGCCGCTGAGGGCACCGGTCCGGGGATCGCGCGCCACCGCCTGCACGCCGCCGAAAAATAGGTTGATCTCGGGCCAGCGGGCGACCGCGGTGCCACCGGCCTCGATCAGCTCCAGCGAGAGCCCGTCGATTCCCGGCTCGGCCTGAACGACGCCGTCCTCGAAATGCAGCCGCGGGGCCTCGATTGCCCGCTCCACCGGCAGCCCCTGCTCGACGACGCGAACCACCGTCTGCAGGATCGCCGAGCGGATCCGGTTCGAGCCGGCGCTGCCGAGGACGAGCTCGACGGCACCGTCGCGGACGACCATCGTCGGCGCCATCATCGAGGGCACGCGACGACCCGGCGCGATCTTGTGGAAGCCGAGCGGGTTGAGGTCCTCCTCACCCAGCATGTTGTTGAGGATCACACCGGTGCCGGGCACCAGCACGCCCGAGCCGGAGCCGTTGGAGCAGGTGACGCTGGCGCAGGTGCCGTCGCTGTCGATCACCGAGATGTGGGTGGTCGAGCCGAGCAGATCGGCGGCGGCCAGATCGAGGCCGCCGGCATCGAGGACGCCGGCCTCGAACCCCTCCTCGTAGAGCGATTCGGCGAACTCGAGGCTGCGCAGGTCGTTGGCGGCCGCCATCGCCGTGACCAGCTGCTCGGGGCGACTGCGGTCGCCGAGCCGCTCCAGGAGGCCAAGGCAGTAGGCGATCAGAAGGCCGCCCGAGGACGGCGGCGGGTTGGTCAGCACTTCCGTGCCGCGGAACGGAGCGGCGATCGGGCGCCGTTCGAGCGCTTCGTAGGAGGCGAGGTCCTTGGCACCGATGGTGCCGCCGTTGTCGACGATGAAGCTGGTGATCGCGGCGGCGATCTCGCCACGGTAGAACGGCTCCGCCCCTTCGGCGCCGAACCGTTCCAGCGCCTCGGCCAGCTCGCCGAAACGGAAGACGTCGCCCTCGACCAGCTCCGTTCCCTCCGGCGCGTAGAGCGCGCGGGTGCCGGTCAGGCGGTCGTGGATCGGGCTGAGGATGTCGAGGATGTAGGCCTGTTGGGCGTTGACGGGAGCACCGTCGCGGGCCAGCGCGATCGCCGGGCGCACCAGCTCCGAAAGCGGCACCGTGCCGAACCGCTCCAGCGCCCGGACCAGGCCGGCCGCGGTCCCGGGAACCCCGCAGGAAGCGGGGCCGACGTAGAAGACCTGCTCGGTGGTGTCGTCGAAACGGACCGGCACCGGCACCAGCTCGGTGTGGCGCGCCTCGCCGTCCAAACCAGGAGCAGCGACGAAGAAGTCGAGCAGGGTCACCTCGGCGCTCGGCGTCGCAACCATCATGTAACCGCCGGCGCCAAACCCGGTCAGCGGGCTCTCGACC
>DATKIA010000070.1:0-44380 GCA_035509895.1 Solirubrobacterales bacterium
CTACGCGGCGCCGTGCGCCGACGACGGATCGCTTGCTCCCCAACCGCCTCGCTTCCGCACCGCATTCCGGCGCGGACCGCGGAGGGGGCTTCTTGAGGCAGCAGTCCTAGATGGAGCTGCTGGACCGCTCGTTCCGTTGCCGCGGGTGCGGTTAGGGAAGAGGACGTCCGAGAAGGACTCTCTTGCCGCGATCGGCATCGGGCGGGTGCGGGCTTCGCAGCCTCGAGGAGTGCTCCCAACGGGCTCGAGCCCGTACTCCCCGAGGGTTGCGAAGTCGATTAGAAGGTCGGTGGCGTCGGCCAGGCGGTGCGTTAGCGTTTGCTTAGAATCGAACATGGGTTCGTAAGGTACGCCGGGCCTCGGACGGCATGGGTCGTTTGCAATGGGAGTTGCACGAGGGGCGTGTTTTTGGCTTTCTAGAGCGGAGCACGCCGCAACGCTACTGGTCGCCAGTAGCGTTGCGAACCCCAGAAGCGCGTCGATCGGCGCCGAAAACGGAGCTTCGCTGTGGTCTGGTGCCCCACGCTCCGTGACGCCGGTCACACGGGATCCTAGCCACTTTTCGGGTCTCTTTGCAAGGGGATGACTTGCCGGTGATGGCGGTCGTTACGCTGCCGACTCCATGGAGAAGTTTGTGATCCAGGGCGGCGCGCCGCTCTCCGGCGAGCTGAACGTCGCCGGCAACAAGAACGCGGCCCTGCCGATCCTCGCCGCCTGCCTGCTGACCGAGGAGGAGGTGCTGCTGCACCGGGTCCCGCGGATCCGCGACACCGAGGCGCAGATCGCCTTGTTGGCGCAGCTAGGAGCGGAAGTCGAGTGGGTCGGTGACAACAGCGTGCGTCTTTGCGCCCGCGGCGTCTCCGATTCCGCGGTCGACGAGCAGCTCTCGAGTCAGATCCGGGCCTCGTTCCTGCTCGCCGGCCCCCTCCTGGCGCGCTTCGGTGCTGCCAGCATGCCGCCGCCCGGGGGCGATTTCATCGGCCGCCGCCGGCTCGACGCCCACCTCGACGCCTTCAAGGACCTCGGCGCCGAGGTCGCAGGGGACCGGTGGATCGAGCTGACCGCGCCCAAGGGCCTTTGCCCCTGCGAGATCTTCATGGACGAGCCCTCGGTGATGGGGACCGAGAACGCACTGATGGCGGCGGCGCTGACGCCGGGGGCGACCAAGATCTCCAACGCCGCCTCCGAGCCGCATGTCCAGGACCTGGCGCACCTGCTGACCGCGATGGGCGCCCGCGTCGACGGCATCGGCTCCAACGTGATGACGGTCAATGGCCGCGACAAGCTGGGCGGAGCCGAGCACCGAATCGGGCCCGACCACATCGAAGTCGGCAGCTTCATGGCGCTCGCCGCCGCGACCGGAGGCGAGCTGCGGATTCGCGACGCCGGCCCGGCTCACCTGGCGATGACCCGCCGCCAGTTTCGCCGCCTCGGTCTGCGCTCGGAGATCGAGGGCGAGGACGTGATCGTCCCGCCCGGGCAGCAGCTGGCGGTCGAAGCTGACCTCGGCGATGCGATTCCGAAGATCGAGGACGGCCCCTGGCCCGCCTTCCCGGCCGACCTCACCTCGATCGCGCTCGCCCTTGCGACCCAGGCCAAAGGCGAGATCCTGATCTTCGAGAAGATGTTCGAGAACCGCCTCTTCTTCGTCGACAAGTTGGTCGCGATGGGCGCTCGGATCACGCTTTGCGATCCCCACCGGGCGATCGTCAGCGGTCCGAGCCGGCTTCATGGCGAGCGCGTCGAGAGCCCCGACATCCGTGCTGGAATGGCGATGCTCATCGCTGCTCTCGCCGCTGACGGCAAATCTGAGATCGGCAACATTCGCCAGATCGACCGCGGTTACGAGCAGATCGACGAGCGCCTGCGGGCGCTTGGCGCGCAGATCGAGCGCGTACCGGTCGACGGCCAGCCTTAAAAAGACAGGTTCTGCGCCAAATCGACGCTTTGGCAGGGCTTTGCGCCCATCTCTCGTAAGGTCAGCCCGATGATCCATCCGATCCCACCCGGCACGCGTGACGTACTGCCCGACGAGATGCGCGAGCTGCGCCGTCTCAACCGTGCCCTGATCGAGGTTTTCGAGGCGCGGGGTTATGGCGAGGTGGCGACGCCGGCGATTGAGTACGACGAGGTTCTGGCGCGGGGCGGGGGACGGGCCGCCGAGACCGCATACCGCTTCTTCGACGAGAGCGGTGACCTGCTGGCGCTGCGCTCGGACATGACGGTCCCGATTGCGCGCCTGGTCGCCAGCCGCTACGCCAACGCGGAGCCGCCGCTGCGCCTTTGCTATCTGGCCAGCGCCTATCGCGCCGTGCGCCCGCAGCGCGGTCAGATGCGGGAGTTCGTCCAGGCCGGGGTGGAGCTGATCGGGGCGCCAGCCCCGGACGGGACCGCCGAGGTGATCGAGGTGCTGGAGGCGGCGCTCGATGCTGCCGGACTCGACCGGGCCGTGATCGGGCTCGGCGACGCCGACCTCTACCGCCAGCTGCTGACCGAGTTCGGGATCGAGGGGGACGGACGCGAGGCGATCCTCGCGCGCCTGGCCACGCACGACATGGTCGGCCTCGAGGCCGAGCTGGCGGCTGTTCGCGGCCTCGGCGACGACCAAATTGCCACCTGCGTCGCGCTCGCCCAGATGCGGGGTGGCCGCGAGGTGCTGGAGCAGGCTCGCGGCCTCGGCGGGAGTGCAGTCGAGCGCGCGACCGCGCAGATGCAGGCGACCTTCGACGCGCTCGAGCAGCGCGGCGTCGCCGACCGGGTCCAGATCGACCTCGGCCTGCTGCGCGACCTCGGCTACTACAGCGGGGCCATCCTCGAGGTCTACGACCCCGCCCTCGGCCACATCCTCGGCGGCGGCGGCCGCTACGACAACCTGATGCGGCGCTTCGGCGTCGACCTGCCGGCGGCCGGCTTCGCGCTCTACCTCGAGCGCGTCCACGTCGCCCAGATGGAGGAGGAACGGCGGCGGAGGGCGACGTCATGAGCCCCAACGTGGCGGCCAGCATCGCTCGCGCCGACGGTCCGCTGAAACTGGCGGTGCCGCGTGGGGCGCTCCTCCGCGAAACCCTCGACATCCTCGACGAGATCGGCGTCGACACCTCCGGGCCGCGCAGCGACTCGCGCTCGTTGATCTTCGAGACCGCCGGCGTCACCCTGGTGACGATGCGTCCCTCCGACGTCCCCACCTACGTCGAGGCCGGCGCCGCCGACGTCGGCATCACCGGCAAGGACGTGCTGCTGGAGCAGGCCGACCGGGCCGTCTACGAGCTGCTCGACCTCGGCTTCGGCCGCTGCCGGATGGTGCTCGCCGGTCGCCGCGGCGATGCCAGCCTCGGCGAGGCGCAGCGGCGGCTGGGGATGATGCGGATCGCGACCAAGTACCCGCGGATCGCCGAGCGCCACTTCGAGCAGACCGGCCGCCAGGTCGAGGTGATCGAGGTCAAGGGCTCGGTCGAGCTGGCGCCGCTGATCGGCCTCGGCGACGGCATCGTCGACCTCGTCGCGACCGGCCGCACGCTGGAAGAGAACGACCTCGAGGTGCGCGAGGAGATCGTCGAGTGCACCGCCCGCTTCGTCGCCAACCGGGTCGCTCACAAGCTGCGGGCGGCCGAGGTCGACGATCTGACCGCGAAACTGAGAGAGGCGAGCGGCAGATGAGGACTCGCCGCTTCGACTGGGGGGGAGCGGCCGCGACGGCGGCGGCGATTCGCGCCTGGGTGGCCGAGGCCGCCGAGCCGGTCGACGTCGTCCCGATCCAGCGCGACGTGATCGAGCGCGGCGACGAGGCCGTGCTGGAGCTGACCGCGCGTCTCGACGCGGCCGAGAACCCGCCGAGCTCGCTGCGGGTCGACCCGGCGCTGGCGGCAGCCGCCCTGGCCGAGCTCGATCCGGCCCTGCGCGAGGCGCTCGACGTCGCCGCAAGCAACGTCCGCGCCGTCGCCGTGGCGCAGCTCGCCGAGGAGCGCAAGGAGGTCAACCTCCCCCAGGGCCAGAAGGTGACGATCCGCTGGCTCCCGGTCGGGGCCGCCGGCATCTATGCGCCCGGCGGCCGGGCCGCCTATCCCTCCAGCGTCCTGATGTGTGCGATTCCGGCCCAGGTCGCGGGCCTCGAGCGGATCGCCCTTGCCTCGCCGCCCGGCCCCGACGGCCACCTGCACCCGCTGGTGCTGGCCGCCGCCGCGCTCTGCGAGGTCGAGGAGATCTACTCGATGGGCGGCGCTCAGGCGATTTTTGCCCTCGCCCACGGCACCGAGACGGTGCCCAAGGTCGACGTCATCGCCGGGCCCGGCAACGCCTGGGTGCGGGAGGCGAAGCGGCAGGTCTACGGCACGGTCGGGATCGACTCCCTCGCCGGGCCCTCGGAGCTGATGGTGATCGCCGGCCACGACACCGACCCGCAGTGGGCCGCGCTCGACCTCTGCGCTCAGGCCGAGCACGGCGCCGACAGCCCGCTGATCGTCGTCGCGGTCGAGGAGCACGTGCTCGACGCGGTCGCCGCTGCGACCGAGGAGGCCGCGACCAGCCGCCCCACGGTCGCTGACGCTCCGTTCGCGCTGCTGCAGGTGCCCGATCTCTCCGACGCCGCCGACCTCGCCAACGCCTTCGCGCCCGAGCACCTCGAGCTGTTCGAGGAGGACGCGGTGCTGCTCGCCGAGCGGATCACCAGCGCCGGCTGCGTCTTCGCCGGACGTTACGGGGCGACCGCCTTCGGCGACTACGTCGCCGGCTCCAACCACGTGCTGCCGACCGGCGGCGCCGGACGCTTCACGGGCCCTCTGGGCCCCGCCGCCTTCCGCCGCCCGATCTCGACCGTCGAGATCCCGCCAGCCGCTGCCGCGGCGCTGGCGCCGCACGTCGACGCGCTCGCCAGGGCAGAGGGATTCCCAGTCCACGGCGAGTCGGGGATGATTAGGCGATGACCAGAACCGCTTCCAGAAATCGCAAAACGGCTGAGACCCAGATCGAGCTGTCACTCGACCTCGATGGGGGAGCGGCAAACGCCGAGACCGGCGTCGGCTTTCTCGACCACATGCTCGACCTGCTCGCCCGCCACGGCCGGCTCGGGCTGCAAGTCGAGGCCAGCGGCGACCTCGAGACCGGCGCCCACCACACGGTCGAGGACGTCGGCATCGTCCTCGGCCAGGCACTCGACGAGGCGCTCGGCGACCGCGCCGGGATTCGCCGCTACGGCTCCGCCGTGGTGCCGATGGACGAGTCGCTGGCCGAGTGCGCGATCGACATCTCCGGCCGCCCCTACTGCCACTTCGACGCCGACCTGCCGGCGGTATCGATTGCCGGCTTCGACACCGAGCTGGCGGAGGAGTTCTTCCGCGCTGTCGCCAACAGCGCCAAGCTGACGCTGCACGTAACCGTCCGCTACGGCACCAACGCCCACCACATGATCGAGGCCAGCTTCAAGGCCTTCGCCCGCGCCCTGCGGGTCGCGGTCTCGATCGATCCCGAGGAGAGCGGCGTGCCGTCGACCAAGGGGACGTTGAGCGCATGAGCGGCATCCGGATCGCGATCCTCGACTACGGGATGGGCAACCTGCGCTCGGTCGAGAAGGCACTCGAGCACGTCGGCGTGACCGCGACGATCAGCCACGACGCGGACGAGGTGCGCGCCGCCGACGGACTGATCCTGCCCGGCGTCGGTGCCTTTCCGCGGGCGATGGAGCGGATCCGCGAGCGCGGCCTCGACACGCTGCTGACCGAGCGCCGTGAGGCGGAGGTGCCGATCCTCGGCATCTGCCTCGGCCTGCAGCTGCTCTTCGACTCGACCACCGAGCTCGGCGGCGCCACCGGCCTCGGCCTGCTCGACGGTGAGGTCTCCGACCTCGACGCGGAGGGCCTCAAGGTGCCGCACATCGGCTGGTCGCCGGTCCGCTGGGAGCGCGAGTCGCGCCTGGCAGAGGGGATCGAGTCGGAGACGCCGTTCTACTTCGTCCACTCCTTCGCGCCGCACCCCAGCGACGAGCAGCTGCTCGGCTCGGCCGCCTACGGCGCCCGCTTCGCATGTGCTGCCGAGAGCGGCAACGTCTTCGGCGTCCAGTTCCACCCCGAGAAGTCGAGCGCCGCCGGCCTGCGGCTGCTCTCCAACTTCGCCGGGGTCTGCGCCTCGGTCCCCGCCTGAGCGGACCCTGCGGCCGTGATCCTCTACCCGGCGATCGACGTCCGTGGCGGCCAGGCCGTCCGCCTCCTACAGGGCGACTACGCGCGCGAGACGGTGTATGACGCGGATCCGGTCGATGCCGCTCGGCGCTGGATCGACGAAGGCGCTGGGTTCCTGCATGTGGTGGACCTGGATGGGGCCAAGGCGGGGGAACCCCGGAATCTGGCCGCGATCGAAGGAATCGCGGCGCTCGGTTGCCCGATTCAGGTCGGAGGTGGGCTGCGCACGGCCGCGGCGGTGACGGCGACTCTGGATTGCGGGGTAGAGCGGGTGGTGATCGGAACCGCGGCGCTGCGCGACCCGGAGTTCCTCGACGAGGTGCTCAGCGCGCACGGAGAGCGCGTGGTCGTTTCCGTCGATGCGAAAGAGGGACGGGTCGCACTTCAGGGATGGACTGAAGCTAGTGAGAAGGGTGTGGTCGAGGCCGTCGCGGAGCTGAGCTCCCGCGGCGTGATGAGGTTCCTCTGCACCGCGATCGAGGTCGACGGGACGATGGAGGGACCAGCGGTGACTGAACTCACGGAACTCGCCGGGGCGACCTCATCCCAGGTCATCGCCTCCGGCGGCGTCGGCACGCTGGCGCACCTTGAAGCGCTGGCCGCGGCCGCAGAGGACGCCCCCAACCTCGAGGGCGCGATCGTCGGCCGCGCCCTCTACGAGCGCAAGTTCACCGTCGCCGAAGCCATCACCGCCCTCCGCTAATCGCCGAGGTTGCCTTTTCCGTGTGCATGACAGGCAAAAGGCAACCTCGGCGCTCTACGCTTCGATGATGGTCTTAAAGCGCGTTATCCCTTGCCTTGACGTTGACGCGGGGCGCGTGGTCAAGGGGACGAACTTCGTTGGGCTGCGCGATGCGGGCGATCCGGTCGAGCTGGCCGAACGCTATGACGCCGAGGGGGCCGACGAGCTCGTCTTTCTCGACATCACCGCCTCGCACGAGAAGCGGGAGACGATCGTCGAGCTCGCCCGTCGCACCGCCGACAACGTCTTCATCCCGTTCACGATCGGCGGCGGCATCCGCTCGGTCGAGGACGCCCAGGCGGTGCTCGACGCCGGCGCCGACAAGGTCTCGGTCAACTCGGCGGCGCTGGCGCGGCCGGAGCTGCTGGAAGAGCTGGCGGCGCAGTTCGGCGCCCAGTGCGTGGTGATCGCGATCGACGCCAAGCGCGAGGACGATGGCTGGGGCGTCTACGTCAACGGCGGCCGCAAGCGGGTCGAGGGCCGCGACGCCGTCTCCTGGGCCGAAGAGGCGGTGCGACGCGGGGCGGGGGAGGTGCTGCTGACCAGCATGGACCGCGACGGGACGAATCATGGCTATGACCTCCCCCTGACCAGAGCGGTTGCGGATGCCGTCCCGGTCCCGGTCATTGCTTCGGGGGGGGCCGGCGAGCTCTCCCACCTCAGCGAGGCGATCGGCGCCGGCGGCGCCGACGCCGTCCTCTGCGCCTCGATCTTCCACTACGGCCACTACCGCATCCGCGAAGCCAAGGAGCGCCTGGCACAGGACGGCATCCCCGTCCGCCTCTAGGAGGGATTAGGGACCGGATTCGAGGTCTTCGGCCATCCCTTCGACGCCGCTGGAGCCGAGGATCTCGAAGCGAGCGAGTTCGTAGGGGGCGTCGCTTTCGGCGTAGCCGGAGATCTCGGTGGTGGCCCCGACGTAGCCGGCCGCTTCAACCGCGGCAATCACCGTTTCGTCGAACTCGCCGGCGGGGTAGCAGAAGTTCTTCACCTCGACCCCGAATTCGTCTTCGAGCATTTCTTTCGAGCCGTCGAGTTCTTCTTCGAGGGCGGCCGCGTCGAGCGTGGTCAGGTCCGAGTGGTGGATCGTGTGCGAGGCCAGCTCCCAGCCGGCAGCGATCATCGCCTTGACGTTGCTTTCGTAGAGGTCGGAGCCTTCGGCCTTGAGGTTGAGGACCCCGGCCCAGCCGTGCTTGCGCAGCTGCGGGAGGGCGAAGGTGAACTGCGGCCGGTAACCGTCGTCGAAGCTGAGCACGACCGGCTTCGGCGGCAGCGTGCCGCCGTCGTACCAGGCCGACTCGACCTGATGCAGCGTCACCGCCTGATAGCCGTGTTCGTCGAGCCATTCGAGCTGGTGGCGGAAGTCCGGGCGTTCGACGTAGAGCTCGGGATAGGGAGCGTCGGCCGGGGCTTCGCCGAGCACGTGGTACTCGAGGATCGGCACCGGCCCGGGGTGGGGTTCCCAGTCCGGCTGCGGGGTTGAGTTACGAACCTTTCCCAAATCCTGGTGGTCAACGGGATGACCGACATTTTCGCCCTGGAGCACATGGCTTCCCGGAATCTCTTCAGTCAGCCCGGCCCCGCCGGCTGCCGAGCCGGAGCCGCCGGAGCTGGCGATCGCGACCACGGCGACGATGACTCCAGCTGCGACGACCAGGGCGCCACCGGCGACCAGACGGCGGCGCCGAATCTGGCGCTTGCGCTCTGCGCGCCGCGCTCGCAGCTCCTCGCTGCGCTGCTGTGGCCCCCCTGGCCCATCTGTCGGTCGGCTCGCCATCCGTGCAGCGGGTCATGGTAGGGAAGGGCATCGATGCCGAGTCTGATCCCGCAAGAGAACCTCGCCTCCGCGCTGCGCGCCACCTACCCGGAGCTGGACAGCATCGCCACTGCTGGTGGCAAGCACGTCTACCTGGTCGGCGGCGCGGTCCGCGACCTGCTGCTCGGACGCGAGCGCGGTGACATCGACGTCGCCGTCGTCGGTGAGGCCGCCGAGCTGGCGACCGCGCTCGGGGCCGAGACCGTGGCGGCGCACGAGCGCTTCGGCACCGTCAAGGTCGTCCTCGACGGCCACGAGATCGACCTTGCCACCGCCCGGACTGAGAGCTACGAGCGCAGGGGAGCCCTACCGACGGTGGCGCCCGCCGGCTCGATCGAGGCCGACCTGGCGCGGCGCGACTTCACGATCAACGCGATCGCGTTGCCGCTCGCCAAACCCGACGCGGTGGTCGACCCCCACGGTGGTCATGCCGACCTCGAAGCCGGCCTGCTCCGAGTCCTGCACCCGGCCTCGTTCATGGACGACCCGACGCGGGCGATTCGCGCCGCTCGCTACGCCGCCCGCTTCGGCTTCGCGCTCGAGCATGAGACCGAGGCGCTGCTGCGCGCGACCGACCTGGGAACCGTCTCGCCCGAGCGCCGCGAGGGGGAGCTCCGGCGACTAGGGGTTGAACCGAGCGCGGCCGAGGGACTGGAACTGCTGGCTGGGTGGGGGCTGCTGCATACGGGCGAGCACTGGGAAGCCTTGGCGGCCGCCCTACCCGAATTGCTTGGTCAATCGCCGTGGGAGGGGGAGGTCGATGCCGCCCAGGTCTGGATCGAGGCGGCTCTGGGGCCTCAGGGGGACGCCCACAGCCTCGCCAACGCTCGCCCTACCCAGCCTTCTGAGGCCGCATCCCTTGCCCGCCGTCACAGTCCGACGGAACTGATCCTGGCCCGCGCCCTCGGCGCCGAGTGGCTTGACGACTACATGGGGATCTGGCGCGACGTCGCACTGGCGATCGACGGCGACGACCTGATCGCGGCCGGGATCCCGACCGGACCGGCGGTAGGCCGTGGCCTCGACGCCGCCCTCCGAGCAAAGCTCGACGGCGAGACCTCGAGCCGCGACGATGAGCTCGCCATCGCCCTCGCGGCAGCCCGCGAGGGATAGCCACGGACGCGATTTGGCATCGTGGGCGAGATGCGCTGGCAAGAGCACGACGGTGTCAAGTGGTTGGTCGCCTCGATGGACGGGGCCCGGATCGCGTTCTCGACGCGGCGCGGCGGTGTAAGCACCGGATCGTTCGAGGGGCTCAACCTTGGCTACCTGACCGAGGACGAACCCGAAGCGGTGGTCGAGAACCGGACGCGGCTGGCGCGGGTGCTGCGAGTGGATGCGGCGTCGATCCCGATCGCCCGCCAGGTCCACGGTAGCCGGATCATCCACCACACCGGGCCCCAGGAGCCTTCGCCGTTCGCCGTCCCCGGGTCGGAGCTGCCCGAGGCCGACGGGCACGTCGTCACCGAGCCGGGCCTGGCGCCGCTCGTCTTCGTCGCCGACTGCCTCCCGGTCGCGCTCCGCGGCCCGGATGGCCTGGCGATGCTGCACTGCGGCTGGCGACCGCTGGCGGCCGGGATCATCGCCGACGCCGCCGAGACGGTCGCTGCCACCGAGGCCGTGATCGGACCCGGAATCGGGCGCTGCTGCTACGAGGTTGGTCCCGAGGTCCTCGATTCCTTCGCCCCGCTTGGCGAGGGGATCGCCGACGGGCGCATGCTCGACCTCGCCGAGGTCGCGCGGCGGCTACTGGCCGAGGCAGGGGTCAAGAGCGTCCAGAGCGCCGATCTCTGCACCTCCTGCAATCCGGAGCTCTTCTTCTCCCACCGCCGCGACGCCGGCCGCACCGGCCGTCAGGCCGGGCTCGCCTGGCTGACCCCGACCCGCTTTGCCGGGGAGGCCTGAGTGGCCGAGCTCTTTCACGGCATCGATCCCACCAGGGTCGCCGCCAACCTCGAGCTGGTCCGGGCGGAGGCGGGGGAGGGGGTCGAGATTCTCGTCGCCTGCAAGTACGTGCCGCTGGAGGAGATGGGGGCGCTGGCCGAGGCCGGGGTGACGCTGGTCGGCGAGAACCGCCAGCAGGACCTCGCCGCCAAGCACGAGCGCTTCGGAGAGTCCTTCAGCTGGGACTTCATCGGCAACCTCCAGAGCCGCAAGCTCAAGCAGATCCTGCCTCTGTGCCGGCTGATCCACTCGGTCGCCACCGACTCGGTCCTCGACCAGCTCGGCAAGCACGGCACGCCGGAGACCGAGATCCTGGTCGAGGTCAACGTCGCCGAGGAGGAGGGCAAGGGCGGCGTCGCCCCCGCCGAGCTGGCCGAGTTCATCGCCCGCTGCCCGGTCAAGGTCGGCGGCCTGATGACGATGCCGCCGTTCAGCCAGGATCCGGAGGCCTCGCGGCTCCATTTCGCCCGCCTCGCCGAGCTGGCGGCCGCCAACGGACTGCAGCGGCTCTCGATGGGGACCTCGCAGGACTGGCGGGTGGCGGTGCAGGAGGGGGCGACGATCATCCGCTTGGGCACCGCGCTGTTCGTCTGATTCGGCGCTAATCTCCCCTGCATATGTAAAGGAGTCGGCCCCTTCAGGCCGAAAGACGCCCCACATGGCCCTTCGCGATAGCTGGCATAGAGCACTGGTTTACTTCGGTCTGGCCGAGGACCACGACTACGGTCCCGAATACGAGGACGAGTTCGAGCCGGAAACCGGTTCCGAGGAAGTCTTCGAGGCCCGCCGCGAGCGCGGTGACCAGGGCTCGGTCCGGCGCCTGCCGACCTCGCGTCGCGCCCGTCGCGACGAGATCGACGACATCTTCGCCGACGACGAGCCGATCGCCGCCAGCCGCACGCGGACGCTGCGCCCAGTCGACAACGGCAACGACATCCAGGTCCACCTGGTCATCCCCCGCAACTTCAACGACGCCCAGCAGGTCGCCGACCAGTTCAAACGGTCGGTGCCGGTGATCCTCAACCTGCAGACCGCCGATCACGAGCTCTCGAAGCGGATGATCGACTTCTGCTCCGGGCTCACCTACGCGCTGGACGGCGGCATGCAGCGGATCGCCGAGAAGATGTTCCTGCTGACGCCGCGCAATGTCGAGGTCTCCGCCGAGGAAAAGGCGAGGCTGATCGACAAGGGCTTTTTCAACCAGTCCTAGCGCTCACCGGATCTTCACAGCGCCTAAACGCGAGGGCGACATCGCGCCCTCTGCCCGTTCCTAGGTTGCGGCTGTCTCGCAATTTGACCTAGGAGGAATTGATGAAGCGCAAGCGATTCGCTTTTCTGCTCGCTGCCGCGCTCGCCGTTGCCGCAGTGGGCGCCGGCGTCGCGATTGCAGGCAGCCCGCTCGAAGAAGGTGACGCGAAGGAAAAGTCGTTCCGGAAGGCACTGAGCGACAACAGCCCCCGCGACGTGATCTTCTTCCTCGGCGACGGGATGGGCACGCAGGAGATCACCGCCGCCCGCTACTACCTGGGCGTCAACAATCCCCTCAACGTCGACCGTCTGCCGCTGACCGGTTTCGACACCACCTGGTCGGTGAAGCCGGCGGCCAGCGCCCCGTACCTGCCCGACTACGATCCCGACTCGGCTTCGACCGGGACCGCCTGGGCGACGGGTCAGAAAACGATCGACGAGCGCATCTCGCAGGGCCCCAGCAGCGGTGAAAAAGTCCCGGGCACGAACCTCGAAACGGTTCTCGAGAAGGCTCAGGCCGCGGGCAAGAAGGTCGGCAACGTCTCGACCGCGGAAATCACCGACGCGACCCCGGCCGTGCTCGCCTCGCACATCTCGCTGCGCGGCTGCCAGGGCCCGTCCAACATGGCCGCCTGCCCGCTGGAGACCAAGGCCGCCGGCGGTCTCGGCTCGATCGCCGAGCAGGAGGTCGACCACAAAGTCGACGTGCTCCTCGGCGGCGGTCGCTCGCGCTTCACGCAGCCGATCACGGGCGGCCCGTTCACGGGCAAAAACGTGATCCAGTCGGCTGAAGCCCAGGGCTACAAATACGTCGAAGACGCGACCGCGCTGTCGACGTACGACAACAAGAACAAACCGCTCCTCGGGCTCTTCAACAACGGCAACATGTCGCTCGAGTGGACCGGCCCGACCGCGACGCTCGGGAAGGGCAACCAGCCCTCGGTGCCGTGCACCGAAGGTGCCCGCCCGGCCAACGAGCCGAGCCTGGCGGCGATGACCAAAAAGGCGATCCAGCTCCTGCAGAACCAGAAAGGGTTCTTCCTCCAGGTCGAGGGTGCCTCGATCGACAAGCAGGACCACGCCACCAACGCCTGCGGTCAGCTCGGCGAGACGGTCGCTTTCGACGAAGCGATCGGGGTCGCGCTCGACTACCAGGAAAGCCACCCGGACACGCTGATCGTCGTCACCGCCGATCACGCTCACACGAGCCAGATCGTGTCCGAGGACGCCAGCGGCAGCGGTCTGCCGACCGGCTACTCGACCAACCTGCTGACCAAAGACGGTCAGACGCTGAGCCTCACCTACGGGACCGCCGGTTTCGGCGGCGAAGGCAAAGCTCCGGTTGCGCCGAGCGGCGTCAGCCAGCAGCACACTGGTGCGGTCGTCCCGGTCTGGGGCGGCGGTCCGCGCGCCCTGCGGGTGCTCGGGACCAACGATCACACCGACCTGTTCGACACGCTGGGCGGCTGAGCCAAGCGAGATCGACGGGCCAAGAGGGCCGGGCGCATGCCCGGCCCTCTTTCGTTGCCTCTAGGCTCCAGGCATGCTTATCGGCTTCGTTGGATCGGGCAGCATGGCGGCCGCGATTGCTCGTGGCTGGGCGGGGAACGGCGATTCGATGCTGTTCTCGGACGCCGGCTCCGGGCGAGCTCGCGAGCTCGCCGAGGAGCTGGGCGGCGAGGTTGCGTCAAACGAGGAGATCGCGGCGCGGGCGGACATCGTCGTCGTCGCCGTCAAGCCGGCCAAGCTGGACGACGTGGCGCCGCAGCTGCGGGCGGCCAAGGAGGTCGTCTCGATCCTCGCCGCTGTCTCCGTCACCCGCCTGCAGGAGGCCCTGCCGGGGGCAACGCGGGTCCTGCGGGTGATGCCCAACGTCGGCGTCGAGGTGCGCAAGGGCGTGCTCTGCATCGCCGGTGAGGCGAGCGCGGAGACGCGGGCGAAGCTGGAGCTGCTCGGCCACGTCGTCGAGTTGCCCGACGCCGACTTCGACGAGGCGACGGCGATCATGAGCTGCGCCCCCGCTTACCTGGCGCTGGCGGTGGAGGCGCTCGCCGACGCCGGCGCCGCAGCCGGGCTCGACGCCGAGCTCGCCCGCGAGCTGGTCGTCGAGACGACCGGCGGCACCGCCGAGCTGCTGAGGATCCGCCACCCGGCCGACGTCCGCAAAGCGGTCGCCTCGCCCGGGGGCAGCACCGAAGCCGGACTGGATGCGCTCGACCGCGAAGGGGCCCGCCGGGCGTTCGAGGCCGCGGTCGAGGCCTCGTTGGAGAGGATGCGGGGGTGATCCCGCTCGCCGCCAGTGTGGACGTCGCCGACTACGTTGACGCCCTGTTCGTCGTCTACCTGATCCTGATCCTGATCAACGTCCTGCTCTCGTTCGTTCCCCGGATCCCGTACTACCCTTGGCTACGGGCGGTGCTCGACTTCATCACCGAGTCGACCGATCCCTACCTGAACGTCTTCCGGCGGGTGCTGAAACCGGTCGGGGGCGGGGGCATGGCGATCGACCTCAGCCCGATGCTGGCGATCGTCGTCCTCCTGCTGGCGCGGGCGATCGTCGTCGACACGATCCTGCGATGAGCCGGGCCGCGACCCGGGCCTGGTGGCTGGCTGGTGTCCTCTGCGCGCTCGTCGTCCTCCTCGACCAGGTCGCGAAGGGGATCGTCACCGACGAGATCGTGCTCGGCGAAAAGGTCGACGTCCTCGGCCCGCTGAAGCTCACCCTCTCGCACAACGAAGGGGTCGCCTTCGGCCTCGCCGGCGGCTCCGGAGCGCCGCTGGTGATCGTCACCGTGGTCGCGCTCGGCGTCGTCCTCTACCTCTTCTCGCGCAACCCGGCGCGGCCGCTGATGTGGATCGCGACCGGCCTGCTCGCCGGTGGCGCGATCGGCAACCTGGTCGACCGCATCCGCCAGGGCTACGTCGTCGACTTCGTCGAATTCCCGCACTGGCCGCCGTTCAACCTCGCCGACTGCGCGATCAGCGTCGGCGTCGTCCTCCTCGTCTTCATCTATCTGCGCGAAGCCGAGCGCGCGCCCGAGAGTGGCTGAGCCGGAGCTGCGAATCGTCCACCTCGACGAGGCACTGGCCGTCGTCGACAAGCCGGCCGGCCTCGTCGTGCACCCGGCGCCCAGCCACACCGGGCCGACCCTGGTCAGCGCGCTGGCCGACGTCCTCGGCGGCGGCGCTGACCCGGAGCGGCCGGGAATCGTGCACCGGCTCGACAAAGGCACCAGCGGCCTGCTCGTCGTCGCCCGCGACGACGAGACCCACGCGGCGCTGCAGGCCCAGGTCCAGCGGCGCGAGGTCGAACGCCTCTACCTGGCGCTGGCTGGCGGGAGGATCAGCTCGCGGACGGGCACGATCGACGCCCCGATCGGCCGTGCCTCCCGCCAGCGCCACCGGATGGCGGTCTCCGGCGCCGCCTCGCGCCAGGCCCGGACCCATTTCGAGGTGCTGGAGCTGCTGCCGCGTGAGAGCTTCCTGCAGGCCCGCCTGGAGACCGGCCGCACGCATCAGATCCGCGCCCACTTCGCCGCCATCGGCCACCCGCTGAGCGGCGACACCACCTACGGCGGCGCCGAGCGCTACGGGCTTCGGCGCCAGTTCCTCCACGCCCACCGGCTCGCCTTCGAGCATCCCCGCAGCGGCGAGCGGCTGAGCTTCGAGTCGGAGCTGCCCGATGATCTGGCGACGGCGCTCGAGAGCGCCCGCGGAGGGGAGGGCTAGAGCGCTCCCCGGGCAGCTCCGGCCCTCTACAATCCCGCTTTCGGAAACCAACCCCCGCCCAGGGCGAACCGGATCCTGCCTGTGCCACCTGGCCAGGTCCCGGCAAGCGGAGCGGGTGATTCACCCAAACCAAGGAGATTCTCAATGCCCGAAGCAGGTCTTAAAGAGCTGCTCGAGGCCGGAGTCCACTTCGGCCACCAGACGCGTCGCTGGAACCCGAACATGCGCCGGTTCATCTTCGGCGAGCTCGACGGGATCCACATCATCGACCTGCTCCAGACCGAGGCGCTGCTGGAGAACGCCCGGCGCTTCGCCGGCGAGCTCGCCAGCGGCGGCGGCACGGTGCTCTTCGTCGGCACCAAGAAGCAGGCCCGCGACACGGTCCAGGAATGGGCCGACCGCTGCCAGATGCCCTACGTCAACAAGCGCTGGCTGGGCGGCCTGCTGACCAACTTCAACACGATGTCGCAGCGGATCGCCCGCCTGCACGAGCTCAACGGCTGGAAAGAGGAGGGCAAACTCGACCTCCTGCCGACCAAGGAGCGGATGGGGATGGAGGCCGAACTCGCAAAGCTCGAGTTCAACCTCGGCGGCGTCCGCGACATGGACCGGCTGCCCGACGCGGTCTTCGTCACCGACCTCAAAACCGAGGAGATCGCGGTGCACGAGGCGGCGCGGTTGCGGATCCCGATCATCGGCCTGGTCGACACCAACTGCGACCCGACCCCGGTCGACTACGTGATCCCCGGCAACGACGACGCGATCCGTTCCTGCGAGCTGGTGATCGGGACGATCGGCCGCGCGGTCGAGGATGGTTCGAGCGCCTGGCGGGTGCAGGAGGAGAAGCGGATCGCCGAGGAAATGGCGCGCCGCAAAAAGGAGGAAGAAGAGCGGAAAAAGCGCGAGGAGGAAGAGAAAGCTCGCGTCGAGGCAGAGGAAGCGAAAAAAGCAGCGGCTGAAGCGGAGGCGCAGGCCAGAGCGACCGCGGAAGCTGCTGCCAAAGCGAAAGCGGCGCAGGACAAACCGACCCAGGCCGCGGGTCCTGTCGCCGCAGGGGACCCACCTCCCCCTGCGGTAGCTAAAGCTTCCTCGGGGGAGGTCCCCCCTACGGCGCCACCCGCGCCAGAGGCCGCGGCGCCCAGCGCTGAGGCTCAGGCCGCGCCGGCGGAGGCGCCGGCCGCCGAGGAGCCGAAAGCTGAGGAGGCGCCCGCCGCGCCAGAGAGTGATCCGAAAGCCGAGGAGTCGAAATGAGCATCTCTGCTGCTGACGTGAAAGCGCTCCGGGACAGCACCGGGGCGGCGATGATGGACGCGAAATCGGCCCTGGTCGAGGCCGACGGCGACGTCGACCGCGCGGTTGAGATCCTGCGCGTGAAGGGCCAGGCCTCGGCCGCCAAGCGCGAAGGGCGCGGCACCAACGAGGGCGTCGTCGCCTCCTACATCCACGCCAACGACAAGGTCGGGGCGATGGTCGAAGTCCAGTGCGAGACCGACTTCGTCGCCCGCAACGAGGAGTTCCGGGTCTTCGCCTACCAGGTGGCGCTGCACGCCGCCGCGACGGCGCCGAGCTACGTCTCCACCGACGAGATCCCGGCGGAGGAGCGCGACGCCGAACGGAAGGTCTTCGAAGAGAAGGCGCGCGAAGAAGGCAAGCCCGACAACGTCGTCGAGAAAATCGTCGAGGGTCAGCTCTCGAAGTGGGCGAGCGAAGTGGCGCTGCTCGACCAGACCCACGTCAACACGGAGAAACACGACTCGAAAACGATCGAGGAGCTGCGCCAGGAGCTGGCGGCGAAAACCGGCGAGAACGTCCAGATCGCCCGCTTCACCTACTTCCGCGTGGGCGAATAGAGTCACCCTTACGTGACCAGTCCTCCCGAACCCCGATTCGGGCGCATCCTGCTGAAGCTCTCCGGTGAGGCCCTGATGGGCGAGCTGGAGTACGGCACGGACGGCGCCGAGGTCGAGCGCATCGCCCGCCAGATCGCGGCGGTGCGCGAGCGTGGGGTGGAGGTGGCGATCGTGGTCGGCGCCGGCAACATCTACCGCGGCCTCGACGGGGCGGCGAAAGGGATGGACCGGGCGACCGGCGACTACATGGGGATGCTGGCGACGGTGCTGAACGCGCTCACCCTGCAGGACGCGCTCGAGGGGCTCGGCCAGTACACGCGGGTGCTCTCGGCGATCGACGTCAAGGAGGTCGCCGAGCCCTACATCCGCCGCCGGGCGATGCGCCACCTGGAGAAGGGCCGGGTGGTGATCTTCGCCGCCGGCACCGGCAACCCGTTCTTCACCACCGACACGGCGGCGGCGCTGCGAGCGCTGGAGATCCACGCCGAGGCGATCCTGATGGCGAAGAACGGCGTCGAGGGCGTCTTCGACTCCGACCCGGCGACCAACCCCGACGCCAAGTTCATCCCCGCGATCTCGCACCGGGAGGCGATCGAGCGCGGTCTCAAAGTGATGGACTCGACCGCGCTCTCGCTCTGCATGGACAACGACCTGCCGATCTACGTCTTCAACATGGCCGACGAGCTGAACATAGATAGGATCGTCTCCGGCGAGAAGGTGGGAACGCTGGTCTCCAACGGGCCGGCAGCAGAGTGAGGAACGTGTGGCCGAGCTGATCGACGAACTTCTCGAAGACGCCAAGGAGCGGATGGCCAAGTCGGTCGAATCGAGCCGTGGCGAGCTGGCCACGGTCCGCACCGGCCGCGCCTCGCCGCACCTGCTCGACCGCATCGTCGTCGACTACTACGGCAACCCGACGCCGCTCAAGCAGCTCGCCAACGTCGCTGCCTCCGACGCCCGGCTGCTGACCGTGACGCCGTTCGACAAGGGCGCCCTCGGCGGCATCGAGAAGGCGATCCAGGAGTCCGACGTCGGCCTGACGCCGAGCAACGACGGCAACGTGATCCGGCTCTCGATCCCGGAGATGACCGAGGAGCGGCGCCGGGAGATGGTCAAGGTCGTCCACGGCGTCGCCGAGGAGGGCCGGGTCGCCGTCCGCAACGTGCGCCGCGACGTGATGCAGGATCTGCGCGACCTGAAGAAAGAGGGCGAAGCCGGGGAGGACGACGAGCGCCGCGCCGAGGCGGCGCTGCAGAAGCAGACCGACGAGGCCGTCGCCGAGATCGACTCGCTCCTCAAGGGCAAGGAAGAGGAAATCCTCGAGGTTTGACCGCCCCGCGGTACGTCGCGATCATCACCGACGGGAACGGCCGCTGGGCGCAGCGGCGCGGGCTGCCCGTGGTCGAGGGACACCGGGCCGGCGCCGACGTCGTCAAGGCGCGGTTGCGTGACGCGGCCGAGCTCGGGATCGAGGAGCTGACCGTGTTCTCGTTCTCGACCGAGAACTGGAGCCGCTCGGCCGAGGAGGTCGGTGGCCTGATCAAGATGTTCGGCGAGCGGATCGCCTCGGAAACGCCCGAGCTCGACTCCGAAGGCGTGCGGATGCGGTTCGTCGGCCGTCGCGAGGGGCTCGACCAGGACCTGGTCGAGCGGATGAACTGGGCCGAAGAGACGACCGCGGGCAACGAGCGGATCACCCTCTTCGTCGCCTTCAACTACGGCGGCAGGGCGGAGATCGTCGATGCGGCGCGAAGCTTCCAGGGGGACTCCGAGGAGGAGTTCCGGCGTCACCTCTACGCGCCCGAGATGCACGATCCCGACCTCCTGATACGAACCAGCGGCGAGCAGCGGATCTCCAACTACCTGCTCTGGCAGTGCGCCTACTCGGAGCTGGTCTTCCGCGAGGAGCTCTGGCCCGACTTCGACCGCGCCGCCCTCGAGAGCGCCCTGGCCGAATACGAGACCCGCCAACGCCGCTTCGGAGCCCGCGGGTGACCGTTGAACTGTTCGACGACGAGATGTTCGAGCCGGATCCGCCGCCGGAGCCGAAACCACCGCGCGAGCCGCGCCGCCGCGGGCTGCGCGGCGAGACCGCGAAACGAATCCTGGTGGCGCTGCCGTGGATCGTTTTCGCGATCGCGATCACCGTCGCCGGCGGTCTGATCTTCGCCGCAGCGATGATCGCGATCGGCGCCGTCTGCCTCAACGAGTACCTGGGGATGACCGAGGACGCGCGGCCGCTGCCAATCCCCGCCTACGCCGCCGTCGCGGCGCTGATCGTCGCCGCCCACTTCGGCACCGCCTTCAACATCCTGCTCGTCCTCGCCGCCTCGTTCCCGGTCCTGTTTGCCTTTGGCGCTCGCACCCGCCACACGGACGGTTTCACGGCCTCGATCAGCGTCACCCTGCTGGGGATCATCTGGATCGGGATCCCGCTGGTCCACGCCGTCCTCCTGCGCGACCTCCCGCACCACGGCGCGGCGCTGCTGATCGACGTTCTCGTCGGCACCTTCGTCACCGACACCGCCGCCTACGCCTGCGGCCGCCTCTTCGGCAGCCACAAAGTGGCGCCGACGATCTCCCCCAACAAGACCATCGAGGGGCTCGTCGGGGGGTTTGTGATCGGGACCATGGGCTTCTGGTTCGCCGGCCTCTACCAGGACTGGCTGTCGGGAACCGACGCCCTGATCATCGGCGCCGCGGTCGCCGCGGCGGCCCCCGTCGGCGACCTCTTCGAGTCGATGCTGAAGCGCGACCTCGGCCGCAAGGACACCGGCACGATCTTCGGCCCCCACGGCGGCATCCTCGACCGCCTCGACGCCGTCTTCTTCACCGTAGTCGTCGGCTACTACCTAGCCGTCGCCCTCGTCTACTGATCCGCTGAGGTTGCCTTTTGCCTGTCATGCACAGGCAAAAGGCAACCTCGCGGATGGCTAGGCGGTGCGGGCGCGGGCTATGGCTTCGGCCCTCGTATGGACGCCGAGGCGGGTGTAGACGTTCTCGAGGTGCTTGCGGACCGTCGCGGGGCTGAGGTAGAGGTCGGCGGCGATCCCGGCGACGCCGGCGCCTGAGGCGAGCAGCGAGAGGACCTCCGCTTGGCGGTGCGTGAGGCCGAGGCCGCGCAGGCGCTCTGGGGTGGGAAAGAGCTCCTCGTCGAGCGTCAGGAGCCAGCCGCCGCTGGGCTCAGGATCGGCCCGCAGGGTCAGAGTGCCGTGCTCGGCGCCGACCTCGAGCGGCACCGGGCCAGCAGTTCCGGCCGGTGCCGCCAACCACTCGGCGACGAGCGACGGCAGCGCCACGCCACGACCGCGGGCCTCCGGGAAATAGTCGGCGAGCAGCCGCGGCGCCCGGCCGCTGGCGAAGACGATCGCGCCGCCGGCGTCGACGAGGGCTACGGCCGCGTCCCGTTCGGAGAGACCGCGCTCCAGCGCCGCCATCGCCGCAGTCGCGCGTTCGCGCTCGAGCACGCGCCGGTGCGCCTGGGCGAGGTGCGGGCGCAGCAGATCGAGCAGATCGCGGTCGCGCTCCGAGAAGCTGCGGCTGGCGCGGTTGAGGGCGATCCCGATCACCGTCGGGCCCGGCAGGCCGAAGGCAATCTGATCCTCGGCGTCGATCTGCTTGTAGAGCTCAGCGTAGAGCTCGAGAGAGTGGAACTGGCGCTGGCTGAGAAAGTCGGAGATCTTGTAGGCGCAGGGGTCGCCGTTCGCCTGCGCCACGATCAGCGGATGCTCGTGCGCGAGCCGGGGTAGTTCGGCGTTGACCGAGTCGGGAACCTGCACCGGGTGGGTGATGACGAAGGCGGAGCCGCCGGGATCGACCTCGTTGTAGCCGGCCAGGTCGGCCGGGACGAGTCGGAGCAGGCCCGGCTGGATCCCGATCCGGAATTCGTCGATGCTCTCGAACTCGTGGGCCTCGGCGACGAAATCCAGCGCCGCCTTCAGGTCCGCCCCAGACAGCGAAGCCATACCCAAGTCTAGGCCGGGGAATGTGCGCGGCTGAGAACGGACTCGGCGGGGGGAGCCCGCTCCGTATCCTCTGAGAGGCATGAAGAAGGTCTTGATACTCGGGTCGACGGGCTCGATCGGAACCCAGGCGCTCGAAGTGATCGGCGCCTCCAGCGAGTTGCAGGCGGTCGGCCTCGCCGCCGGCTCCGGCTGGGAGCTGGCGCTCGAGCAGGCGCGCCAGCACGGCGTGCCGGCGATCGCGATCGCCGACGACGATGCAGCAGCGAAGGCGCGCTCGCAGTGGCACGGCCACGTGCTCGCCGGCGAGGAGGGCGTGCGCGAGCTGATCTCCTCTTCCGGCGCTGACCTTGTCCTCAACGGGATCGTCGGCGCCGCCGGCCTGGCCTCGACCGTGGTCGCCCTGACCGAGGGCATCGACGTCGCCCTCGCCAACAAGGAGAGCCTCGTAGTCGGCGGCGAGCTGGTGATGGCGCTCGCCGAGGGCACCGGCGCCCGCCTGTTGCCCGTCGACTCCGAGCACTCGGCGCTGCACCAGCTGATCGGCGCCGAGGCCCCGGGGACCGTGGAGAAGCTGATCCTCACCGCCTCGGGCGGGCCCTTCCGTGGCCGCGCCGACCTCGACGGGGTACGCGTCGAGGAAGCGCTCGCCCACCCGACGTGGCAGATGGGAGGCCGGATCACGATCGACTCGGCGACGCTGATGAACAAGGGCTTCGAGGCGATCGAGGCCCACCATTTCTTCGCCGTCCCCTACGAGCGGATCGGCGTCGTCGTCCACCCGCAGTCGCTAGTCCACTCGCTGATCCAGCTCAACGACGGCTCCTCGCTCGCCCACCTCGGCTACCCCGACATGCGGGTCCCGATCTCCTACGCGCTGAACTTCCCGCAGCGGGTCGACGTCGACGTCCCGCAGCTGAACCTGGCCGACGTCGGCTCCCTGACCTTCGAGCAGCCCGACCTCGAGACCTTCGCCTGTCTGCGGCTGGCGCTGGAGGCGGGCGAGGCGGGGGGGACCGCCCCCTGCGTCCTCAACGCTGCCGACGAGGTCGCCGTCGCCGCCTTCCTCGACGGCCGCATCCCCTTCACCGGCATCGCCGCCGTGATCGAGGACGTGCTGGAGCAGATGCCGGCGCAGCCGATAACCCATTTCGATGACCTTTTCGCCACCGACGCCGAGGCGCGTGAGCGCAGCCGCGAGGCGATTGCGGGGTTGACCAAGGTATGAACTGGCTCCTGATCTTCCTCGGCTTCTGCGTGCTGATCATGCTGCACGAGGCCGGGCACTACGTCGCCGCCAAGGCGACCGGGATGCGGGTCGAGCGCTTCTTCCTCTTCTTCGGGCCGACGATCTGGTCGTTCAAACGCAGCGAGACCGAGTACGGGATCAAATCGATCCCGGCTGGCGGGTACGTGAAAATCAGCGGCATGAACCCGGAAGAGGAGCTGCCTCCCGGGGAAGAGCACCGCGCCTACTACCGCCAAAAGGTCTGGAAGCGGATCGTGGTCGTCGCCGCGGGGCCAGCCGTGAACATCGTCCTCGCCTTCGTGATCCTCTTCGGGGTCTTCCTGCTCGGCTCTGAAAAGACCAACCAGACGGTCGGCGAAATCCGGCCCGACACCCCGGCCGCCCAGGTCCTGCAGCCGGGCGACGAAGTGGTTGCCGTCGACGGCTTCACCCTCAGCGGGCTCGAAACCGAACAGCGCCTGGCCAGCTTCGGCCGCCTGATCGGCGCCCACGCCTGCGCCGGCGCCCAGGTCAACGGTTGCCGGGCCGCGACCCCGGTCGAGCTGACGATCCGCCGCGACGGCGAGCTGCGGGCGATCTCGGTCCGCCCCGAATACAACACGGAAGCGGGACGCGCCCTGGTCGGGTTCTCCTACGGGTTCGAAGGGCTCGACATCAGCGCCGGGGCCGCCGCCAGCGAGGCCTGGGACCGGATGTGGTTGGTCGCCTCAGGCACCTTCCACGTCTTCAGCCACCTCTTCGAAGAGGAACAGCGCAAGCAGATCTCCGGCATCGTCGGCACCAGCGACGTCGCCAACCAGGTGATCGACTTCGGCGTTGCGCCGGCGCTGATCCTGCTGGCGATCGTCAGCCTCTCGCTCGGCCTGATCAACCTGCTGCCGATCCTGCCGCTCGACGGCGGCCACATCTTCTGGGCGATCGTCGAGAAACTGCGCGGGGCGCCGGTCTCGCTGCGGGTGATGGAACGGGCCAGCATCGTCGGCTTCGCGCTGGTCCTGATGCTGTTCGTCCTCGGTCTCTCCAACGACATCGGCCGCATCAGCGGCGAAGGCTTCAAGGTCCGCTAGTCGTCAACCGTGGGCAGGAGCGCGAGCCCACACGGATAACCTTCAGATATGGCTTCAAAAAGGCAGATCTTCGTCGGCGGGGTGCCGATTGGCGGCGGTGCGCCGGTCGTCGTCCAGACGATGACCAAGACCGAGACCGCGAACCTGGCGGCGACGATGGAGCAGATCCGCAAAGTCGCCGACGCCGGCGCCGACCTGGTCCGCTGCGCGGTCCCGCGCGAGCGGGACGCCGAGGCGCTGAAGACGATCGTCAAGGAATCGCCGATCCCGGTGATCGCCGACATCCACTTCAACCACACCCTGGCGCTGAAAGCGATCGAAGCCGGCGCCCACTGCATCCGCCTCAACCCCGGCAACATCGGCGGCCGCGAGAAAGTCGCCGAGGTGGCCGAGAAGGCGAACGCCAAGGGCGTGCCGATGCGGATCGGCGTCAACTCCGGCTCGCTGCCCAAGCACCTGCACGAGCTCGAGCGCGAGGCGCCGGTCGAGGCGCTGGTCGCCGCCGCGGTCGAGTTCGTCGAACTGATGGAGGGCCTCGACTTCGAGAACTTCAAGGTCTCGATCAAGTCGACCAACGTCCCGTACACGATCGCCGCCAACCGGCTGCTCTCCGAAAAGATCCCCTACCCGCTGCACCTCGGGATCACCGAGGCGGGGACGAAATGGTCCGGCTCGCTCAAATCGGCGGTCGGACTGGGGACTTTGCTGGCCGACGGAGTCGGGGACACGATCCGGATCAGCCTCTCGACCTTCCACGCCGAGGAGGAGGTCAAAGTCGCCTGGGAGATCCTCAAGGCGCTGCAGCTGCGCGAGCGCGGCCCGGTCCTGATCGCCTGCCCGACCTGCGGCCGCCTCCAGTTCGACATGGACTCGGTCGTCGCCGAAATCGAGCAGCGGCTCGAAGCCTACGAGGAGCCGGTCGAGGTGGCGGTCCTCGGCTGCGCCGTCAACGGCATCGGCGAGGCCAGCGCCGCCGACTTCGGGATCGCCGGCGCCAAGAACGAGGGCCTGATCTTCGCCGGCGGCAAACCACTGCGGAAGGTGCCGCAGGCACAGCTGGTCGACACCCTCTTCGAAGAGATCGACAAGTCGCTCGATCGCGGCGGCAAGGTCGAGTTCGACGAGGCCGAGTCGCGCGAGGGCGCCGAGTGGGTGGCGAACATCGAGCGCGAAAACGCCGGCGACCTGACCCCCGAGAAGATCGCCCAGATGGAGCACGAAGCGGCCGAAAAGGGCGAGTCCGACAAGGTCCTGCTCGACGAGGAGGCCTCGCCGACCGCGGGCCGCCGCTTCACCCGGGCGTAGCGTCGCCGCGCCCGGAGGATAGGTTTCCCGGCGTGAGCCGACTCAGCCAGACGTTCCTGCCGACGTTGAAGGACCCGCCCGCGGACGCGGAGGCGCTCTCGCACAAACTGATGGTGCGGGCCGGGCTGATCCGGCAGCTGGGGGCGGGGCTGTGGACCTACCTGCCGGCGGGCTGGCGGTCGCTGCGCAAGGTCGAGGCGGTCCTGCGCGAGGAGATGGAAGCGATCGGCTGCCAGGAGATCGTGATGCCGGTCCTGCAGCCGGCCGAGAACTGGGAGAAGACCGGGCGCTACGCGATCCCGGAGCTGTTCAAGCTCGAGGACCGCAAGGGCTCGCCGATGGTGCTGGCACTGACCCACGAGGAGGCGATCACCTACCACGTCGCCCGCGAGGTCCGCTCCTACCGCGACCTGCCGCTGATGCTGTTCCACATCCAGACCAAGGAGCGCGACGAGGCGCGGCCGCGCGCCGGCGTGCTGCGCACCCGCGAGTTCACGATGAAGGACGCCTACTCGTTCGACCGCGACGAGGAGGGCCTGGCGCGCTCCTACGAGGCACAGGCCGGCGCCTACGCCCGCATCTTCGACCGCTGCGAACTGCGCTGGTACCGGGTCGAGTCCGACGTCGGGATGATGGGAGGCTCCGGCGCCGACGAGTACATGGCGCCCTGCGCCGCCGGCGAGGACGAGGTGGCGCTGGCGCCCGGCTATGCCGCCAATGTCGAGATCGCCTCCGCCCAGGCGCAGCCGGTCGAGCTGCCGCCGCCGTTGCCAGCCCCGGAGCGGGTCGACACCCCCGGCCTCGGCAAGGTCGAGCCGGTCGGCGAGCACCTCGGCCTGCCGGCCGGGGCCTTCATCAAGGCGCTGCCGGTGATCGTCGAGGGCCGCGGCATGGTCCTCGTCCTCGTCCGCGGCGACCACCGCCTCAACGAGATCAAGCTGCAGAACGCGCTTGGCGCCACCTTCCGCCTCGCCAAAGAGGAGGAGATCGCCGCCGAGCTCGGCCCGGTCGGATTCATCGGCCCGGTCGGGGCGAAGGTTCCGGTGATCAAGGACGTCGCAATCGACGGCGACTCCTACGTCACCGGCGCCAACGAGCCCGATGCCCACCTGCGCGGAGTCCAGCCCGGCCGCGACTTCTCCTTCGAGGAGATGGACGTGCGCACGGTCGAGGCCGGTGACACCGCGCCCGGCGGCGGCACGATCGCGATCGAGCGGGCGATCGAGGTCGGCAACATCTTCAAGCTCGGCAGCCGTTACTCGGTGCCGCTCGGCGCCACCTACCTCGACGAGAACGGGAGCGAGCAGCCGATCGTGATGGGCAGCTACGGGATCGGGCCGGCGCGGATCGTCGCCGCAGCGATCGAGCAGCGCGCCGACGAGAACGGGATCGTCTGGTCGCCGGCGATCGCGCCCTGGAGCGTCCACCTCGTCTCCCTGGCGAAGGCCGGCGAGCCCGAGCGCGAGGCTGCCGACAAGATCTACGAGCAGCTGCTCGCCGCCGGCGTCGAGACGCTCTACGACGACCGCGACGCCGGACCGGGGCAGAAGCTGACCGACGCCGAGCTGCTCGGCTGCCCGCTGCGGATCGTCGCCGGCCGTCGCGGCCTCGCCAACGGCATCGTCGAGGCGGCCGAGCGCGCCAGTGGCGCCGAGCACGAGCTGCCCCTGGCCGAGGTCGTGACCCGGGCCGAGGAGCTGCTCGCCGGAATGGTGGGCGCCGGCCCGGCGGCGGCCGACTGAGATGCCCGGCACGGCCCCATTTGGCCGTGGTCGCCTCCGCCGCCGCTTCGGCCTCGACCGCAGCGGGCCGAAACCGAAGCAGACGAAAAGCGGCGAGCCGCTGAACCCGTGGACGCTGCCGAACTTCGTCGGCTACGTCCGCCTGGCGCTGATACCCGTCTTTCTCGTCCTCGCCTACAACACCGAGGACGGCACCTCCGTGCTCTCGGCGATGGTCTTCTGGGTGATCGCCGCCGGCGACTACCTCGACGGCTTCCTCGCCCGCGCCACCGGCCAGTTCAGCCGCCTCGGGGCATTGTTGGACCCCTTGATCGACCGACTGACGATCCTCGCCGGCGCCGTCGTCTGCTGGAGCTTCGAGCTGCTGCCGCGCTGGGCGCTGCTGGTTCTTGCCCTGCGCGAGCTGACGATGCTGTGCCTCGCCCAGTACGGCCTCCGCCACGGGGTCGACCTCGAGGTCAACTGGCCGGGGCGGATCTCGGTCTTCCCGATCATGGGCGGGATCTTCCTCGCCCTGCTGGCGCCGGGCTGGGTTGCGACCGCGCTCCTGATCTGGGGGCTGGTGATGGCGATCATCGCCACCGTGCTCTACGCGCGGACGGGTCTGCGCGCCGTCCGCGGCGCCGGCGCTGCAAGCTGAGCACCAACTCGGCCGAACCTTCAACCTGGAGTTGAACCTTTGGCCGAGATCGATCTATACTCGCCACTCGCGCAAACGGAGGCGCCAGCCCCCTCTAGTCAGGAGCATCCATGGAGGACACCTTTCCCGATCTCGGCTCACTCAGCGACAAGGAGCTGAAGGACCTGATCGACAACCTGATGGCCGAGGAGAACGAGATCTCCTACAAACGGCGGGTCCTGCACGGGAAGATCGACATCCTGCGGGCCGAGCTGGTCAACCGGCTGCGCCAGAAACGAGAGGGCGGCGAGGCGCTGATCTCCGGCGACGACGTCGAGCAACTGACCGAGATCCTCGCCGGCAAGGCCCAAGCGCCGGACGACGACGCCGCCGCCTGACCGAAGCGAGCAGCTGCGATGGCCGTCCACTGTCCCGAGTGCGGGTTCGCCAACCCCGAGGGCGCGAACTACTGCCAGAAATGCGGCGCCTACCTGGGCGGTCCCGCCGACGGCGGCGATGACCCGACGACGATGACCTACCGGGTCGACGAGACCGGCGAGATGCTGCCGGTCGACATCGACGAGGTGGTCGAGGAGTCGGGGGCGGCGCTGGTGATCCGCGCCGGTGGCGGCCGCGCCGGCGAGAGCTTCAGCATCGGCGAGGACCGGGTCTCGATCGGCCGCAGTCCCGACGCCGGCGTCTTCCTCGACGACGTCACCGTCTCCCGCAACCACGCGCTGCTGGTGCGGCGCCGCGACGGCCTCTACATCGATGACCTCGGCTCGCTCAACGGCACCTACGTCAACCGCCGCCGGATCGAGTCCCACCGCCTTGCCGACGGCGACGAGATCCAGGTCGGCAAGTACAAGCTGAGCTACCTGGAGCGTTAGACGATGGCCGTCTCCGAATCCCCTTCCCGCACCCCCGACTCGCCGACCCGCCCGCGCAAGGCGCTGACGATCGGCGCCGTCTGCAAGATCCTCCAGAACGAGTTCGACGACGTCTCGATCTCGAAGATCCGCTACCTCGAGGACCAGAAGCTGCTGAACCCGCGCCGCACCTCGGGCGGCTACCGCCTCTACAGCCAGTCCGACGTCGAGCGACTGCGGACGATCCTGCGCCTGCAGCGCGACGAGTTCCTGCCGCTGCGGGTGATCCGCCAGGAGCTGGCTGCCGGCAACGACATGATCCTCGGCGGCGACGGTGACCGCAAGCCTTCCGGCGGCGCCGTCCGCCGCGCGATCCTGGTCGACACCGCCCGCACCTACCTGACGCTGGAAGAGGTCATCGAGGAGACCGGCGCCCGCGAGGAGCTGGTCGGCGAGCTCGAGAACTTCGGCATCGTCCAGCCCGAGAAACGCGACGGCAAAGTCGTCTACGACGAGACCGACCGCGAGATCGTCCGCGCCGCCAACGAACTCTCACGGGTCGGAGTCGGCGCCCGCAACCTGCGCATCTTCCGCTCTTCCGCCGACCGCGAGGCGCAGCTGCTGGAAGCGCTGCTCGGACCCTCGCTGCGCTCGCGCAACCCCGAGCGCCGCAAGGAGGCCCTGCAGAGCCTGGAAAGCCTGGCGGCGACCGTCAGCCACCTCAAGCACCTGCTGCTGGTCCGCGACCTGCGCCGCCTCGCCGGAGACTGACGCCCGGCGTGCCGTGCCCCGGGTGACCCGCAAGCGGACGATCGAGGCGCCGGTGGCCGACGTCTGGAAGCTCGTCTCCGATCCCTACAGCCTGCCGCGCTGGTGGCCGCGGACGGGACGGGTCGAGAACGTCGATCAGAAGCCGGGAGGCAAGCGCAGCCAGTGGACCAAGGTGCTGCAGACCGCTGAGGGGCGGGGCGTGCGGGCCGACTTCCGCTGCGTCAGCTCCGCCGCCGAGGAACGCTACGTCTGGGAGCAGGAGCTGGAGGGGACGCCGTTCGCCAAACACCTGCGCAGCTCGGTGGTCGAGATCGGGCTGAAGTCGCGCGATGGCGAGACCTTGGTCAGCCTCGCCTCGGTCCAGCAGCTGCGCGGGATGTCGCGGATGGGCGGGCCGATGATGCGCCACGGCCAGGGATCGATCCTCGACGAGGCCCTCGACGGGATCGAGCGGGCGCTGACGTGAATGTCGAGTTTGTTTCCACGTGTCGAACAAAGTCGACAGTGAGGTCAATGTGAACCCGCGGCGCGACTCGAACTGGTGGGGGTGGGGCGACCCGTCGATCAGCCCGGAGCTCGACGCCGAGGCGCTCGGCGTCCTGCGCGAGCGCCTTGGGGACCTTGAGCCGTGGCCGCTGGCGGCGGAGCTCGGCGATTTCGCGCTGCCGGCCGCGCAGCCCTTGCCACAAGCCCTGATCGACGCCGTCGGCGCCGAGAACGTCTTCGACGGTCATGAGGACCGGCTGCGCCATGCCAGCGGCCGCGGCTACGCCGATCTGGCGCGGATGCGGCTCGGGCGGCTCGAGGACGCCCCCGATGCCGTCCTGATGCCGGCCGACGGCGCCGCCCTGCGGCGGGTGCTCGACGTCTGCGCCGCGGAGGGCGTGGCAATCGTCCCCTTCGGCGGCGGCACCAGCGTCGTCGGCGGTGTCGAGCCCCTGCGCGGTGGCCACGAGCGCCTCGTCAGCCTCGACCTCGGCGGCTTTCGCGAGGTGACGGTCGACCAGCGCTCGCTCACCGCCCGGCTCGGCGCCGGCCTGCGCGGCCCCGAGGCGGAGGCGGCGCTCGGCCGCGAGGGGGTCACGCTCGGCCACTTCCCGCAGTCCTTCGAGTACGCGACGATCGGCGGCTTCGCCGCGACCCGCTCCGCCGGCCAGGCATCGAGCGGCTACGGCCGCTTCGACGCCCTCGTCAGCTCGGTCCGGATGCTGGCCCCGGCCGGCGACGTCGAGACCCTGGCGACCCCGCACACCGCCGCCGGGCCGGCCCTGCGCGAGCTCGTGATCGGCTCCGAGGGGGTCCTCGGCATCATCCCCGACGTCACCGTCCGCGTCCGCCCGGTGCCTCCCGTGCGCCGCTACGAGGCCTGGATCGCCGAGAGCTTCGAGGCCGGGGCGGAGATCGTCCGCGCCCTCGCCCAGGGCCCGGGGCTGCCGAGCATCGTCCGCGTTTCCGACGAGGAGGAGACGCAGGGCTCGCTGGCGCTCTCGGGCCCGCGCGGCAGCGCCGGCCGCCTCTTCGACGGCTACCTTGGCCTGCGCGGCAAGCGCGGCGGGGCACTGATGATCGTCGGCTTCGAGGGCGGGGAGGAGACTGTCGCCCGCGGCCGCTCGCTGGCGGTACGGGCGCTGCGCGCCGGTGGCGCCGCGTATCTTGGCCAGAGCGCCGGCAACTCCTGGGAGCACGGCCGCTACCAAGGGCCCTACCTGCGCGACACCCTGATCTCGCTGGGGGCGATGGTCGAGACGCTCGAGACCTCGCACACCTGGACCCGCCTCGGCGAGCTGCACAAGAGCGTCGCTGCGGCGATCTCCGGGGCGCTGGAGGCCCAGGGGACGCCCGGGCTGGTCTGGTGCCACCTCTCGCACGCTTACGCCGACGGTGCCTCCCTCTACTTCACCTTCGCCGCCCGCGCCCGCCGCGGCGCCGAGCTCGAGCAGTGGCGGGCGGTCAAGCAGGCGGCCTGCGAGGCGATCGTCGCCTGCGGAGCGACGATCACTCACCACCACGCGGTCGGCCGCGACCACGCCCCCTACATGCAGGCCGAGGTGGGGGAGACCGGTATCGACGTCCTCCGCGCCGTCAAGGCGCAGCTCGACCCAACGGGGATCATGAATCCCAGCAAGCTCCTGCCCTAGGTCCCCTAGCCTTCCTTTTCTTTTTCTTCCTGGCGGATCTGGGCGCCGACGACCGGGCCGGTGACGGTGCCGTTGAGGACCGCTTCGCCGGTGTATTCCGGCGCATCTTTGGCTTCCGTCGCTTCTTTCAGCGCCGCTTCCAAGGTGGCGTCGTCGGTCCTGGTGATGGTGATGTCGCTGAAGGTTTCGCTCGCCAGATAGGCGAGGACTTCGACCGGGACTTCGAACTGGGCGCCGATTTTTCCCGATTTCGGCACCGCGGTGGACGCCAGCGGCAGCATTTTCTGCGGCGAGGCCGCCAGCCAGACGGTGTAAGAGGTGCCTTTCGGCGTGAACTGGAGCCCTTCGGCGGCGAGCTCGAGCGCCAGCTTGTTCTTGAAGCGGCCGAAGATCGCGACGCCCTCGGCACCGGAACCGCCGACTTCGTTCAAGATCGCTTTGGTCACCTGTTTGGAGTTGGTGACGGGCTGGTTGCTGGCCGCGGTCGTCTGCTGGCCCGCCGACGAGCCGGTCGTCGAGTCACCGCCGCCGCCGCCGCTGACGAGGACGATGACCACGACCAGGGCGACGACGATGACGACGCCGGCGATCGCCGCCCGCAGGCCGGTCCCGGTCGGCATCGAGAGGCCCGGCCGCTTCGGCTTGGCCTCCTCTGCCGCCGGTTTCGGCTCGGCGGCGGCCGGAGGCGGGGGAGGGGGTGCCTGCTCGGCCGCCTTCGGCGGCTCGGGCTTCTCCTCGGGCACGCTCTCAGCTTTGGCCGCCGGCGCCTCGCCCGCAAGCGCTCCTTCGTCGTCGAGCTGGGCCAGCGCCGCAGCGACCTGGGCGCGGACCTCCTCGACGCTGAGCCCTTTCAGCGCCGCGATGTCCTCGTAGCCCCGCTCGCCCCGCTGCGCCACCAGGCGCAGCATCGCTCTCTGATCGTCGCTCAGCCCCATGGTCCGCGAACCCTAACGACCCAGATAGGGTTGGGCGCGATGGCTGAGTTAAGGCTGCCGCCGCCCTTCGACAGCATGCGCTCGCCGTTCGACGAACTGATCGGCGGCGAGGTGCTGAGCATCGACCCGGAGGGAGCCCGGGCCCGGGTGACGATGCGCGAAGAGCTGGCGCAGCCGTTCGGGCTGATGCACGGCGGCGTCTACTCGAGCGGGATCGAGGGGCTCTGCTCGCTGGCGACCGCCGTCCATGTCTGGGAGGAGGGCAAGATCTCCGTCGGCCAGGCGATCAACGTCAACTTCGTCCGCCCGGTCACCGAGGGCGACGCCGAAGTCCGCGCCCGCGCCCGCCACCGCGGCCGCACCACCTGGCTCTGGGACGTCGAAGTCGTCGACGACCAGGAGCGTCTCTGCGCAACCGGCACGATGACCATGGCCGTCAGGCCCCGGCCGGGCAGTTAGCTCAACCGCCGAAGCGGTTCGTAATCGGCAGCCGCCGATCCTTGCCGAAGGCACGCGGCGTGATCCGGATCCCCGGCGCCGCCTGGCGGCGCTTGTACTCGGCCCGGTCGACCAGCCGGATCACCTCGTCGACCGTCTCCGCCGGCAACCCGGCTGCGATCATTTCCTCGCGGCCCTGGTCGCGCTCGACGTAGGCCTCGAGGATGCGGTCGAGCAGGTCGTAGTCGGGCAGGGAGTCGCTGTCGAGTTGGTCGGGCCGCAGCTCGGCCGAGGGCGGGCGCTCGATCACCGAGGCCGGCACCAGCTCGCGCCCGGCGCGCTCGTTGCGCCGTTCAACCAGTTCGTAGACGAGCCCCTTGGGGACGTCCTTGATCACGGCGAAGCCGCCTGCCATGTCGCCGTAGAGCGTCGCGTAGCCGACCGACATCTCGCTCTTGTTGCCGGTCGTCAGCACCAGCCAGCCCTGGCGGTTGGAGAGCGCCATCATCAGGTTGCCGCGGATCCGGGCCTGGATGTTCTCCGCCGCGAGATCGGGCCCGTCCGGGGCGGCGCCGAGGCCGGCCAGCGCCTGCTCATAGCCAGCCATCATCGGCTCGATCCCGATCTCGAGCAGCTCACAGTCGAGGTTCGCAGCGATATTCCTGGCGTCCTGCTGGGTTTCGAAGCTGGAATGCGGCGACGGCATCACCACACAGCTGACCCGCTCGGGCCCGACGGCGTCGGCCGCGAGCATTGCCACCAGCGCCGAGTCGATCCCGCCCGAGAGGCCAACCCCGACGTGGCGGAAGCCGTTCTTACCGACGTAGTCGCGCAATCCCAGCTCCAGCGCCGCGTAGACCTCGTCGATGTCGGTGAGCGGCTCGGCCAGCGGCCCCGGCTCCGCGGCGGGGACCTCGCAGACCAGCAGCTCCTCCTCGAACTGGGCGGCGCGGGCGAGAACCTCGCCACCCGGCCCGACCAACAGGCTCTGGCCGTCGAAGACGAGCTCGTCCTGGCCGCCGACCAGGTTGCAGAAGGCGACGAAGGCGCCGTACTCGCGGGCTCGTTCGAAGAACATCGTCTCGCGCTCGCGCCCCTTGCCGCGGTGGTAGGGCGAGCCCGAGGGGTTGGCGATCAGCTTCGCGCCCGCATCGGCCTCAGCTTGCGCCGGCGGCCCCGGCGCCCAGCAGTCCTCACAGATCGTCAGCCCGACCGTCGTCGCGCCGATCTCGATCGTCAGCGGCTCGGTGCCGGGGAGGAAGTAGCGCTGCTCGTCGAAGACGGCGTAGTTGGGGAGCCGGTTCTTGCGATAGACGGCCGCGACCGCACCGTCGGCGAGGACGGCGGTCGAGTTGTGGGCGTGGCGGAAGTCGCCGCCGCCGGCGACCGGCTCGGCGAAGCCGACCAGCGCCGTGATCCCGCTCACCGCGCGCGCCAGCTCGGCGACGGCGCGGCGGTTGGCCTCGACGAAGTGGGGCTTCAGGTAGAGGTCCTCGGCCGGGTAGCCGGGGATGCAGAGCTCGGGGAAGATCACCAGCTCGGCCCCCGCCTCGGCGGCACGGCCGATCCACTCGGCGACTTTGGCGGCGTTGCCGTCGATGTCGCCGACGGTGGGGTCGATCTGGGCCAGGGCTACGCGCATCGGAGCAGAGAAGTATCGCGAGCGCGGCGCCCGGACCCCTCACAAGCCCTGGTCAGGAGAGATTTACCTGCAACCTCTAGGGTTCTGCGGGTGAGGGACCCACGCCGCCTTGTGGTCGGGATCTCGGTGGCGGCGCTTCTGGCCCTCGCCGCGACGCCGGCTGCCGCCAGCGCCGCCGAGGGCCTCTCGCAGGCGGTCCCCAGCCTCGCCTCGCCCGCGCAGAAGCCGTTCATCGTGCCGAAGCCGCGGCCGACCGAAGCGCGGGGGAGACCGACCGACGATCCCGACCCCAACCGCAACGCCTACACCGTGCCGCAGGCGAAGCAGTCGCCGGCCTGCTCGCCCCACTTCTGCGTCCACTGGGTCGAAGAGGGCCTCGACGCGCCGAACCTCAAGGACACGAACGGCGACGGCGTCCCCGACTACGTCGAGCGGGTGCTGAAGGTCGCCGAACACGTCCACCAGGTCGAGAACGACGAGCTCGGCTGGCGCGAGCCGAAGAGCGACGGCACGAAAGGCGGCGGTCACGGCAAGACCGACATCTACCTCTCGCAGATCGGCGGCGAACTGTTCGGCTACGCCGCTCCCGACTCCGGCCAGGAGACGAAAGAGCACCCGCTGCCGCGGCGGCTGTACGGATACCTCGTGCTCGACAACGACTACAGCCCGTTCGAGTTCCCGCAGACGACGCAGATGCACGACCTCGAGGTGACGATCGCCCACGAGTACAACCACATCCTCCAGTTCGGCTACGACGCCTACCAGGACCCCTGGTTCGCCGAGTCGAGCGCGGTCTGGATGGAGGACCAGGTCTACAACGGGATCAACGACTACCTGCGCTACGTCGGCCGCTGGGTCCACCGCTACGACACGCCGCTGACGACCAGCTCGATCAAGGAGTACGGCTCCGCGGTCTGGAACGAGTGGCTGGCCCGCCATTACGGGATCCCGATCGTGCGCAAGGCCTGGGCCGACGCGATCCACACCCGTCCCGGTGGCTTCTCGGTCAAGGCCTACGAAGCGGCGATCCGCGCCGCCGGTCCCTCCGACCTCAGTCGCGATTTCACCCGTTTCGCCGCCGCCGTCGCCGAGTGGCGCACCGGCAAGGGCTTCCGCGAGAGCCGGCTCTACCCGGACATGCCGCGCCAGGGCTCGCTGCCGCTCGACGGCAAGCACCTGACCCGCCTGCTAAACCACACGACCTTCGCGATGCTCGGGGTCGCCGCCCGTGACGGCAAGGCGCTCGCCGTCCACGCTGTCGCACCGGAAGGAACCGCCTCCGGCCTGGCCCTGGTCGGCCGCATCGGCAGCGAAAAGCACGGCCGCCCGGTCACCGTGATCGACTTCCGCGAGCGCGGTGGCAAGCTGACCGCGCGCCTGCCCGACCCCGCCCGTTTCAGCCGCATCACCGCCGTCCTCGTCAACGCCGACGCCCGCGCCAGCGGCTTCAGCGCCCGCCGCCTCGACTGGCGCTACCTGACCGACCAGCTGCCGTTCGAGATCAGCGGCCACGTCGTCAAATAAAGCGCCGCCTCCTCTGCTCCAGCAGGGGCGCGCTTATCATCACCGGCGATCTCGCGCCCCTGCTTCCGCGTCCGGGGGCGGCTTGGCCTATGACGTGGGCTCGGCGACTGCCGTACCGACACCGTTGCTCGAAGCCTTGACCTTCTTCGGCTTCGGCGCGGTGGCGACGATCTCGCCGGTCGCCGCCTCGAGGTCGAGGGCGAAGCTCTCGAGGTCGGCCATCGCGTCGTAGTCGCCGACCAGGCCGAAGTTGACTTGGCCGTTGTAGGACATGATCCCGACGCAGAGCGCCTGGCGCCGGGCCAGCGGCACCATCGGGAAGATCGACTCCATCTGGCGGCCGAGCACGTAGAGGGGGAACTGTGGCCCCGGCACGTTGGTGACGACCAGGTTGAAGAAGCGCTGAGCGGGCTGCAGGCGCGCCGCCTGCGAGGCGATCGTGGTCGGTGCGAAGTCGGTGATTTTGGTCAGGATCTCGGCCCCGACCGCCTGACCGGAGGACTTCAGGTCGCCCATCTCCTCGGTCACGATTCGCAGCCGCTCGACCGGGTCCTCGCACCAGACCGGCAGCGGCGCCATCATCGCCGAGATCCGGTTGCCGAGCGCCCCGTGCTCCTCCTCGGCGCGGACGCTGACCGGGACCATCGCCCGCATTTCGAGGCCCTCGGTGTCGTGGCCGCGGGCCCGCAGGTACTTGCCGAGAGCGCCGGCGACGGCCGAGAGGATGACGTCGTTGACGGTGCCGCCGTGCTCGTCCTTGACCCGCTTGAGGTCGGCGAGCGAGGCCTGGGCCATCGCGAAGCGCCGGTGCGGGCCGATCTCGACGTTGAAGACGGTGTGGGGGGCACTCATCCCGGTCGCCGCGAACTTCGAGGTGGCGCCGACGCCGCGCAGCACTTGGCGCGGACCGCGGAAGACGGCGCGGACGCCGCGTGCGATCTCCTTCGGGCTGGTCAGCCGTTCGCGCAGCGCCTCGGTCAGCAGATGCAGGTCGGACGGTTCGGGCCGCGCCAGCCAGGGCGGCGGCGTCGAGGGCGAGCCCTCTGGCTCACGGTCGAGATCGAAGAGGACGGTCGTGATGTCGACCCCGGAGACGCCGTCGACCAGCGCGTGGTGGCTCTTGCCGATGATCGCGAAGCGACCGTCGTCCAGGCCCTCGACCAGCCACAGCTCCCAGAGAGGCTTGGAGCGATCGAGCTGCTGGGAGAAGATCCGGGCCGCCAAATTGCGGAGCTGCTCGTCGGAGCCCGGAGCCGGCAGCGCGGTCTGTCGCACGTGGTACTCGAGGTTGAGGTGAGGGTCGTCGACCCAGACCGGCCGGCCCTGGTCGAGCGGCACCGTGCGCAGCTTCTGGCGGAAGCGCGGCACCAGGTGCAGGCGCGAGCCGATGTGGTCGCGGAACTCGGTGTGGGAGGGGGCCGGACCTTCGAAGATGATCGTCGAGGCGACGTGCATGTGGGCGCCCTCTCGCTCCATATGGAGGAACGACGCGTCCAGCCCGGTCAGCCTGTCAGCAGCCACGCATCCATCTTCGCACAGGATGCTTGAGCGGTACAGGGCTAGCTTTCGGCTTTACAGAGCGGTTTGGTCGTCAGCTTGCGATAAGCGATTTATGTGCGTTCGCTCACATTTCCGCTCTCGACGGCTTCCTAGCGTGTTCGGCTCCGAAACGAGGAAAGCGAGTTGAACGCATGCGATACCTCCTGTCCGTTGCGGCTGTGGCCGCGCTCACGGTCGGAGTCGCGACGGCCCCCGCGGCCTCGCACCACCAGAAGCAGCAGCACAAGCACCCCGAGCGCGTCCGCTCCCACGTCTCCCTGCACCTCTCCGGGCACACGGTGCTCGCCGGCAACGGCGTCGCCGTCCACGGCAAGGTGCGACCCAGTGGGGGCCACCGGGTGAAGCTGGTCTTCCGCGGCCCCGAGCCGCGGGTGCTCGTCACCCAGACGAACGCCAACGGCAGCTTTCGCCTGCGCTGGAAGCTGGACCGAATCGGCGACTACCGTGTCCGCGCCTTCGCCGTCCATGGCCGCCACACCCACGGCTCAGCGAGCGAGGGACGGCGCCTGACCAGCTACCGCCAAGCCGGCGCCTCCTACTACGGGCCCGGCCTTTACGGCAATGGCGTCGCCTGCGGCGGCACCCTGATGCCGGGAACGCTCGGCGTCGCCAACAAGACCCTGCCCTGCGGGACGAGGGTGACGATCCGCTACCACGGCCACTCGCTGACGGTGCCGGTGATCGACCGCGGACCCTACGTCGCCGGCCGCGACTTCGACCTCACCGAGGCGACGCGCGACCGGCTCGGCTTCCCGGGGGTCGACACGATCCTCGTCGACCACTAAGCAGACAGGCTGAGCCGCATCTGCGGCCCGGCATCGTCCTCGGCTCCGGCGTCCGCTTCGTTCTCGAAAGATGCGAGGCGGACGCCGAGCAGCCGCACCGGCCGCTGCGGGTCATAGGCCCGCAGCAGGTCGAGAGCGACCGGGACAACGACCGCCGGGTCGTTGGTGGCGGCGTCGACCGAGTGCGAGCGGGTGACGTTGGTCCAGTCGTCGAGGCGGATCTTGATCCCGATGCTGCGGCCCTCGAGCTCGCGCTTGGCAAGGCGCCGGCAGAGCTCCTCGCCAAGCTCGACCAGGTGCCGCTCGAGCTCGCCGCGCTGGCTGACGTCGACGTCGAAGGTGATCTCGGTCGACTGCGACTTGGTCTCACGCTCGACCGAGATCGGCGTCTCGTCCCAGAGCCGGCCACGGGCGTGCAGCCAGGCGCCCGAGCGCGGCCCGAAGGCGGCTTCGAGCTCCGGCGCCTCGCGGCGCTGCAGGTCGGCGAGCGTGCGAACGCCCATCCGTTCCAGCCGCTGCACGGTTTTCGGCCCGATCCCGGGGATCAGTCCCGGCGATTCCGCCGCGAAGCGCTCCAACGCCGCCTCTCGCGAGAGGACGACGAGGCCAGCCGGCTTGCCGAGCTCGCTGGTGATCTTCGCCAGCATCCGGCTCTCGGAGATCCCGACCGAGCAGGTCAGGCCCGTCTGCTGGCGGATCTGGGCGGCGATCCGCCGCATCGTCGCCTTCGGCGAGTAGATGCCGGTGAGGTCGAGATATGCCTCGTCGAGTCCGACCACCTCGACCACCTCGACATTGCGCTTCAGCACTTCCATCACCTGCGCCGAGGCCTCGCGATAGGCGGGAAAGTCCGGCTTGATGTAGATCGCGTCCGGCAGCCGCCGCCGCGCCGTCGCCGCCGGCATCGCTGAGTGAATCCCGGCCAGCCGCCGCGCCTCATAGCTCGCCGTCGTCACCACCGCCCGCGGCCCCGAGCCGCAGACGACGACCGGCTTCCCCTTCAGCTCGGGCCGCCGCCGCAGCTCGACCGACGCGTAGAACGCGTCCATGTCGAGGTGCGCAATCGTGCGATCGAAGGCCACCCACCGATGGTAGGAGGGAGGCGGGACGGGATCGGGCGCCGCTCAGAACGACGGCGCGGGCTTCGCGCCGACCCAGAGGTCGACGACAGCGAGGCCGGGGGGCAGTTCGGACCCGGCGCGCGGCGACTGGCGCCTGACGCGGCCGCGGTCCGGCCGCCGGGCTGGACGGCGGGTGACCTCGCCGACGGCGCAATTCGCCGCCGCCAGCTTCCTGCGCGCGACCCGCGCGCGCAGGCCCTTCAGCTCGGGCACCACGCACCAGTTCGGCTCTTTGCCGAAGCTCCCCCAGCTGACGTCGATCTGGCCGTTCCCGATGTAGGTGATGCCATCGAGGGCCGGCTGGATCGGTGCGCCCGCGGGTCGGACTTCGATCTCCGAAGCACCGGAAGCGACGTAGCTCGCCGCTTTCCGGTTGCCGCCGCCGGCCACGATCAAGGGCACGTCCCCGAGCTTGACGACCGACGCTTCGCCACCGGCGCCGGGTTCGAGGGTCAGCGTCGTCCCAGGCGAGACCGGCAGCCGCGCCGTCGTCGTGCCGCCGCGGCCGGCGACGGCATCGTCGGCGCCGATCGCGTAGAACCGGGCGTCCGTGATCCCTGCCGGCACGGTCCAGCTGATCTGCGCCCCGTCTTCGTAGCGACACGAGATCCCCTGGACGGAGCCCCCGTATCCGGGGGCCGGGTCGGCGATCATGGTTGCGCACTCGGCCGCAGCGGAGGACGCGAAGCAGAGGGCGAAAAGCACGGCTGCAACTGCGACGCCGACGCGGAACCCGCTCCTGTGCCGCCGGTGACCCGGCATCTCACTCCTCCCCAGACGACTTTGCGACCGTCCCGAGGATAGCCGGAGGTCAGGCCGGCGGCCGCTGGATTGCCTCGGGTGCGCTGCTGGCCACTGGCAGCGCGTAGTAGACGACGAGGGCACCGCAGATCGCCAGTGAGATGTAGGGCGAGAGCGGAGCGAGGGCAACCGCGAGCAGGTAAGGGACGACTCCGAGCGCCGCCAAGCGTAGGGTGCGGATCCGCGTACGCTCGTCGATCTCCTCCTCGAGCAGCTCGGGGCGGCGGAAGAGGATGTGACGCTGCATGCCGGCGAAGACGACGCCCATCAGGAGGAAGGAGCCGGCATAGATCCCGGCTGCCAGGCTCTCACCCTCGCTCTCCTTCAGATACTGGGCCATCAGCGCCGTGGTGAAGGGCAGGATCGAGACCGTCATCAGCAGGAACAGGTTCCAGATCAGGATCGAGTGGTCGGCTCGCGCCAGGCGCCGCAGCATCGCGTGGTGGTTGATCCAGATGATCCCGATCGTGAGGAAGGAGATGAAGAACGCGGCGTAGCTCGGCCACTGGGCGGCGAGCTCGTGGCTCAGGCGCCCGGAGCCCGGCTCGGGGATCTGGATCTCCAGGACCAGCAGCGTGATCGCGATCGCGAAGACGCCGTCGGAGAAGGCCTCCAGCCGGTTGGTGTTCATGCTGGAGAGATTCGACGCCAGTCTCTAGGCTCCTGACTGATGGCCGAGATTGCCCACAGGTTCCCGCTCGACCCCGACCACATCGCCAAAGTGCCGCCCGAGGTGAAGCGCAGGGTGATCGCCGGCGAGGAGGGCCTGCGCCTGCTGGCGCTCGGCGGCACCGTCGGCCAGGCCTACCTCACGGGAGAGATCCTCTAGCGATGTCGGCCGAGGCCAAGAACCTGGAGGCGATCTCGAAGGCGATCGACCAGCACAACGCGAACTGCCCGTTCCCGGCGGCCGAGGTGCGGATGAACCCGTTCGAGGTCGAACGGCTCGGCTGGGACACGATCCGTGGCCTACCGGTTATCCCCGACGGCGAGATCGGCACCGGCCGCTTCCGCATCGTCTGCTCCCGGGATCTCGAAGACGACGGCCTCGAGATCACCGAGGCCGTCGGTAAAGAGCTAGAGACCGTCACCCCGGTCCAGAACTGAGAAGCCGCCTGCCCGGCGGCTTCTCAGACGTTCCAGAAATCCAGGCCGAGACCTTCGGCCCAGGAGATGATTTCGGCGTTCAGCTGGGTGATTTCGCCGGTCCAGATCAGGACGCCCATCGCGATCAGGATCACGCCGCCGATCGCGACGATCACCTGGTAGTGGCGCTTGACGACGGCGAAGGCGGTCGTCATCCGCGAGAAGGCGAGGGCCGTTAGCAGGAACGGGATCGCCAGCCCGGCCGAGTAGACGGCGAGCAGGAACGCCCCGTGGCCGGCCGAGCCGGAGACGGCGGCGGCGCCGAGGATGGCGCCGAGGGTCGGCCCGATGCAGGGCGTCCAGGCGATCGCGAAGGCGGCGCCGGCGACGATCGGGCCGCCTTTGCCCGCCCGCGAGAGCAGGGCGTCGACGTGCCACTCGCGGTTCAAGCGGGTGATGAAGAGCGAGGCGACGAAGAGGATGCCCATCGCGACGATCAGGGCGCCGGAGATCTTGGTCAGCAGTTCCTTGTTGTCCTGCATGAACGAGCCGAGCCCGGTCGCGGTCAGCCCGAGGAGGATGAAGATGGTTGAGAAGCTGGCGACGAACAGCAGGCTCGGCCCCAGCACCCGCCGCCAGCCGGCATCCTCGAGTTCGCTCGCGGAGACGCCGGTGACGGCCGAGAGGTAGCCCGGGACCAGCGGCAGCACGCAGGGGGAGAGGAAGCTGACGACGCCCGCCGCAAGGGCGGCGAAAATGCCGACTCCAGCGGCTGGATCCGAGCTGATTGCAGCGATAACCACTGGCTCGGAGGTTACCCTCAGGCCGGTGTCGACCCGCTCGCCCTCAAGCCCGGCTCCGGGCCTCTTCAACCCCGCCGGGACGGCGCGCTACCTGCGCGCCTCGCCGCTGTTCGCGATCGGCCCCGCCGAGCCCGGCCCGGCGATCCGCCGTGGCTTCCTGATCGCGGTCCCGATCGGGGTCTGCCTCGGCATCGAGTTCGGGTTCGACGCCCCGACCCACGGCGCGATCGGGACCGGCGCCCTGCTCGCCGGCTTCCCGGCGATGGACGCGCCGGCGCTGCCGCGAGCGGCCTGGCAGGCGGCGGCCGCGGCCGCGATCGGGATCGCCGCCGCACTCGGGATCCTCAGCAGCCAGTCAGCCCCGCTCGCAGTCCTGGCGCTGGGGCTGCTCGGCGCGATCTCCGGCTACTTCTTCGCCTACTCGCTGCGGCTGGCGATCTACGGCCTCTCGGTCTCGCTGGCGCTGATGGTCGCCCAGGGCTTCTTCCTGCCCGTCGACGAGACGATCCCGGCGCTCCTCTGGGTCACCCTCGGCGGCCTCACCCAGGTCTCCTGGTCGCTGCTGATCTGGGTTTTTGCCGAGCACCGGGCGCGGGGCGAGCCGGGCGGCTGGGACTGGGGTGACGTGAAGGCCGCCTTTCGCTCGAACCTCACGCTCGAGTCCGATGCCTTCAGGCACGCGATCCGCTTCGGCACCGCGCTGGCGGTCGGCGTCGCCGTCTATCGGATCTTCGACATGGACGACCACGGCTTCTGGATCCCGCTGACGATCCTCTTCGTGATGCGCCCCGATCGCGACCAGACCTACCTGCGACTGGTCCTGCGCGCCGCTGGCACCGCGCTCGGCCTGCTGGTGGCGACCGCGGCAGCGGAGACGATCGACAACAGCGACGTCGCCGTGGTCACCATCCTCTTCCTCGCCGCTGGCTTCGCCTTCGGCCTGCTGACCGTCCAGTACGCGCTGTTTACCGCTTCGATCACGATCTACGTCGTGCTGCTCACCGACACCCTCGGCGAGAACGCCTGGCACGCCGCCGACCTGCGCGCGATCGGCACCGCCGTCGGGATCCTGATCGCCTTCCTCGCCTGGGTGCTGTGGCCAAATCCGAAGCTGGGGAGGGGGCTCGATTTTCAGGCCCTGCGTGCTCCTCCCCCCGCTTCGGAGCCCGAGTCGCGCTAGATTTGGCTGACCAGCCAAACGCCGCGCGCGGGACGCGGCCGCACGAGGAGCAGACTTTGAGCAACCGGACGTTCGTGATCGGTGTCGGGATGACCAAGTTCGAGAAGCCCGGGACCAAGGAGGGGGACTACCCGGACTGGGCCAAAGAGGCGGGGGAGAAGGCGCTGGCCGATGCCGGCATTCCCTACGAGGACGTCGAGCAGGCCTTCGCCGGCTACTGCTACGGGGACTCGACCTACGGCCAGCGCGCGCTGTACCAGCTGGGCCTGACCGGGATCCCGGTCGTCAACGTCAACAACAACTGCTCGACCGGGTCCTCGGCGCTGTTCCTGGCGCGCCAGGCCGTCAAAGGCGGGGTTGCCGACTGCGCGCTCGCGCTCGGCTTCGAGAAGATGGAGCCGGGCTCGCTCGGGGTCAAGTACACCGACCGCACCAACGCGCTCGACAAGCACGCGACGCGGATGTTCGAGATCCGCGACCCGGAGGCCTCGCCGCCGGCACCGCAGATGTTCGGCAACGCCGGCCGCGACCACATGGCCAAGTACGGCTCCAACCCCGACCACTACGCCTGGATCGGGTGGAAGAACCACAAGCACTCGGTCAACAACCCCTACGCCCAGTTCCAGGACGAGTACACGCTCGAGGACATCAAGGCGGCGAAGATGATCCACGACCCGCTGACCAAGCTGCAGTGCTCGCCGACCTCCGACGGCTCGGCCTGCGCGATCGTCGCCTCCGAGCGCTACGTCGAAGAGCACGACCTGGGTGGCCAGGCGATCGAGATCGCCGGCCAGTCGATGGTCACCGACCTCAGCTCGACCTTCGCCGAGGACACCGACTGCATGAAGATCGTCGGCTCGGACATGTCGAAGCAGGCGGCCGACGAGGCCTACGCCGAGGCGGGCATCGCCGCGAACGAGGTCGACGTCTGCGAGCTGCACGACTGCTTCAGCGCCAACGAGCTCATCACCTACGAAGCGCTCGGGTTCGCCGCGGAGGGCGAGGCGCACAAGCTGGTCGAGGAAGAAGCGACCACCTTCGGCGGCAAGGTCGTGGTCAACCCCTCCGGCGGGCTGATCTCCAAGGGCCACCCGCTGGGGGCGACCGGCCTCGCGCAGTGCTCGGAACTGACCTGGCAGCTGCGCGGCGAAGCCGACAAGCGCCAGGTCGACGGCGCCAAGCTGGCGCTTCAGCACAACATCGGACTCGGCGGAGCAGCCGTGGTCACGGTCTACAAGCCGGCCGCCTGAGGAGGCGGCCGAGAGGAGAGGGACGATGGCGAAG
>DATKIA010000071.1:0-29994 GCA_035509895.1 Solirubrobacterales bacterium
AGGTCATGGCTGGGCAGGGAGGGCCGGCTGTGGACCTTGATGCCTTGCCGGTGGTGCTCGCCGCGGCGGCGGATCGAGACTTCGACGACACCCTCGCGCTCCTCGCCGATCCGCAAGAGCGCTGCGGCGCTTCGGTGGCTGAGGTACGCACCCTCGCCGCAGCCCAGAAGCGCCGCCATCCATCGTCCCTCGGGGGAGAGATCCTTCCTCCCGACTGCGTAGACGCCGCGGGTGACCACGTGCAGGCGCCCGGTCGCCAGCCGGTGGTCGATCGCGTCGCGGGTGAACCCAAGCGCCAGCAGTTGCCGGCGCGAGACCGCGCCGTGCTGCCGGCTAGCCAACCCCCAAGCCCGTGCGCTCCGTCCCTCTTCACTCGCATTCGACTTTGACCGCGCAATAGCCCGTACAAAGTCGAAAGCGAAGTGGCTCTCGCCCCCCGGCCCGGGTCCCACTCTCCTTTCCTGCTGCTGTTTCCGTCCCTCAGGCCGGCGCCAAGGCCCCGGCCAGCTGCCGCCGCGAATTGATCTCCAACTTCCGGTACGCGTTCGAGAGATGCACCTCGACGGTCTTCGGCGTCACGAACAGCGCCTGCGCGATCTCGCGGTTGGTCATCTCGTCCGCCGCCATGCCGGCGACGCGGCGCTCGCTGGGGGTCAGGGACTCGACGCCGCCGAGGGCCTCGCGGCGAGGGCGGACGCCGGCGGCGCGGAGCTCCTCGCGGGCGCGCTCGACGAGACCGTCGGCGCTGCAGGCGCTGCCGATCTCGAGCGCTCGGCGCAGCGGCTCACGGGCCTCGGTCGGCTGGCGCGCGAGGCGCCGGGCGATGCCGAGGTCGAGCAGTGCCTTGGCCAGCTCCAGCCGCGCGGTCGATTGCTCGAGGGTCTCGACCGCTGCTTCGAGGTCGTCGATCCCCTGCTCGCGGCGCAGCTGGCCGAGCACCCGGAGCGCGTGGCCGATCGCCTGCCTGCCGCCCCAGGCGCGGGCCGCCTCGAGCTCTTCCTCGGCCAGCGCGATGGCCTCCTCGGTGCGGCCGAGACGGTCGAGGGCGACTGCCTTCAGGGTCCGCCAAGGGGCCGCCGCCGGATTCCGCATCAGGCCGAGCCGCGACTCGTAGAGGTCGACGAAGGAGAGCGCCTCCTCGTACTCGCCTCGCGCCAGCATCAGCTCCAGCATCGCCTTGCGCCAGAACGCGGGACCGTCGCCGAAGCCGTCGCCGGGGTCGCCGCGCTGCAGGATCCGCGCCGCGGCGTCGAGGTCCCCGCGCTCGACCTGGATCTCGCCGAGAAAGCCGACCGGCCACTCGATCACCATCGCGGCTTCGGAGCCCGCCCAGAGGATCATCTCCTCAAGCGAGTCCTCGATCGATTCCTGTGCCTGCTCGAGGTCGCCCCGGCGCAGCAGGTCGAAGCCGCGCCAGAGGTCGAGGGTCAGCATCATGAAGAGGGAGCCGCGACGGTGGGTGACCGCGCGCACGTCCTCCCAGATGTCACCGGTGTCGTCGAGGTCGGCGTAGATCAAGACGACCAGGGCGGTGACCCAGAAGAGCCCGTTGTCGATCTCGAAGAGGGTGCTGTCGGCGAGCACTTCGCGAGCCAGGGCGGCGCACTCCGCCGCGGGCCCGCCCGAGCATGCCCAGGTGTAGGCGGTGACCGACTTCAGCATCTTGCTGCCGATGTCCTGGCCGGAAATGCCGCTGCGGTAGGGGATCGTCCGCTCGAGCTCCTCGGCCGCCGCCCGCCCGAAGAAGATCGTCTCCAGCTCCAGCGCCTCGAGCGCCCGCCCGATCTCCTCGAAGCCCTTCGGCAGTCCCGCCGCGGCTTCCCGGGCGACCGCCGCCGCTTCCTCCTCGCGGCGGGTGAACATCAGCGTGCGGGCCAGGGCGTAGCCCGCCCGGCCCCGCTGCTCGGGATCGCTGAGCTGTTCGTAGGCCTCGCGCAGGTGCGGCACCGCCTCGACGCCGCGGACGTCCATCTCGCGCTCGCCCAGCTCGAAGAGCACGGCGGTGCGGCGCTCCGCCGCCAGCGGCTCCGCCAAGGCCCGCCTCAGGTAGGCGACGGCGTTGTCCGGCGCCCCGCGCTCGGCGGCCGCGCGCCCGGCCCCGATCAGCAGCTCGGCCGCCCACTCCTCGCCGATCGGCGCCACCAGCAGGAAGTGTGCGGCGACCCGCTCCGGCGAGGCGCCGGCGTCGCGCAACAGCCGCGCCGCGCGGCTGTGCTCGAGCTCACGCTGGCCCGGGGGCAGGTCGTCGTAGACGGCGTCGCGGACCAGAGGGTGGACGAAGGCAAGCGGCGCCTCACGGCGCAGGATCTCGACCCGCATCAGCTCCCCGGTCGCCTTCGCGACCGCGGCCTCGTCGACCTCAGCGAGCGCCGCGAGCTCGGCCAGCTCCGCCCCCTCGCCAAGCACCGCCAGCGCCCGGGCAACGGCGACGTCGGGGTCGGAGAGCCGCGCCAGGCGCAAGAGCACGGCGCGGGAGACGGCCCGTGGCCCGAGGTCGCGGACGACGCCGACGCGGTCGGTGCGCGGCTCGATCCCCTCCGCCGCCAGCCCCTTGAGGAGCTCGTCGAGCAGCAACGGGTTGCCGCCGGTCGCCTCGTGGCAGGCGGCGGCGAAGGTGCCGTCGGGGGCGGAGCCGAGTCGGCGCTCGATCAGCCCCGGCATCGCCGCCGGGGTCAGCGGCCCAGGGTGGATCCGGTCGGTCATCGGGTCCTGGGCGATCTCGGCCAGCAGCGCCGGGTCGGCGCCGGGCTCGGTGCTGCGCAGGGTGGCGACGATCAGCAGCGGGATCCCCTCGAGCCGGCGGACGACGTAGGCGAGCATCCGCAGCGAGGGCCGGTCGCACCAGTGCAGGTCGTCGATCGTCAGCAGCAGCGGTTCCTCCCCGACTAAATCGAGAGTCAGCCAGTACAGCCCGTGGAGGACGGCGAAGGAGGCGTCGCCGCCGAGCGATTCGGTCCCCGGTGGGGCGAAGACGGCGCCGGCGACCTCGGCCGCGCCCTCGAACAGCTCGGTCCGGTTCGGCCGCGCCAGCAGCGCCGGCTCCAGCATCTGGCGCACGATCCCGAACGGGAATTCGCGCTCGAGCTCCGAGCCGCGGGCGCCAAGCGAGGGAATGCGCCGCTCGCGGGCGCCGTCGCGGACCGCGGACAGCAGGCGCGTCTTGCCGATCCCGGCCGGGCCCTCGATCAGCGCCATCCGCGGCTCGCCGGCCGCCAGCCCGTCGAGCAGGGCGGTGATCGCTCCCAGCTCGCTCTCGCGCTCGACCAGGTCCATCAGCCGCCGATGCTGAGCCTTTCGACCTCCTCGCCGCGCCCGATCAGCACCTCGCTGACCATCGACGGGGGGAACAGACCGTGGCCGGCGATGCCGGCGTCGGCGTCGAAGCGGGCGGCGAGCGCGGCCGGATCGCCGATCGGGCCGCGGTAGTCGGCGATGACGCCGCCGTCGGGGCTGAGGGGGACGTCGCGCAGCTCGACCTCGTCACCGAGCCGGGCCAGGGTCGAGGCGATGCCGAAGGCGAACAGCTCCAGCGGTACCGGCCCGCGCAGGGCGTCGACCGGCTTGCTCGAGTCGGCGATGACGACAAAGCGCTCGGCCGCCGCCGCGACGATCTTCTCGCGCAGGTGGGCGGCGCCACCGCCCTTGATCAGCCAGCCGTCGGGCGTCACCTCGTCGGTGCCGTCGATCGCGATCTCCAGCCGTTCAAGTTCGTTGAACTGCTCGACCGGAATTCCGAGGTCGCGCGCCTGCTGCTCGGTCGCGACCGAGGTCGCGACGCAGCGGATCTCGCTCAGCCCACGCCTGGCGATCGCCGGCAGCAGGTGGGCGACCGTCGAGCCGGTGCCAAGGCCGACGGTCATCCCGCTCTCGACCAGCTCCGCCGCCGCTTCGGCTGCGATTCGCTTCTCATCGTCGGCCCCAGTCACGGGGGGAACTTTATTCGGCAATACTGGTTTCAGCACGTGACGGTGGCGGGGGCCTTCAGCCCACGCCACGAGCAGAGAAAACGACCAGGAGAAAATCGACTCAATGACCAGCGGCACCGCAACCCAGGACTACAAGGTCGCCGACATCGGCCTCGCCGATTTCGGCCGCAAGGAGATCGCTCTCGCCGAGGTGGAGATGCCCGGCCTGATGCAGACCCGCGAGGAGTTCGGGGAGAAACAGCCGCTCAAAGGCGCCCGCATCATGGGCTCGCTGCACATGACGGTGCAGACCGCGGTGCTGATCGAGACCCTGGTCGCGCTCGGGGCCGAGGTGCGCTGGGTCAGCTGCAACATCTTCTCGACCCAGGACCACGCCGCGGCGGCGATCGCGGCGGCCGGGATCCCCGTCTACGCCTGGAAGGGCGAGACCCTGGAGGAGTACTGGTGGTGCACCGAGCAGGCCCTGAACTGGCCCGGCGAGGAGGGCCCGAACATGATCCTCGACGACGGTGGCGACGCCACCCTGCTCGTCCACAAAGGGGTCGAGTTCGAGCGCGACGGCGCGGTCCCCGACCCCGCCACGGCCGACTCCGAGGAGTACCGGATCATCCTCGAAACCCTGCAGCGCTCGCTCGCCGATGACCCGCAGCGGTGGACCAACATCGCCGCCGGCATCCAGGGCGTGACCGAGGAGACGACGACCGGCGTCCACCGGCTCTACCAGCTGGCCGAGAGCGGCGACCTGCTGTTCCCGGCGATCAACGTCAACGACTCCGTCACCAAGTCGAAGTTCGACAACCTCTACGGCTGCCGGCACTCGCTGGTCGACGGGATCAACCGCGGCACCGACGTGATGATCGGCGGCAAGGTCGCCGTGATCTGCGGCTACGGCGACGTCGGCAAGGGTTGTGCCGCGAGCCTTCGCGGCCAGGGCGCCCGCGTGATCGTCACCGAGATCGACCCGATCTGCGCCCTGCAGGCGGCGATGGAGGGCTACGAGGTGCGCAAGCTCGACGACGTCGTCGCCAGCGCTGACATCTTCGTCACCGCCACCGGCAACAAGGACATCATCACCGTCGACCATATGGCGCGGATGAAGCACAACGCGATCGTCGGCAACATCGGCCACTTCGACAACGAGATCGAGATGGCGGCGCTGGAAGCCTCAGGCGCCGAGCGGATCAACATCAAGCCGCAGGTCGACGAGTGGCGCTTCCCCGACGGCCACTCGATCATCGTCCTCTCCGAAGGCCGGTTGCTCAACCTCGGCAACGCGACCGGGCACCCGAGCTTCGTGATGTCGAACTCGTTCACCAACCAGGTGATCGCTCAGATCGAGCTCTTCGGCAAGAGCGTCCAGTACGAAGCGAAAGAGGTCTACGTGCTGCCCAAGCACCTCGACGAGAAAGTGGCGCGGCTGCACCTGGCCTCGCTCGGCGTCGAGCTGACTGAGCTCTCGCACGACCAGGCCGCCTACCTCGGCGTCCCGGTTGACGGCCCCTACAAGCCGGACCACTACCGCTACTAGGGACAAAGCGGGGCGCATGGACGCGCGCATCTGGATCTCCAGTAGCGGCGAAGCGCCCCGCTCGGTCGCGCTCAGCGGCGAGCGGACCGTGGTCGGCCGCTCGCCCGAGGCCGACCTCCAGCTCGACGGCGAGGCGGTCTCCTGGAACCACCTCGAAATCGAGCACCGTGGCGAGGTGCTGATGGCGACCGACCTCGACAGCCGCAACGGCACCGTGCTCAACGGTGAGCCGCTCGACCGGGCGCGGCGGCTGCGGGACGGTGACACGCTGATCGTCGGTGGCTACCGGCTCGAAATAAAGACCGGCGGCATCACCCCGGTTGGGGCGACGATCGCCTCGAGCGGCGCCGCGGTCGAGCTCAGCGAGGAGGAGCGGGCGACCGCCGCCGCCCTCGTCGCGCCCTACCGCAGCGAGGGCGCCTTCGCCGGCCGGCCGGCGACCCGGGCCGAGATCGCGGCCGAGCTGCACGTCTCCGAGCGCACCGCCCAGCGGCGGCTCGACGCGCTCGCCGCCAAGCTCGACGTCGGCGGCGAGGCCGGCCGCGACCGGCCGCGCCAGATCGCCGCCCGCGTGATCGAGCTCGGCCTCGACCGCCCGCGCTGAGCTGACCCCTGGTCAATGGCCCGGTCAGGGCCAAAGGTGGCCCGGTGGGGGGCGCCGGTGTCGTTGGCGCGCACGGGGGTGGGACCGAAGATCGGGACATGCAATTGATCGCTCGGAAAGGAGCAACCATGTCCCGCAAGACCACCATCATCACCGTCCTCGTCAGCCTCATCGCCCTCGCGATCCCGGCCGCCGCAGCCGCGGCGAAAGCGCGCCCCGGCGCCGTCGTCTTCTCCCAGGCCTGGAGTACCGGCAGCGGCGAGGAAGCAACCCTCAAAGGCGGCCTCTTCGCGGTCCGCGACGGCCACAGCAACCAGCTGACCGAAGATCCCGCCGACGTCGAACCGAGCTTCTCCGGCGACGGCCGCACGATCGCCTTCGCCCGCAACGGCGACCTCTTCTCGGTCCGCCCCGACGGCTCCGGCCAGCGGCAGCTGACCAGCGGCCCCGAGATCGACTCCGCGCCCCGCATCTCCCCGAATGGCAAATACGTCGTCTTCGAGCGGCGAGCCGACGAGGGGGCGGCGGCTGACCTCTACACGGTCGGCTCCCACGGCGGCGGCGTCCGCGCCCTCACCACCGGCGCCAACGACGACGGCGAAGCGCGCTTCTCGCCCGACGGCAAGGCGATCGTCTTCGTCCGCGGCACGGCCGACTCCGCCGACCAGATCAACGACGACCTCTACTCGGTGCGTCCCACCGGCGGCGGCCTGGCGCGGCTGACGGTCACCCCCGGCATCGACGAGTTCGCCCCGCGCTACTTCGCCGGCGGCATCCTCTACAGCCGCGGTGACAGCAGCGACACTCCCGCCGCCTACGCCGACGTCTACACGATGAGGCGCAGCGGCGCCCGGCAGAAACCGCTGGTTGCCGGGGTCGGCTCGGCCTACGTCGAAGACGTCGCCCCGAACGGCCACACGGTCCTCTTCCGCCGTGACCAGGGCCTCTGGGTGAAGCGGATCGGCCCGGGCAAAGCCCGCAAGCTGGTGCAGCTGGCGGACGGCTCGAAAACCAACTCGGTCTTCTCCTCCGACAGCCTCCGGATCGCCGCTTTCATCACCGTCGAGCACACCCAGCAGCTGATGGGGATCAACGTCGCCAACGGCCGTAAGACGGAGCTGGCCGACAGCTTCGAATCAGAAGAAGGAACGCAGATCGGCCCCGTGATCGCCTGGCAGCCGTAGCCGCGACGCAGTCCCTGGCTCCCCGAGCCCAGTCCATCCGCGCGCCCCGGGTCCTCCGCCCGGGGCGCGCTGCGGTCTGTGGCCGCCGGTATAAGGGGCGGGTGCCAGAGGACCAAGATCGCTTCGCGATCGGCAGCGATATCGCCGGCTACAGGATCGACGCCCTGATCGCCCGTGGCGGCATGGGGGTCGTCTACCGTGCCACCCACCTCGGCCTCGAACGCACGGTGGCGCTGAAGGTGATCGCCCGCGAGCTGACCGACCGCGAGGGGTTCCGCGAGCGCTTCCTGCGCGAGTCCCGCCTCGCCGCCCGCCTCGACCACCCGGCGGTGGTCCCGGTCTACGACTCGCGCGAGGTCGACGGCGAGCTGATCGTCGCCATGCGCTACGTCGCCGGCGGCGACCTGCGGCGGCTGATCGACCGCGAGGGGCCGCTCGAGCCGGTCCGGGCGATCTCCCTGCTCGGACAGGTCGCGGAAGCGCTCGACGCCGCCCACGCCGCCGGCATCGTCCACCGCGACGTCAAGCCCCACAACGTCCTCGTCGAAGGCGACCGCGCTTTCCTCTCCGACTTCGGGCTGGCGAAAGCGCTGGAGGAGGAGGGCGGAGGGAGCGGCGCCTCGGTCGTCGGCACCGCCGAGTACATGTCGCCGGAGCAGTGGCGCGGCAGCAGGGTCGGCCCCGCCGCCGACGTCTACTCGCTCGGCTGCGTCCTCTACGAGGCGCTGACCGGGATCCCGCCCTTCGCCCGCAAGGAATCGGACACCGAGCCGGAAATGCCGGAGGGCCTCGACGACGCGATCGAGCGCGCGGTCGCCAAGGACCCCGACGACCGCTACCCGAGCGCCGGTGGCCTGATCGCCGCCGCCCGCCAGCACGAGGGCGCCGGGATGGCGGCGACCCGCGTCCTCTCCGCCTCGGACGTCTCCGCCCAGCGGCCGACGGTGGCGCTTCGCGGCGGCGGCTTCAGCTTCGGGCAGTTGCGGGGCCGGCGGCTGCAATGGGTCGGCGCCGGCCTGGCGGCGCTGGTCGCCGTCGCCGTTGTCCTCGTCTTGCTGCTCGGTGGCAGCGGCGGTGTCGACGTCTCGGGCCGGATCGAAGTCGGAACCCCGCCGCTGCGGGTCGCCGCCGACGCCGACGGCGTTTGGGTGACGAGCGAGAAGGACGGCACCCTGACCAGGCTTGACCCGGAAACGGGGGAGGAGATCTGGCAGCGAGCCTTTAGCACGAATCTCGAGATCGACGGCGCCCGCGCCCGCGCCATGTTTCATCCCGCCGGCGTCGCGATCGGCGGTCGCTGGCTCTGGGTGACCGCGCCGGAACTCGGGTACCTGCTCCGCATCGACCCCGACAGCGGCGACCTCCTGCAGAAGATCGACGTCGGCGGCGCGCCCGCTGCGATCGCGCTCGGCGGTGGCCGCGTCTGGGTGGCGGACGCCGACGGCGCCGGCGTCACCGCGGTCAACGCCGAAGGTGGCCGCGTCGTCCGCCGCGGGATCGGCACCCACGCGGCGCCGCTGCGACTCGCGGTCGGCGCCGGCGGGCTCTGGGTCTCGAGCGCCTCGACCGGCACCTTGCGCCGGGTCGACCTCAGCACGATGCGCCCGGGCCGCGGGATCCTCGTCGGCCGCGGCCCGGCCGGCGTCACCGTTGCCCACGGCCTCGTTTGGATCGCCAACACCCGCGGCGACACCGTCTCCACGGTCGACACCGCGACCCAGGTCGTGGTCGGCGACCAGGTCGAAGTCGGCGACCAGCCGGGCGGGATCGACGCCGGCACGGACACCGTCTGGGTCTCGCTTACCGGCGAAGGCGCGGTCGCCCGGATCGCGGCCGACAGCGGCCAGCGCGAGGGCGCGCCGGTCGAGGTCGGCCCCGAACCGGGGGCGGTTGCGGTGGGGAAGTCCGCCGTCTGGGTGGCCAACAACGGCGACGGGACCGTCACCCGGATCGAACCGTAGAGGTCGTCCAACCCCCCGCCCGTCCGTCCAGTCACGGAAACGTCGCATGTCCGTCGGGCCGTAATGACTAGGATCGGCACCTATGAGCCAAGACATCGACCAGCTGGCAATCAACACGATCCGCACCCTCTCGATCGACGCCGTCGAGAAGGCCAACTCGGGGCACCCCGGAACGCCGATGTCGATGGCGCCGGTCGCCTACGAGCTCTGGCAGAACCACCTGCGCTACGACCCGGCCGACCCGATCTGGCCCAACCGCGACCGCTTCGTGCTCTCGGCCGGCCACGCCTCGATGCTGCTCTACTCGATGCTCTTCCTCGCCGGCGTGAAGAAGGTGGACGAGGACTACAACATCACCGACGAGCCGGCCTGCAGTCTCGAGGAGATTGAAAATTTCCGCCAGCTGCATTCGCGCACGCCCGGCCACCCCGAGTACCGCTGGACCACCGGCGTCGAGACCACGACCGGCCCGCTCGGGCAGGGGATCGCGACCTCGGTCGGGATGGCGATCGCCTCCAAGTGGCAGGGTGAGCACTTCGGCGCCGACCTCTTCGACTTCAACGTCTACGCGCTGGCCGGCGACGGTTGCCTGATGGAGGGCGTCTCGCACGAGTCCGCCTCGCTCGCCGGCCACCTGAAGCTGGACAACCTCTGCTGGATGTACGACAACAACCACATCACGATCGACGGCTCGACCTCGCTCGCCTACGGCGACGACGTGCTGAGCCGGTTCGAGGGCTACGGCTGGAACGTGCTGCGGGTCGGCGACGCCAACGACGCCGGCCTGCTCTCACGCGCCTTCGACGAGTTCAAGGCCGAGACCGGTCGCCCGACCCTGATCGTTGTCGACAGCCACATCGGCTGGGGCTCGCCGAACAAGCAGGACACCGAGTCCGCCCACGGCGAACCGCTCGGCGAGGAGGAGGTCAAGCTCACCAAGAAGGCCTACGGCTGGCCCGAGGACGCCCAGTTCCTCGTCCCCGACGGCGTCCGCGAGCGCTTCGACGAGGTGATCGGGGCGCGCGGTGCCGAGGAAAGCGCCGCCTGGAAGCAGAAGCTCGCCGCCTCCGAGCACGCGGACACGGTCGAGATGATGCAGCGCCGCCGCCTGCCCGACGGCTGGGACGAGGCGATCCCGGCCTTCGAGGCCGACGAAGAGAAGGGCCTCGCCACCCGCAAGGCCTCGAACAAGGTCGAGAACGCGATCGGCGAGAAGCTGCCCTGGCTGATCGCCGGCTCCGCCGACCTCACCGATTCCACCTCGGTCCGGCTCACCTTCGACGGCATGGAGAACTTCGAGCCGGAGACCTTCGGCGGCCGCCAGATCCACTACGGGATCCGCGAACACGCCGCCGTCACCGCCTGCAACGGGATGTCGCTCAGCAAGCTGCGGCCGCTGTGGTCGACCTACCTCACCTTCTCCGACTACGGCCGGCCGGGGATCCGGCTCTCGGCGCTGATGGAGATCCCGGTGATCCACCTCTTCACCCACGACTCGATCGGGCTCGGCGAGGACGGCCCGACCCACCAGCCGATCGAGCAGCTCGCCTCGCTGCGGGCGATCCCGCACCTCGACGTGGTCCGGCCCGCCGACGCCAACGAGGTGGCCGAGGCCTGGAAGCTGGCGATCGATCGCACCCACAACCCGATCGCGCTCGTCCTCACCCGCCAGAACGTGCCGGTCCTCGACCGCAGCAAGTACGCCCCGGCCGCGGGCGTCCAGAAGGGCGGCTACGTCCTCGCCGACGCCGAGGATCCCCAGATCATCTTCATCGCCACCGGCAGCGAGGTCTGGCTCGCGGCCGCCGCCCACGAGAAGCTGGCCGGCGAAGGGATCGCCTCGCGCGTCGTCAGCCTGCCCTGCTGGGAGCTGTTCGACCGCCAGGACCAGGCCTATCGCGACGAGGTGCTTCCCAAGGGCCCCCTGCGGGTAGCAGTGGAGGAGGCCTCGACGCTCGGTTGGGAGCGCTACGTCGGCAGCGACGGTGTCATCCTCGGGATGACCACGTTCGGCCAGTCGGCGCCGTTCAAGGACGTCGAGGAGGAGTTCGGGTTCACGCCCGACCAGATCGCTGCGAAAGCGAAGGAGGCACTCGCATGAAGGCCACCGCGAAGCTGCACGAAGTAGGTCAGAGCCTCTGGCTCGACAACATCACCCGGACGATGCTCGGCGACGGCACCCTGCAGGGGTACATCGACGAGCTCTCGGTCACCGGGCTGACCTCGAACCCGACGATCTTCGACAAGGCGATCTCCAGCGGCGACGCCTACGACGAGCAGATCGCCGAGATCGCCGACGCCGCCGAAGCGGGTGAGGGCGTCGGTGCCAACGCCCAGGAGCGGATCTTCTTCGAGCTCGCGCTTGCCGATCTGCGCGACGCGACCAACCTCTTCGCGCCTGCTTACGAGCGCACCGACGGCGTCGACGGCTTCTGCTCGCTCGAGGTCTCGCCGCTGATCGCCGACGACGCCGAGGCGACGATCGCTGAGGCCGCGGCGCTCCACGCCAAGGCCGAGCGCGACAACCTCTACATCAAGATCCCCGGCACCAAGGCCGGGCTGACCGCGATCGAGGAGTCGATCTTCGCCGGCATCCCGATCAACGTCACCCTGCTGTTCGACGCCGACCAGTACCTGGCCTGCGCCGACGCCTACATGAAGGGCGTCGAACGCCGGATCGACGCCGGCCTCAACCCGGCCGTCGCCTCCGTCGCCTCGATCTTCATGAGCCGCTGGGACGTCGCCGTCGCCGAGCAGGTCTCCGACGACCTCCACAACCGGCTCGGGATCGCGATCGGCGGCCGCGCCTACCGCGCCTACAACGAGCTGCTCGCCTCCGACCGCTTCCGCCGCCTGCAGAACGAGGGTGCCCGCGCCCAGCGTCTGCTCTGGGCAAGCACGGGGACGAAGGATCCGAACGCCTCCGACACGCTCTACATCGAGGCCTTCGCCTCGCCCTTCACGGTCAACACGATGCCGGAGAACACCCTGCTCGCCTTCGCCGACCATGGCGAGGTCGGCGACCTGATCGCCGCCGACGGCGGCAACTGCGAGCTGGTCCTGAAGGAGTTCGCGGACGCCGGGATCGACGTCACCGCCCTCGCCGCCCGGCTGCAGGAGGAGGGCAAGCAGAGCTTCAACAAGTCCTGGGAAGAGCTGCTGGGCTCGATTTCCTCCCAGCGCGGGGTCGCGGCCGGCTGATGAGCCCCCCGGGGCCGGAGCTGAAGCAGCTGCCGGCCTGGTCGGACCTGCAGGCGCACTACGAGAAGCTCCACGGCGAGCACCTGCGCGACCTCTTCGCCGCCGACCCGCAGCGCGGCGAGCGGCTGGTGGCCGAGGGCGCCGGCCTCTACCTCGACTTCTCGAAGAACCGGATCACCGACGAGACGGTGATGCTGCTCGGCGAGCTGGCCCGTCAGCGCGGCGTCGCCGAGCGCCGCGAAGCGATGTTCGCCGGCGAGCACATCAACGTCTCCGAGGACCGCGCCGTCCTCCACGTGGCGCTGCGGATGCCGCGCAACCGCTCGCTCGTCGTCGACGGCGTCGACGTCGTCAAGGAGGTGCACGAGACGCTCGACCGGATGGGCGCCTTCGCCGAGCAGATCCGCAGCGGCGAGTGGCGCGGCCACACCGGCAAGCCGATCCGCAACGTCGTCAACGTCGGCATCGGCGGCTCCGACCTCGGCCCGGTGATGGCCTACGAGTCGCTGCGCCACTACTCCAACCGGGAGCTGACCTTCCGCTTCGTCTCCAACGTCGACGGCACCGACTTCGTCGAGTGCACGCGCGACCTCGACCCCGAGCAGACCCTGTTCGTGATCTCCTCGAAGACGTTCACGACGCTGGAGACGATGACCAACGCCCACTCGGCCCGCGAGTGGAGCCTGGCCGGGCTCGGCGGCGAGGAGGCGGCGGTCGCCAAGCACTTCGTCGCCGTCTCGACCAACGCCGAGGGCGTCTCCGAGTTCGGGATCGACACCGACAACATGTTCGGCTTCTGGGACTGGGTCGGCGGCCGCTACTCGATGGACTCCGCGATCGGGCTCTCGACGATGATCGCGATCGGCCCCGGGCGCTTCGCCGAGATGCTGGCCGGCTTCCACGCGATCGACGAGCACTTCCAGGAGGCGCCGACCGGCGCCAACCTGCCGATGCTGATGGGCCTGCTGGCGGTCTGGTACGGCGGTTTCTTCGGCGCCCAGACCAGCGCCGTCCTGCCCTATGACCAGTACCTGCACCGCTTCCCGGCCTACCTGCAGCAGCTGACGATGGAGTCCAACGGCAAGCACGTGACCTTGGACGGCGCCCACGTCGACTACGACACCGGCGCGATCTACTGGGGTGAGCCGGGGACCAACGGCCAGCACAGCTTCTACCAGCTGATCCACCAGGGGACGCGGCTGATCCCCTGTGACTTCATCGGCTTCGCCCACTCCAACAACGAGCTCGGGCGCCACCACGACATCCTGATGTCGAACGTCTTCGCCCAGCCGCAGGCGCTCGCCTTCGGCAAAACGGCGGAGCAGGTGCGGGCCGAGGGCACCGCGGAGGCGGTCGTCCCGCACCGGGTGATGGAGGGCAACCGGCCCTCGAACACGATTCTCGCCGAGCGCCTCGACCCGGAAACGCTCGGCAAGCTCGTCGCCCTCTACGAGCACAGCGTCTTCACCCAGGGCGCGATCTGGGGCATCGACTCCTTCGACCAGTGGGGGGTCGAGCTCGGCAAGGTCCTGGCCCAGGCGATCATCCCCGAGCTCGAGGCCGACGCCGAGCCGAAGCTCGGCCACGACAGCTCGACCAACGCCCTGATCCGCCGCTACAGGAACGCCCGCCGCGGCGAATAAAGTCCCACCCTGATGCTTTCGCTCGACGCGCTCCCCCTGGCCGCGTCGGCATCTAATCTGCTCGCGGCCCGGGAGCAGATGGCATTCACGCTCGGCTTCCACATCGTCCTCTCCTGCCTCGGGGTGGCGCTGCCGGCGACGATCCTGGTCGCCAACTACATCGGCCTGAAGAGGAATGACGCAGAGGCGATGGAGCTGGCCAAACGCTGGTCGAAAGCGATGGCGATCACCTTCGCCGTCGGCGCCGTCACCGGCACCGTGCTCAGCTTCGAGTTCGGCCTGCTCTGGCCGAGGTTCACCGAGCGCTTCGGCTCGGTCTTCGGGATCGCCTTCGCGATCGAGGGGATCTTCTTCTTCCTCGAGGCGATCTTCCTCGCGATCTACATCTACGGCTGGAAACGGCTCTCGGGTTGGGCCCACTGGTGGTCCGGGGTGCCGATGGTGATCACCGGGATCGGCGGCGCCTTCTCGGTCGTCGCCGCCAACTCGTGGATGAACCAGCCGCAGGGCTTCACCCTCGACGCCGCCGGCAAGGTCGTCGACACCGACCCCTGGAAGGTCCTGATCAACCCGGCGACCGGCTACGAGGTGCCGCACATGATCCTCGCCGCCTACATGGTCGTCGGCTTCCTCGTCGCCTCGATCTACGCGGTCGGGATGCTGAAAGGGCGGCGCGACCGGCTGCACCGGCTCGGCCTCCTGATTCCGCTGACGATCGGCCTCGTCGCGACTCCGATCCAGCTCTTCGTCGGCGACACCGCCGCCCGCGCCGTCGCCGACCACCAACCGGCCAAGTTCGCGGGGATGGAGTGCATCCAGGAATCGGGCAGCCACCAGACCGAGTACGTCGGCGGCATCTGCACCGCCGACGGGGTCAAGTTCGCGATCCCGATCCCCGACCTCGACTCCTTCCTCGTCGGCTTCAGCGCCGACACCCACGTCACCGGGCTGAACGACATCCCCAAGGACGAACGGCCGCCGGCCAACACCCTGCTGCACCTCGCCTTCGACACGATGGTCGGGATCGGCTCGGCGCTGCTCCTGCTCGGGATCTGGCTGGCGTTCTCCTGGTGGAAAAAGCGCGACATCCCGAAGACGCCATGGTTCCTGCGCGCGGTCGCGATCTCCGGCGCCGGCGCGATCCTCGCCCTCTGGTGCGGCTGGATCGTGACCGAGGTCGGGCGCCAGCCGTGGATCGTCCAGGGCTACATGCGGACCGAGGAAGCGGTCACCGATGCCGGCGGCATCTGGTTCACCTTCGGCCTGATCCTGCTCCTCTACGCGGGGCTGGGGACCATCGCGATCCTCGTCCTGCGACGGATGTCGCAGCGCTGGCGCGAAGGCCGGCGCGAACCCGACGGCACCCCTTACGCGCCGCCGACCGCGGAGGCTGGCTGATGAGCAGGCGGGAGGGACGATGAGCAAGGCTGACGCCGCCGCCGGGATCCTGCTCGTCGGGGTCACCTTCTACGCCCTCTTCGGTGGCGCCGACTTCGGCGGCGGTGTCTGGGACCTCTTCGCCGGCGGCGCCGAGCGCGGCGAGCGGCCGCGGGCGCTGATCCAGCGCTCGCTGACCCCGGTCTGGGAGGCCAACCACGTCTGGCTGATCTTCATCCTCGTCGTTCTCTGGACCGCCTTCCCGGAAGCCTTCTACGCGGTGATGACGACGCTCTACGTGCCGCTGACGCTGGCGGCGCTGGGGATCGTCCTGCGCGGCGCCGGCTTCGCCTTCCGCAAGTCGATCGAAGGCCTGCAGGGCCGGCGGGCGGCGGGGGCGACGTTCGCCATCTCCTCGGTTCTGACCCCGTTCTTCATGGGCGCCGTGGTCGGTTCCATCGCCAGCGGCAACGTCCCCGCCGACGGCAACGGCGACGCCTTCTCGAGCTGGCTGGAGCCGCTGCCGCTGCTGACCGGGGCAATGTTCGTCGCCACCGGCGCCTACCTCGCCGCCGTCTTCCTCGTCGGCGATGCCCGCCGTGCCGGCGAAGCGGACATGGAGCGCTACTTCGTGCGCCGGGCGCTCGGCGCGGCGGCGGTCGCCGGCGTCGCCGCCGCGGCCGGCCTGGTCGAGCTCCACGCCGAAGCCCGCTACATCTTCGACCGCCTCGTCGACCAGGGCCTGCCGCTGGTGATCCTCTCGGCGGCTTGCGGCCTGGCGCTGCTGGCGGTGCTGCTGCGCGGCGGGCGCCGGCCCCTGCGCCCGCTCGCCGCCGGTGCCGTCGTCGCTGTGATCTGGGGCTGGGGCGTCGCCCAGTTCCCCTACCTGTTGCCGACCAGCCTCGAGATCGGCGCAGCGGCGGCGCCCGACCCGACCCTCGAGGTCGTCTTCGTCGTCTTCGGCGTCGCCGCCGTGCTGGTCCTGCCGTCGCTGGGCCTGCTCTACGCGCTGAGCCAGCGCGACCTGCTCGAACACGAGCACTGAGCGCCTCCCACCGCCCTCGCGGAGGCCGCTCATACGCGATTCATACGAGCCTCGCGCGGCTTCCCAATGCGGGTTGGATGAATAAACCCACCCAACCCGCGAGCCGCGGCGGGCCGGCCCCGATGGGGATTGCATGGACAAGCCCACCGCCCAGCCGAGGCCCTTCGGCACCACCGTCCTCTTCCTCCTCGCGCTCGCCCTGGCGGCGCTCGCCCTCCCCGCCAGCGCGCTCGCCGCGCCGGAAGAAGGCAACGGCACGCTGAGCCCGGCGGTGAGCCCGATCGTGCTGCCGACGACCACGGTCAACTACCAGTCGCCGCCGCAGTCGGTCCTGCTCGGCTACGAAGGCGAAGGCGAAGTCTCGATCAACAAGATCACGATCGAAGGCGAAGAAGCCGGTGAATTCTTCAGCAACGGCAGCAACTGCGGCAACCTCGGTGACGGGCAGCAGTGCGAAGCCTACGTCGGCTCGAAGCCGGGCAACCTCGGCGAACACCACGCCTGGCTGACGGTCGTCTACAACGGCCTGCGACCGGAAGACAAATTCGCAATCAGCAACCGCGGGGTCGCTCCGCAGCTGACGGTGGAACCCGCGAGCTACGACTTCGGCCTCGCCCGGGCCAACCGCGAAACCCTGTTCGAAACCCTGCAGGTGACGAACACCGGCGAAGCCGAAGTCGGCTTCAACTACGTCAACTTCCAGGCCCCCGGCGAAAACGTGTTCTGGACCGACAACGGCGGCAGCACCTGCTGGGGCTCCAACCTCCAACCCGGCCAGTCCTGCGCGTTGCGGGTCGCCTTCAACCCCCACCAGCGGATCGCCTACTCGGCGGAAATGCAGGTCTTCGCCAACAACACGCCCGCCGTTGCCGGCACTGCGACGGTCAGCGGCGAAGGCGGCGGCGCCACCGTCGCGGCGACCGAAAACCCGGTCGACTTCGGTGTCGCCGGCGCCGGCTCCACCGGCACGGTGCGCACCATCACCCTGGAAAACACGGGCAACATGTCCGAAGGCTTCTTCATCGGCGTGATCGCGGGCGGCGATTCCGGCAGTTTTGAACTGATCGGCGAGCACTGCACGATGCACGAACTTCAGCCCGGTCAGAGCTGCACCGCCCAGGTCCGCTTCCACCCGGCCGCCCCCGGCAGCTTCTCCGCCCACCTCGCCTTCTTCGGCGACGGCGAAGGCGGCGTCCTGATCCAGCTCGAAGGTGAAGGCGTCGGTGGCGCGGCCGGGGTCGCCCCCGGCAGCTTCGACTTCGGCCCGCAGGCGGTGCGCACGCGCAGCTTCTCCCACGCCTTTGCGATCAGCAACGCCGGCAGCACCCCACTCGACTTCGACCACGTCTCGATCGGCGGCACCGACCTCGACCAGTTCGTCGTCTCCGGCGACGAATGCAGCGGCGAAACGCTGGCACCGGGTGGCGAATGCCAGGTCCGCGTTCGCTTCAATCCGGATTCCGTCGGTGTCAAGCAGGCGGTGCTGAAGGTCTATGGCAGCGCCCCCGTCGTGGTCGCGGCGCTCTCGGGCACCGGCACGGAACCGCTGACCGCCGGCCTGGGGACGGGCCCGGTAGGTCAGCCTGGACCTGGTCCAAGCGCCGCTCCCGTCCCCGCGGCCAAGCAGTCAAAGCGAGCCAAGCACCGGCGCTTCGGCCGCAACGCGACGATTGCCGCGCCCGCGGGCGCGGCTTCCCAGCGGGCCGGCCACGCGCGTCGCTAGACGATTGGTTCCACGATGAGGCACTCCGGATGACGTGCCCGGCACACTTCGCGTCTCTGCGTCCTCGGGCTTGCCTTTGCCAACCGGCAAAGGCTGCGCCCTGCGTCCTTGATCCGCTTGGCCGGGCCCGCCCCCGATCGCACCTCGTCGTGGAACCAATCGTCTAGGCTCGCGCGCGTGATCAAGGCGGTTCTCTTCGACATCGACGGCACCCTGCTCGTCACCGGCGGCGCCGGGGCGGTTGCCTGGCAGCGGGCCTTTCAGGAGCTGCACGGCGTCGAAGCCAACATCGAGGAACACACCCGGGCCGGGATGACCGACCCGGAAATCGTCGAGATCATCTTCCGCGAGGTGATTGGCCGCGACGGCAGCGAGGAGGAGCGGGCGGCGGCGGTCGCCGGCTACCTCAGCCACCTGGCCGACGCCGTCGCCGAGTCCGACGGCTACCGGGTGATGCCGGGGATCGAGGAGACGCTGCCGCGGCTGGCCGAGGAGGGCGTCCTGCTCGGGATCGTCACCGGCAACATCGAGGCCGCCGCCCAGATCAAGCTCGCCCGTGGCGACCTCAACCGCTTCTTCGCCTTCGGCGGCTACGGCTCGGACTCCCGCGATCGCGCCGAGCTGACCAGGAAAGCGATCGAGCGCGGGGGAGAGGTGGTCGGCAGCCCGCTCGACCTCGAGCAGACGATCGCCGTCGGCGACACCCCGCGCGACGTCAGCGCCGGCCACGGCGCCGGCATCAAGGTCGTCGGCGTCGCCACCGGCGCCTACAGCGTCGAGGAACAGCAAGCGGCGGGCGCCGACTGGGCGATCCCCGACGTGACTGACGGGTTCCCTGTGTAGCGCTTTCGACTTTCGGTCCCCTATAGGGGCCACAAAGTCGAAAGCGGCGCTAGGCCTTCTCGCAGCGCGCCTGATAAATCGACGTGAACCCGCTCAAGAAGCCGTTGCGGGCGGCGCGCAGGTAGAGCCGCCAGACGCGGATCCGTTCCGGGCCGGCGAGCCGGGTCGCCTCCTCGATGTTGGTGTCGAGGTTGGTGTACCAGTGGCGCAGCGTCTCGGCGTAGTCGGGGGCGTAGTCCTCGACGTGGTGGACGACGAAGCCGGCCCGTTCCAGCGCCAGCAGGTTGCGCGAGAGGTGCAGCGGCGCCGCATCCGGGAAGACGTAGCGCTCGGAGAAGGCCCCCGCCTCGGCGTCGGTGTGGCGCAGGCGGGTGATGCCGTGGTTGAGCAGCCGCCCGCCCGGCTCCAGCACCGCGGCCAGGGTCTGCGCGTAGACCTCGATGTTGGCCGAGCCGACGTGCTCGACCATGCCGATGCTGGCGATCGCGTCGAACTTCTCGCCGGTGGTGGCGATGTCGCGGTAGTCCATCACCCGGATCTCGACCTTGTCGGCGACGCCGGCCGCCTCGGCCCGTTCGCGCGCCTTTTCGGCCTGCGGCGGCGAGAGGGTGATCCCGACCACGCTGCAGCCATGCTTGGTTGCCGCCCAGAGCGGGAATCCGCCCCAGCCGCAGCCGACGTCGAGGACGCGGTCGCCGGGCTTCAGCTCGAGCTTGCGGGCGACCGTCTCCAGCTTCTCCTCCTGCGCCTCCTCCAGCGTCTTCGCGCCCTCGTTCCAGATCGCGCAGCTGTAGACCATCGTCGGCCCGAGGAAGAGCTCGAAGAACTCGTTGGAGACGTCGTAGTGGTGGCGGACGGCGCGGGCGTCGCGCTCTTTGCTGTGGCGGCGGCCGCTTGGCCGCAGCTCGGCCGCCGGTCGCGGCGGCGGCTTGGTGATGCCGGCGGCGCGGACCGCGGCCAGCAGCAGGGCGCGCTTGCCGGCGCCGTCGAGCGCCGGCGGCTGCCAGGAGTCGAGCAGGGCGATCACGGCGTCGATGTCGTCGACCTCGAGCTCACCGCTGACGTAGGCGCGGCCGAGCCCGAGCTGGCCCGGCGCCAGCAGCGCGTGGGCGGCGGCGCGGGGCGAGCGGACGCTGAAGGTGGGGCCGCCGCCGGTGGTCGAGGGAGCCCTGGTTCCGTCCCAGAACTCGACCGTGAAGGGGCGGTCCGGCAGACGTGCTTCGATCTCGCGCCGCAGCGGAGCGGGGTTTGCGAACGGCATCGAAGGGGCACCCTACAACTGAGGACCCACAGTCGCGCCGCGACCTGCTGTCCCGCATACCTTCAGGTTCGACCCGTATGATCGCCGCCCATGTCTAGCTCCGCCGGACCGCTGCCGTCCGACATCCAGCCTGTCGAGAACGAGACTCGGGACCGGATCATCACCGGCCTGGTGACCTTGATCCCGTTCGTCGCCCTCGCCCTGGCTGGCTGGCAGGTTTGGGGCAGCGCCCTGCACTGGTCAGACGTCTTCCTCTTCCTCGGCATGTACTTCTTCACCGGGCTCGGGATCACGGTCGGCTTCCACCGCCATCTCACCCATCGCAGCTTCAAGACCTACAACTGGCTGCACGGGCTGCTCGCGATCCTCGGCTCGGCGGCGATCGAGGGGCCGGTGATCTCCTGGGTCGCCGACCACCGCAAGCACCACGCCTTCTCCGACCAGGAGGGCGACCCGCACAGTCCTCACGTCGATCATGGCCACGGCTGGTCGGGCGCCATGCAGGGCCTCTTCCACGCGCACATGGGCTGGCTCTTCATCCACACCCAGCGCGGCAACAAGGAGCGCTTCGCGCCTGACCTGTTGCAGGACCCGACGATCAGCTGGATCGACCGCACCTTCATCTACTGGGCGATCGCCGGGCTGTTGCTGCCGTTCTTCGCCGGCTGGGCGATCGGCGGCACGATCTTCGCCGGCCTCACCGGCCTGCTCTGGGGTGGTCTCGTCCGCGTCTTCGTCCTCCATCACTTCACCTACAGCATCAACTCGCTCTGCCACGTCTTCGGCAACCGCGAATTCGAGACCACCGACCACTCGCGCAACCTCGCCCTGATCGCGATCCCGACCCTCGGCGAGGCCTTCCACAACAGCCACCACGCCTTCCCGACCTCGGCCACCCACGGCCTGCGCTGGTGGCAGGTCGACATCTCGGCCCTGATCATCGACGGGCTCGAGAAGGTCAATCTGGTCTGGGACGTCGTCCGGGTGAGCCCTGAGCGGCTCGCGGCGAAGGCCGCCTGACCGGCGCATTACGGCGTCCTCGGTCGCTTGTGTGCAGAGCACACGGCGCTCCCTGCGTCCTTTTACTGCTTGGTCAGACGACCTTTTGACGTTATTCGGTTTTAGGGAGCGGCCTTCGACGAATACCAGTCGATCCAGCCTCCGCAGGCCTCCGACAGCGCCACTTCGTGGTGGGGCTTGGCCGGGACCGCGACCAGCTCGCCGACGTAGGCCTTGCCGTCGTAGCCGGTCAGGCTCTGCAGGCCGCTGGCGTCGGCGCTGCGCAGCGTGAAGCGGGTCTCGCCGCCCTCGCTCTCGAACCGGCCGGCAGGCCAGTACTGGCCGTTATTGCCGAGGCTGATCGTGTTCGGCCGTTGGCCGTCGAGCGCCGCCGCCAGCTCTTCTTCGAAGCCGGGGGCGCTGAGGGTGAGGTCGAACGGGGCGAAGTACTGGATCGAGAGGTTCCAGCTGCCCGCCGGCAGGTTCAGCTCCTGCGAGGTTTCGGCGCCGGTGCCGAGCACGCTGCCTTCGTTCCAGGCCGCTTTCGAACCGATCACGGCGCGCGGGAACAGCGAGGCGCGGCCGGAGTTGCCGAGCAGGATCCGGATCTCCGGCGCGGCGCAGTCGGCGAGGGCGCCGGCCTCGGTCCCCTCGAGCAGGACGTGGCGGTTCTCCGGCGCCGACCCGGTCCGTTCCCAGAGCACGAAGGAGGGGGTGGCGGCGATTCGCTTGAAGTTCGGCGGCGCCTGGCTGTTCCAGGCGGCGCGGCTGGTGACGACGTAGGGGAAGCGGTCGAGGGTCGAGCGGTTGAAGGAGTCGAAGTCGATCGGGCTGTAGGCGTCGCCGGTGTCGAACGGCTTTTCCGGGCTGGGGGAGACGTCGGGGTCGGGGAACTCGACCAGCGGCACATGGGTGTCGGCCCCGAGCAGGTCGTAGGCGGCGTAGCGGTCCTGACCGGCGTAAAGGACCGGCTGGCCGTGGACGATCGGCAGGAACGCCTCGAGCTCGCCGCCGTGCCCCGAGGGCCCCACCGGCGCGTCCCGCAACACCAAGAAGCTCGAGTAGACGGCACCGGCGACGAACACCACCGCGAGCGCCGCCCAGGCCAACCCCAGTGCCGGCGAGCGCCGCTCCCCGCCCGTGGTTGAGGTTTGGTGCTCTATCGGCACCGAACCTCGACCACGCTCGCGGCGCAGCGAGGGGAACTCCCAGAGCAGCGGTTTGACCGCCACGAGCATCGCCAGGGGGGCGGCGATCATCAGCGCCTTGGCCTGGGAGTAGTCCCCGCTGGACGGGAGCGAGGCGAGGTAGAGCGCGGCGCAGGCGCCGAGCGCGATCGGGATCGTCGCTTCCCGCCGTGCCACCCACCAGGCGACGCCGACCAGCAGCGCCAGGATCGCGATCGCCCCCGCCAGCCCCGGCAGGTCGGCACCGCCGGCGGCGTCGAGGCGGTAGTTGGAGGCGGGCCAGATCCCGAGCGCCTCGACCGGGTTGACCGGCCCGTAGGTGTTGCTGCCGGCGACTTTGTTGAAGCTGCTGGCGAAGCCGAAGGGGCCGACCAGCGCCAGCGCCGCGAGGCCGGCGAGGACGACGAGCGCGAGCAGCGTCGTCGGCCGCAGCAGGAAGCGGATCAGCGCCCGCGGCCGCAGCGCCCGCCGCACCGCGGGCTGGGTCAGGCTCCAGAAGGCGAGGATCGCGACCGGCCAGGCGACGCCGGCGAAGCTGTAGGAGAAGAAGATGCCGCCGAACAGGGCCAGCAGCGGCAGGACGAAGCGCAGCCGCGCCCAGCGGCCGCCGTCGGGCGCTCCAGGAGCCAGGAGGAAGACGGCGAAGGCGAGGACGAAGAGCGCCTCGGCGGTCTCCTTGAACGCCGCCTGGGCGTAGTAGGAGGCCGCCAGGTAGGGGAGGGCGACCAGCACCGCCGCCAGCAGCCGCCGTCCCGGCCGCATCTCGGCCAGTGCCCCGAGCGCGGTGAGGCCGGTGAGGACGCCGATCGCGACGATCTCGCCGATGAAGGCCTGGCCGAGGCTGATCCCCGGCACCGCCGCCGTCGCCACCGCGAGGCCGTGCGGCCCCAGCGGGTAGCCGGCGTCGGGCGAGGGCCCGAAGCCGCTGCGCAGCCACTCGGCCCAGGCGAGGTGGAGGCCGAGATCGTTGTTGAAGCCGACCCCGAGCAGCCCCCAGCGGCCGCTGATCGCGAACGGAATCGCCAGCACGACGGCGATCAGGAGCGCCACCGGCAGCCCCGTCCGCAGCGTTCCGGCGAGATCGTGCTCACCGCGCCAGACCAGCACCACGGCGACCGCCAGCAGGAGGACGACGCCGACCGTGGCGCTGGTCCCGTGCCCGGGTGCCCGCGCCAGCGCCCCGGTCACGGTCAGGATCGCGGCGAAGCCGACCGCCGGCTCCAGCCACGACCAGCGCCGCCGCCCCGCCAACGAGAGCAGGGCACGGCCCACCAACAGCGAGGCGGCGCAGATCAGCGCCGCCGAGGCGTAGGTCCCGATCATCAGGGGCGCAACTTACGTCAGTTGCTCAGAGCTTGTCGGCGGCACGCATCAACGTGTCGCGCAGGTTCTCGCCGCGGAGCGGCCGCTCATGCCCGGCGCCGACCACCTTCGGCTCCAGCGCCGCCAGCTTGCGGACCGACTCCTTCGCCTGCTCGTGGTCCCAGGCCCAGGCGGGGTGGGGAACGCTCGCCTCGCCGTGGGGCAGCGTTTTCAGCCGTGCCGAATCGACCAGGTAAACGGTGTCGGAGACGAGGGCGAGGCGGTCGCTCTCGCGCCAGAGGCCGATCAGGCCCGGCGCGTGGCCGGGGAAGTGGAGGACCTCGAAGCCGGCCACCTCATCGCCCTCGGAGACGGTGCCCTCGATCTTCACGGCGCCGCCGTCCCAGCGCCGCAGCAGCGGCGGGTAGATCCAGCGCACCGGCGCCACCGGCAGCTCCGAGAGGTTCATGTAGGGGGCGATCGCGGCGTCGCCTTCGGCGTCGGCGACTTCGTCGGGGTGGCAGAACACCGGCACGCCCATGTAGGGGGCGCTGCCGCGGTGGTCGGCGTGGGCGTGGCCGAGCACGACCCGCTTCAGGCCGCCGAGCTGCTTCGCCTCGGCCGCGGCCGCCTTGCGCATCGACTTGGTGCCGGCGTCGAACTGGACGACGCTGTCGCCCTCCTCGAGGAAGTAGATGTTCATCGCCCCGCGGAAGTCCCCCCGCAAAAGCCAGACACCGTCGGCCACCCGCTCCAGTCCCATGATCCATACCCTAAGCGCCGTGCCCTGGATCTGGAAGGCCGGAATGGTGATCCTGATCGTCTGCCTGATCGCCTCGATCGGGATCGCGATCTGGCGCCTCTCCACGACCCCCACCGAAATCCTCGGTGACGGATTTCACGGATTGCCGGCTCAGAAGAGCCGATAGTCGCCCGATGCAGGCAACGGCTGCCGATTCCGCGACTAGTATCAATCCCGTTCAAGCGACCGATCCAAGGGAGGCGGGCGTGTTCACTCGTATCGTGGTTGGAACCGACGGTTCGGAGACCGCCAAGGGCGCGGTCGATCAGGCGATCGAACTGGCCAAAGTCTTCGGGGCCTCGCTCAGCATCGTCAGCGCCTACCAGCCGGTGTCCGGGCGCCGTGTGCAGGGCGAGGCAGCCGATGCCCCGGCCGACGTCCAGCACGAGATCGGCCCCCGTGAGGACGTCAACCTCGTGCTCGAAGCGGCGGCCGCCGACGCCCGCAAAGCGGGGGTCGAGGTGCAGATCCACCCGGTCGAGGCCGACCCCGCCGACGCGATCCTCAACGTCGCCGAACAGGTCAACGCCGACCTGATCGTGGTCGGCAACAAAGGGATGACCGGCGCTCGCCGCTACCTGCTCGGCAGCGTCCCCAACAACGTCTCGCATCACGCACCGTGCTCGGTGATAATCGTGCGCACCACCTAGGTGGGATTGGCGAAACCCCGCCCGCGCCCGGCGGCGGCGGACACGGCGCGGTGCGGCGTCCTCAGTCGGCCAAATAGCGCTGCTATTCGGCCTCCCTGCGTCCTTGCCCCGCTTGGTCCGGCGCTCGCCGGATCGCAGACGCGGGTTTCGCCAATCCCACCTAGCGGGCGCTACTTCGAAGTCTGCCGGGCGGAATCCGGGATGAATTCGGTGGCGCTGCCGGCATCGATCAAGCCAGCGCCCTGCTGAGTCGTCGCCAGGCCGAGGCTGCGGGCGGTCGTCCGCAGCCGCCGCGTCACCGCCTGGACCCGCGCTTTCGGGCTCTTCTGCTTGCCGAGCACGCCGCTGGCGAGGACCATCGCGGCGACGCCGGAGACGTGGGCGGCGGCCATCGAGGTGCCGACGTAGTTGGAGGGAATCCCGAAGATCGAGGTCGAACCCGGTTTCAGCGTCACCTGGTAGATCGGTCGCGCCGAGATCGAGGGGCAGCCGCTGACCGGCATGCCGCCGCCCGGGGCGACGACGTCGATCGCCGACCCGGCCAGCGAGTAGTCGCCGAGGCAGCCGCCCTCGGTGGTGCCGCCGACGCCGATCACCCGCGGGCCCGTCGCCGGCTCGGAGACGCAGGCCTCGGAGCCGATGTTGCCGCCGGAGGCGACGGTGACGACGCCGTGGTCATACGCTTCGCGCAGGGCTTCGTCGACCACCGGTACCTTCTTGTGGCAGCCGAAGTTGAAGCTCATGTTGATCACCTGGGCGCCGTGAGCGACGGCGAAGCGGATCCCTTTTGCGATCGTCGTCGCATCGCCACGGCCGTGGGCGTCGAGCACCCGGACCGGCATCAGCTTCGCCCGGTAGGCGAGCCCGGTGAGCGCGATTCCGTTGTTGGTCTTCTCGCCGATCGTGCCCGCCACGTGCGTGCCGTGGCCGTTTTCGTCGAGTGGCACGGGGTCGCGGTCGACGAAGTCGTAGCCCCTGCTGAACTGGCCGGAGCCGAAGTCCGGGCTGCGCAGGAACCTGGTGCCGTCGGAGCGATAGGCGACGCCGGTGTCGAGGATCGCGATCGTCACCCCTTCAGCGCCGGTCCGCCCGACTTCTTCGAGGTGCCGCCAGGCGTCAATGGCGTCGATCCCCCCGGGCGAGATCGGCAGCCTCGCCGTCGCCGTTCCCTCCCAGTTGAGGAAGTTCCACTGCTTGAACGGCCAGTCGCCGACGGTCAGTGCCGCTTCCGCCGCGTCGCCGAGGGTGCCGGGGTCGTCGGGGACTTCGAAGGCCGAGGCAGTGGCGATGTAGTTCGGCAGCGCGTACTCGACCCGCGGGTTGTGGCGCAGGGCGGCGGCGCTTTCGCGTGCGTTGATGCCCGCCGGCAGCGCCAGCCGCTGACCGATCGCCTCGCCCTTGAGCTTGACGACGAGCTGGCGGGGGGCGAATTCGCGCGCCGGGGACAGTCCGGTCCGCGCCGCCGCCGGCGCGGCGAGGGCGGTCAACGCCGCGAGCATCGCCGCGGCAGCGGCTATCGGAAGCAGTCTTCTCATCTCAATCGTGGGCTCGCCGGACCACTAGGGCGCTGCTGGCGAGCTCTAAGTGGCTAAACACCGCATTACCGGCGAAGTTGTAGGGAGACATACTCCCCGATTGATGGACTCCCCCGCCCGAAATTCGGCTGATTGGCGAGCAATGGGCATCGCCCTCGAGCAGGCGCGCCTCGCGGATGGCCATGGCGACGTCCCGATCGGCGCCGCGATCCTCGCGGCCGACGGCTCCCGGCTGGCCATGGCCGGCAACGAGCGCGAGCTGCGCCGCGACCCCACCGCGCACGCCGAGATCCTCGCGATCCGCGCCGCCGCCGAAGCGCTCGGCGGCTGGCGCCTGCCGGGCACGACCCTCTACGTCACGCTCGAGCCCTGCGCGATGTGCGCCGGCGCGATCGTCCTCGCCCGCATCCCCACCGTCGTCATCGGCGCCCCCGACCCCAAGGCCGGCGCCGCCGGCAGCGTCCTCGACGTCCTTGCCGAGCCAGCCCTCAACCACCGCCCCGAGGTCCGCCGCGGCGTCCGCGAAGACGAGTGTGCGGCCCTCCTCCGCGAGTTCTTCGCCTTGCGGCGCACCTGACGTCGGCTACTTCCACTCCAGCACGTGGAAATGGAAGCCCGCCCAGATCAAGCCGACGATCAGTGCGATGCCTCCCCAGAAGACCACGATCTCGGAGAATTCATCGACGGGTTCGCCGCGGCGCATGCTCAAGAACACGTCTATCGGAGCGAAAAGGACGGTCCCGATGAACGAGAGCACAGCCAGGATGGCTGCACCCGCAATGAACAGGGTGATTCCGATGACGACCAGGCCCAAGATCGCCCCAACCACCGGAGCTACGTTGATTGCGCCTCCCAGCACGGGCGAGGTGTATCACGTTCTGAGTAGTCAGCTAAAGACGGAGAGGGTGGGATTCGAACCCACGAGGCGGGTTAACCCCGCCCACGCGATTTCCAGTCGCGCTCCTTAAGCCACTCGGACACCTCTCCGGGGTGCTGGGGGGAAGCCTAGCTCGGCGTCTGCGCCGCCGGAGATCAGGCTCAGCCGAGCGCGATCGGCTGCAGCTCCGCCGCCACGTCGCGGTAGTCGTCGAGCGAGAACACGATCGCGTCCGACTCCGGGATCGGCGGCGCCGCCGGGCGGTGGCCGCGCAGGCGCTCGTGGCTGCAGACGACGTAGCACCACTCCATCAGCCGCAGCCGTGCCTCGGGGTCGATCTCGAGGATCGTCGCCCCGACCAGGAAGCTGCCGTCGACCTCGCGGCAGCTGCGGACCTTGACCTGCGCCGCGACCTCGTGCTTGGCGCCGCCGGCGTCCTCCAACTGCAGCATCACCGCCGGGCTGGTGCCGACCTCGATCGGGGCGACGGCGACGAGGCCGACGCCGGCGGCGCTGGCGTCGACGAGCCGGGCGGGGGTGTGCGTGCCGTCGAGGTAGCAGTTGGCCTCGGCGTCGCCCTCGAAGCGGTAGACGATCCGGCGCTGGCGGCGATGGCCGACCGCCCAGGAGGTTTTCAGCAGGCGACGCAGCTCGATCAGGCCCAGGGCCGCGACGATCACCGCGGCGATTCCCGGCATGTCGGGAAGCGGGCCGACCCCGGCGAGGTCGAGCAGGCGCATCACCGTGCCGGCCCCGATCAGGACCGTGCAGAAGAGGACCAGGTGGAGCTTGCCGAGTGCCGCCAGGCCGCCGCGGTCGGAGCCCTGCTTCGGCGTCACCTTGAAGGCGGTCTTGCTGGGCTTGACGATGCAGCGCAGCGCACGGGTGTAGATCTCCATCGTCAGCAGCTCGTAGTGGGCGGTCTCCGGGATCCGCATGTAGCCGCGCGCCAGCGCCATCCCGGCGCTGAGGTTGAGCAGGACCGAGGGCAGCCAGAGGGCCGCCAGGGCGGCGATGCTGATCTTCATCGGCAGCTCTCCCGTCCACAGCACCAGCCCCAGCGTCAGCAGCAGCAGGAAGCGCATCGGCGGCGCCAGGTAGGCGAGCAGGCTGGCGAAGTAGGAGAGTCGCTGCAGCGGCGACAGCGTCCGCGCCCGCAGCGGCGACTCCGGCAGCGTGAAGACGGCGAGGTTGCCGCGCGCCCAGCGGTCGCGCTGCAGCAGGTAGCCGTCGAGGTCGTGGGGGGCGAGGCCCTGGACCAGGACCTCGTCGTGGTAGCGGCTGCGCCAGCCATAGCGGAGCAGGCGGATCGTGGTATGGAAGTCCTCGGCGATCGTCTCGGTCGCGACGCCGCCGATCTCGAGCAGCGCGTGGCGGTTGATCAGCGCCGCCGAGCCGCACCAGTAGGCAGCGCCGTGGCGGTCCTTGCCGGGGCAGACGACGCGGTAGAAGAGCGACTGCTCGTGGCGGCCAACCGCGTAGTGCTGGGCGGAGTCGTGGTTGAAGAAGTCGTGCGGGGTTTGGACCACCGCCATCCGCGGGTCGTCGAAGTAGCCGACGATCGCGTCGAGGGCGTCGGGCATCGGCACGTGGTCGGCGTCCAGAACCAGGACCAGGTCGCCGTCGGTTCGCGGCAGTGCCGCGTTGAGGTTGCCGGCCTTCGCGTGCGAGTTGTCGGGCCGGGTCAGGTAGCGGGCGCCGGCCAGCTTCGCGATCTCCTCCATCTCCGGCCGGCGACCGTCGTCGAGCAGGTAGGTCGTGTGCGGGTAGGTGAGGGACCGGCAGCCAGCCAGCGTTGCCATGATCACCTCGGCCGGCTCGTCGTAGGTACAGACGTAGACATCGACCTTGCGGCCCGGCGTCGCAGGCGGTCGCTCGGCCGGCGGCCGCGACCACGAGAACCAGGTCAGCATCGCCAGCGCGTAGAGGCCGTAGATCTCGGTCGTCAGCAGCATCCCGAAGGCCAGCGGGTCGGCGCCCTGGCCGCTCCACCCGATCCGCCAGGTCAGGTAGCCGAGGCCCCAGACCAGCGCCACCACCGCGAGCGTGCGCAGCAGCCAGGTTCGGCGATCGAAGAAACGCCCGATTCGGGTTTGGTCGGTACCCGCCACCAAACCTCCATCGGCAGCGCGGCGGGCGCCTTCAAGACCTGCATCCCTAAAATCGCCCCCGAGTTAGTCCCCGGAGGGGTGCCGGAGCGGTTGAACGGGGCAGTCTCGAAAACTGTTGGCGTCGCAAGGCGCTCGTGGGTTCGAATCCCACCCCCTCCGTTATGTAGGGCGCGATCCCGCATGAGGATTGCGATTGCGCCCTTGCTCCTGGTGAAGGCAGGCCGTCCTATCGATG
>DATKIA010000072.1:0-33571 GCA_035509895.1 Solirubrobacterales bacterium
CTTCGGCACCCTGCCCAACACCGCCGCCACCGGCCTCACCGTCAGCTTCCCCCCGCACGCGACCACCAGCCTGGTGATGACCGTGACCGCGGTCAGCTCGATCACCAAGAACATCGGGCTGGCGGAGATCGAAGCGTTCGGCCAGTAGCAGTGCCCCGAGCTGGATTCGAACCAGCGGCCTATCCTTTAGGAGAGCCTTTTTGTCAAGCCCGGATTCGGCTTGGTAGAGCGGAAACCGCCCTGGAATGCGATTCCGTCAGATGACACAAGAGGACAGAAGGGGACATTAGGGCTCGGATTTGGACCCACCTTTGGACCCTCCCCGGGAGGGCCTTCTGGCGCTGGCGATGTCGGGAAGAACGCTGGGCTGAGCGCCATTGCGCTCCTTGAAATGGAGCTTCTTCGACCCTCGCTTTCGCCTTCGCGCACTCCTGCCTGAGGTCGATCGGTGGTTTACCGATGTAGCGCACGATGATGTGCCAGTAGTAGCTCTCCAGGGTCTGGATGCTGTGCCCGGCCATCGCTGCCAAGGGATGCAGGTTCATGCCGAGCGGCCCCATGACCAGCGTCGAGTGCAGGGCCATCGAGATCGCCGTGTGGCGGCAGTCGTAGAACTTCATCGTCGCCATCCCCGGCGGGGCATCCGGCGCCTGGGAGGCGACGGCTCGCGCGGGTATCCAGATCCTGTGCACCCAGCTGTTGTAGGCGCTCGTGTTCCACGCCAGCGGAACCCGTTTCCCGCCTCCTTTCGGCCTGGACCAGACTGGCCCGTCGGTGTCGAGCACCTGGAAGATCAGGGCGTGTGGGGGCTGGGGCCCGTAGACGCTCTCGAGCGCATGTCGGTAGGCCAATAGGCGCTCGCTCGCGTTCGGGAGGAGCAGAGCCACGTGAGCCCCTCTCTTCAAACCGGCGAGCCTCCGGGCCTGGGAGCCGCTGGGGCGCTGCAGCTCGACGGTGTCCTCGCGAAGGTCGCCCCAGGTTGCCGCCAGTCGCCATTCCGACGGCCTGGTGGCAACCGTGAAGCCCATCGCCGCGACCAGCGCCGCGTCGCGCAGCGCGACCAGAGGATCGTGAGTCGGCCGGCTCAGGACCGCCTCGATGATCCGCTCCAGTCCTAAGGCATCGGCGGCGTAGGCGAGCCGGGAGCGACCGTATCCCGGAAGCTCGATCAGTCCCGCCACCTCGATCCTCAGATCGTTGGGGTGCCGCCGCCGTCCCCAACGCAGGACGGCTCGCATCAGTTTCCAGATTTCGCGTCGCCTATTTGGTTCCATGCCCTCGGCGACCAGCTCGTCCTGGTGGGCGACGAGAAGGGAAGGGTCGGCCGAGATCTCCTTGAGCCGCAGTTCGCCGATCGGGCGCGGCTCGATCTCCCTCCTCCAGAGTCGCGCCATCTCTTCGGCGTAGTCGAGGCTCAGTTCGACGGCGTGGAGCTTCATCCACTCGGCGAAGACGTTTGCGGTCAGGGCTGTGGGTCGTCTCCCTTGCCTTCGGTAGACACGCGAGGCCTCGACAGCTCCGGCCAAGAAGAAGGTCGCCGCCTCCAGAGCGCGATCGGGAGAGCCGAGCTTGCGAACCGAGAATGATCTGCTGGGCCGTAGTCGAGACCGCGATCGTCGACTTGGCGCCACCGAACCCTGAAGCTGACGAGGGCGCCGGTGTCCTTGCGGATGCGGGCGCGGATATCGGCGGGCAGGTTCTGACCGTGGTGGTCAGTCTTGCTTTCTTGCAACGCTAGGGTCATCGCCGTCCCCGCGCATCGCCTGCCGATCCGGCGTCGCGGCTTGGGCGCGTGCCCTCGCCGGCGCTGCTCCCCGGCCTTTGGAGTCTCCCTCGCTTGCACCAGGGTGTCGAGCAGTTACTAGACTGCTGCGTTCTCAATTGCTACCGTCGAGCGCCATGACGAACTTCGAGAAATTTCTTCTCGCGCTGCTTGCGCTCTACGTCATCTCGCACCTTGCGGTTCGCTGGGGCACGGCGGCTGGAGTGCCCAGGAGCACGATTTCGCTCGCTGAGAGCCTGGTCACTTTTTAGACGGTCAATCGGTTCGGCGCCGTGGTAGAGGAACGCCTGCTACGGGGGAGTGCCGGACACAACGCGGCGGAAGGCCCGGCAGGGCGGCATCGCTCCGAATGTCTGCTTCGTCGATGTCAACCCGTCATCGTTGCGCGATCCGCGATCGAAGTTGGGGAGATCGTCCAAGGCCGCCCGGTTTTCGGCTGCTATCTCGACGGAGGGGGATGAAATGGCTGACTCATCGAAGCCATCGGACGGCGCTCCTCCGTTTGGCGATCTGCGCGCCGACCCGGAGACGATCGAGAGGTTGCTACGCCCATCGACGATCGCGATCCCCGTGGTCGGTGCCGGCGTTCCGATCAGCGCGGAGCTTCCGGGTAGTCCGGAGATTGCCCGCCACCTGATTGAGCAATTTGACTTGGGAGACGAGTATCCCGTGGATCCTGCACCGCTGCAGAAGGTCGTTGATGACTCCCTCTATGGACGTGACATCGATCTCGAGGTTTCCGACGCAGTCCGTGCCTACGTTCGCTCCTGGCCCAAGAGGAGCTCACCGTTACTCGACAATCTGAGCAGCGTCCAGTCCCGTTTCATCCTCACGTTGAACTACGACTCAAGTGTCGAGGACACCGCTGAACAACGTGGGGAGGAGGTCGACTCGCTTGGCAATACCGCAGTCGACCTTGAACGGGCTCTAGCGATTCTCGGCGGGAAGAGGCCACCAGACAAGCTGACTGTGGTCCACCTACACGGCCGCGCCGCCGGGGATGAAGAGCTAGTCCTCAATAAGGGCTCCTACCGCCGCGCCGAGAACACCGTCAAAGAGAACCTAGTGCGTGAGCTGCTTCTCGAAAACCGACTCTTTTTCTTCGGCACCCGCCTCGACGAGGTGCAGCTTCAGGCTTTGATCGAGAGGGTCAGCGACCCCAAGCGACGTGGCCCGCATCTCTTCTTCTGTCTCAACGATGAGGTTGCCGATCTGACCGAGGGACGCGCCGCGCTTCACCCGGCGGGAAGCAACATCTACATCAACCCGGTCGAGACTTTCGACGAGCTGGCCCACTGCGCGGGCCGACTAGTCGATGCTGACCCGGGGACGGCGAAGGTCGAGATTTCTACCGTCGCCTTCGACTCCGAACGCTACGTGCCCAACCGCTTGCACGACCGGCGTGGACCCGATCCCGACGACCCAGCGACGATCGCCGCAGCAATCCGCGATGGCAGGGAGGAGATCGTTGACGCGCTACCCGAGGAGGAGCTGCTCGCCTCTCCCCGCACCATCGTCCTCGGCGAACCCGGAACCGGCAAGACCGAGATGCTGCGACGGCTGGCAAGCAGCGTGCGGGAACCGCGAAAGGCAGTTCTGATCCGACTCGCCGACGTCTCGCTGAATCGTCGGTTCGGACCGAAGGAGACGGTTCGCGCCTGGGCACGTGAAGGGTGCGCCTTTCAGGACGTCGCCGACTTTGAGGTGGCGGCTCTCGACCAGGTCCCCTTTCACTTCTTCCTTGACGGGCTCGACGAGGTTCCTTCCGACCTCCAGCAGGAATTCGCTGCTCGAATCAGCAAGTGCGCGGCCGCACTGCCCCAGCATTCGTTCACCCTTGCGAGCAGGCCGCTCCCCTCGCTCGACCTGTTGCGCGTTGAGGGCTCGGTCGCAAGCGACTGGGAGCAACTCAAGCTCCAACCTGATGAGCAGTGGCGCGAGAGCTTTCTCGCGGTCGCCCAGGTGACCCTCGAGGAGCTATATGAGCAGATGCCCGCCCTCGAAGACCTCTCCGAGGTGACCACCACCCCCTTCTATCTTGCTCGGATCGTCAAGCTGTCCTCCGAAGGCCGGCTTGATGGGCTACCCGACTTCAGCGCTCTCTTGCGGGCCCTGCTCGACGCCGCGATCGCTCACGAGGGAGAGGCGCTTGGAATCGACGATGGGGAAGCGCGGTCATGGCTTCGTGATGTCGCTCTTGCGGGAACCCTTGCCGGGCGGCGCACCTTTTCAGTCGAAGAGTTGGAGCGCTTCGCTCTTCCCGCAGGCGTTCAGGCAGGCCGGCTCGCCCGCGGTCTTGAGCAACGTCTGCTCTTGGCGGAGGACGGCGGTAGCTTCCGCTTTCATCATCGCCTGCTAGGCGAGCAGCTCGCAGCAGAGGCCTTGGTCGAGCACGGGCCGCTGACTGGGCTGCTCGACGCGCTAGTGCCGCTAATCGACCGCGAGCTTTCTGGCGTGCGGCCCGATGCCTCTGTCCCAGGCGCCCTCGCCGCCCTGCAGAACCCGGATTGGCGTTTGGCGCTCGGCGAGCGCGATCCGCTGGCCGCGGCGAGGGCCACGCCCGAGGGGGCGGCGGCAGACGAGGTCGAAGACGCCGCCAGAACGCTCTGGGAGAACGCGGTCAAGACCCAGGTCTGGATGTGGGAGCGGGGTATGCAGATCGCCGACGACGCCGACTCGGCGGGGCGGTTGTTGAAGGCGGTGCGCGGCTGTCCGCTGGAGAAGGCAGTTCTCGATGCGGCACGGGGGAGAGGTACTGATCAGGATCGTGGTAATGCGATCACGGTCCTCAGCCGCGCTGAGCATCCCGAGCTCGAGGCGATTCTGCTCGAAGTGCTTGAGGCGCCGGACCAGAACGGGGTGGTCCTGCGCCAAACGGTGATCGCCGCCGAACGGCGCCGTTACCTCGACTTGGTCGACCCGATCGTCACGATGCTGAAGCGGGAGCCTGATCACCTCGTTCATCAGGTCGGCATCCACATCCTCAGCCGTCTAGTCCCGCGCGAGCAGCTGCTCAAGGTCTTCATGGAGCTTCTAGGCAGTTCTGAAGCTTCCTATGCAGTTGCGGTTGCGCTCTCCCAGCTCGCCCCGGGCGAGTCCCTACTGCTTCTCGCTGCGTTCTTGGCTGGTGAGGAGGGTGATGAAGACGGACGTGACTTAACTGGCCGCAGGTCCGTCGAGCGCGTCTTCGAGCGACTCGATCTCACAGAGCTCGACCGCTCCGAGCTGGTGGCGGCGATTGATGTCTTCCTGAGGCTCCGCCTGCACTCCGATCGGCTTGAGGAGATCGCTGAGCGTGAGCCCCAGCTTGCGCTCCAGCGTCTGGTCGAATTGGCCACCGAGTTCGACTTCGGATGGTGGGAAGTAATCGACCTCGCCGAACACTTCACTCCCGATCAGCTTCGGGAGGCGGGGGCGCCAGAGGAAATCGCCGCACGAGCCGAACAGCGTCGGGCCGCGTGGGCCGAACAGGAGGAGGTGATCGAGGAGCAGGGTGAGCCGGCGCCCGTCGACCTCCTCGACCGCACCCCGAGCCGCGACCGCGTGCCCCCGGGGCTCGCGGAGTTGCTCTCGCAAGAGGACAGCGACGCCGAGTTGCAGCACCGCAGCGAAGAGCTCTCTGCCGAAGTCGAGGAGCTGGACAACTCCGACCTGGTCGAGCTCTTGGCGCGGATGGAGACCTGGTGGCCGGGGGTTCCGTTCATCGAGACGATCACGAGGAAGAGCGAGCACGAATGGTCACAGCAGTGGCCCTCCGCAGCCTGGATTCGTTACGCGCCGAAAGCGAGGCCGTCGCTCGGTGCAAAGCGGTGGGGGGAACTGGCCGCATGCGGGGTACTGTGGGATACGCAAACGCAGTGGCTGCGCTCCGCATACAGCGTCGCCGGTGCCTATGCCGGCCAGGCGAGCCTCGAGGGCGTCGGAGAGCCCGATCGCTGGCAGCAGTTCCTTTCCTGCTGCCAGGACCCTGTACCGAACCCGATCCTGCTGGCCTGCGCCGATCAGCTCGACGCTGAGCTGCCCGAGGATGGCAATCAGCACTACAACCTGCGACTGCTGGCGAGCCGGATGCTCGAGAACGGCCGCCGGGACCTCGCCGAGCAAATAGCCCGGCGCTCGGAGGGATTCGCGGCGTTGTTGGAGCCGTTACTCGCTGGTGACGGGGACATCCCGACCCAACAGAAGCTGGTGGAAAAACTGAAGGAGCGCCTTCGCGATGGAGGCAGGCCGAGAGAGGACGAGCTGCGCTGGCTTGGCGGGGTCGTCTCTGAGCAACTTCTGGCAGAGCTCTTCGCGATTCTCGATGAGAACTGGAAGCTCGACGATCGCCCTGTTGCCAGGGTGCGAAGCGGCTACGGCCTGCACGACCTCTTCAGCCCGCTACAGGAGGCGATCGCGCGGATCGGCGGCCGAGAGGCAATTGCGGGCTACGATCGCCTCATCGCCGAAGGTGGCGACTTTCGCTGGCTCCGCGCCTCGCGCGAGCGGGTCGCCGCCGCCGTGCTGCTAGCGGATGCCCAGCGCTTCGGCCCGGGCGCTGCATTGACTCTGGGCCTTCCTATCCTCGATCCCGAGGCAGGCGCAGTCGGACGGTGAGCCCGTTAGTCGACAACCCGCGAAGTGAGCAGGAAATTTCGAAGGACATGCTCGCCCGTGCCCCGCTGGCGGCGGCTTTCGGGCGGCGCGTAATGCAGCTCGACTGCTCGGAGGGCCTCGTCGTTGGCGTGCTGGGCCCCTGGGGGTCGGGGAAGACGACGTTCGTCAACTACGCCCGGCCCGAGCTTCGCGAGGGTGCCACTGCGCTCCTCGACTTCAACCCTTGGATGTTCAGCGGCCACGAGGTGCTCGTGGAGTCCTTTTTCGTAGAGCTATCCTCGGAGCTTCGCGGCAAAGGTAATCGCTTGGGCAAGATCGGCGACGCGCTTGCCGACTACGGCGAGTCCTTCTCTGGCCTTGGCTGGCTGCCGATGGTGGGCCCCTGGATCGAGCGCGGGCGCGGGGCGGCGAAGCTACTCGGCAAGTACCTCTCCCGCCGCCGCGAGGGCAGTGCCACGAGACGTCAAACGCTCGAAGCCGAGCTTGCCCAGCTCGACGCGCCGATAGTCGTCGTCCTGGACGACATCGACCGCCTCTCGACCCAGGAGATTCGCGAGATCTTCAAGCTGATCCGGCTCACCGCCAGTTTCCCCAATGTCCTCTACGTCGTCGCCTTCGATCGGCACCGGGTCGAGGAGGCCCTCGGCGAGGACGGCGTCAAGGGACGTGACTACCTAGAGAAGATCCTCCAAGTCGCTGTCGATCTGCCGGTTGTGCCAGCGGGCACGCTGATCTCTCAGGCGAGCAAGGCTGTGGAAGAAGCGATCGTGGGCAGCAGGGTCCGTGACCTCGAACAGGAGGTATGGACCAATCTGATGATCGAGGTGATAGCGTCTCTCCTCGCCAACATGCGCGATGTTCGCCGTTATGCGACCTCGGTCTTTCTTGCGGTTGACAGTCTTGGTGAGGAGATTGCGCTTGCCGACCTCTTGGCGATTGAGGCGGTGCGAACCTTCATGCCCGACCTCTATGCAGAACTCCCGAACGTCATCGAGGCGCTCTGCACCCCGAATGAAAGGGGATCCGCTCGCGAGGAGCGCGACTCGCATAAAGCGCAAATCGAGAAGCTGATCAAGGCGGCCGGGCCGGAGCGCGAAACGGTGGTGAAGGCGATGATCCGCCTTCTCTTCCCGTTCGGGCGCCGCCACATTGAAAACAATCATTACGGCCCCGACTGGGAACGGACTTTCTTGCGTGAGCGCCGCCTTGCCCACGGGTCGGTGCTCTCGCTCTACTTCGAGCGTGTAGCGGGGGCAGACCTCGTCGGCAATGCGGCGGCCGAGGGGGCATGGGCACGGTTCGCGGACGAGCGGGAACTCGAGAGTTACCTGCGCTCGATTCCAGGCGAGCGTCGCGAGGACGCCATTCGAGCGCTTGAGGCCTATGAAGAGGAGTACACCCCCGAGATGGTGGTACCCGCCTCAACGGCGCTATTGAATGTTGGCGTCGACCTCCCCGACCGCGCTCGCGAGTTCCTCGGACTTGACGCAAGCCTCGTCGTTGGGCGGGTGGTGGTGAGGCTCCTGCGAGCACTTGAAGGCAAGCCTGAGACGGACGTAGCCGTTCACCGGATCTTCGACGGACTGCGAATGCTGACGGCGAAATACGAGCTCCTGCGCATCGCCGGGGTCGCCGAAGAGTCCGAGCGCGACCTGGTGAGCGAGGAAGCCAAGGCGGCGCTTGGCGAACGCTTCAGCGAAGACGTAGCCGCCGCCGCGCCTGCCGATCTTGTGGGTGAGCCTGAGCTCGCGCGCGTCATCTACCGAGCGCGTCTCTACGCCGATTCTGGGGCGCCGCCGATCGAGATTCCCGCCGACCCCGATGTGACGCTAACCATGTTGGCCAGCACCCGTCCGCGAGCAGCAATCCCACACCCTCGGCAGCTATGCCGTGCGGCGCACCCCGGTATTTGCATGGTCGGCGCTCGTCGATCTTTACGGCAGCGAGGAACTACTGCTGGAGCGGATTGGGGAGCTGAAGGAGTCGGAGGTCGAAATCCCGTCTGAACTCGACGGGCTGATTGACAAATATTTGGGCGGCTGGCGCCCACGGGACTTTGACGACGTCGAGGAGATCGAGATGCCGGAGTCGGACCAGCCTTAAGGCTGGTCTCGCAGCCGGAACAGGTCGAGACGCCCCTGCCGTTCATTCTGGCCTCCCTCCGGGCCGGAGCGTCGTTCCCTTTCACGCCAATCCAGACGGCCGAGCTCGCTCACGCCGTCTACGGAGTGGTAGGCCTATCCCCGTCCAAGGGATCACCCCTTCAGCGTCCGTTTTTCGCATCAGGGCGCCAAATGGGGTCCTCCCGGTGCGAAGGCAGGTCCAAAAAGAACCTGGCCGGTCGATCAAATGCGGCGGGGTGGGTCCAAAATTGACCCAGCGGAGACTCTGGACTTGTAGAGATTTTTGGCTCTGTGAGCCGTTTTGCGAGTGCCCCGAGCTGGATTCGAACCAGCGGCCTATCCCTTAGGAGGGGATCGCTCTATCCAGCTGAGCTATCGGGGCCGAAAGCAAGATTCTGTCTCAGTCGCGGATTCGGTGCGCGAACTGGCACTTTGCGCGCGCCACGCGGCACATCTGGCTCGGCACGATCCGTTGCATGAACGGAGCCCAGTTGTTGGACGTGTCCGGGACCTCAGTTAATGTTCTGCACATGTCGAAGATGATTCAGATTAGGAATGTGCCCGATGAGATGCACCGGTCGCTGAAGGCCAGTGCCGCGGCGGAAGGTATGTCTCTATCCGACTACATCAAGCGTGAACTCGGCGGGGCCACCTCGCAGCTGAGTTTCGAGGAACTCGACGCGAGGGTCCGCGCCCGCGGACCGTCCAAGATCAAACGCGAGTCGATCATCAGGATCCTGCGGGAAAGCCGGGGGGACTGATGAAGGTCCTCGATGCCTCGGTCCTTGTTGAGTACCTGGGGGAAGGTGAGCACGCGGAGGCTTCGCGTGCCCACCTTCAGTCCAGCTCGGGCTGGCTCTGGGCGCCGTTTGTGATCGACGCCGAGGTCGGCCATGCTCTGCGCGGCAATGTCCGCGCGGGTGAAATCAGCGCCCGCGCTGCATATGTCGCCCTCACCGACCTGATGGAAATGAGGTTGCAGAGGGTCTCGCATCGCTTTCTGGCCGAGCGCGCTTGGGAGCTGCGCCAGAACGTCAGCTTCTATGACGGCCTCTATGTCGCTCTCGCCGAGGCGCTTGGAGCGCCGCTCGTCACCCTTGACGCGCGGCTCGCCAAGGCCCCCGGGGTGGAGGCCGAGATCGAGCTGGTCGAGACCTAGGCGGGGTCCTAGACCGCGTAGAGGCTCTCGGAGGCGAGCTCCATTGCCCGTCGGCTCCAGAGCTTGATCTGCATGAAGACCTCGTCGCCGTAACCCTCGAGCGCGTCGAGTGCGATCAGGGTGAAGCGGCTCTGGGAGATCTCTTCCTGGTCGACCGTCTCGCCGTCGAGTTCGGCAGTGGCAGCGACGGCGCCGCCGCTGATCAGCGGCCGGCCCCAGACCAGGGTCACTGCTCCGGCGCGGCCGTTCTCGCCGTTCCAGCGGCCGATCACCTCGTCGTTGAGGTCGATCTTCCAGTCGGGGTTGTCCTCGGCGAGGACGTCGGTGAAGTCGGCTTTGGCTCTGAAGTCGCCCGGCTCGCCGCCGACCGGCTGCACGTAGGAGACGTGGCCGAAGAGCTCGAGCTTGCCCTCGTCGCTGCTGGTGTGGGCGGAGCAGGGGACCCAGACGCGACCGCCCCAGGCGCGCTCCGGGAACCAGTCGACCTCGTCCGGCAGCGCTGCTTCGGCGGGCATGTCCTCGATCCCCTCGCAAGCCTCGGCGAAGGCGTTGCGCAGGCGTTCGGCGAAGCGCCCGTGGGGGATGCCCTCCTGGGTGGTGTCGGCGATGAAGCGCGGGATCGGTCGCGGGTTCGGCGCCACGCCCGGACCCTACACGGGCACGGCGGCAGCCTGCGGGGGCGGTCAGGCCGGCTCGAGCTCGCCGGAGCCCTCAGCGCCGCGTGGTTCGCGCAGCAGCAGTCCGGCGGCGATCGCGCCGGCCAGGCAGCAGCCGGCGCCGACCAGGAGAGCAAAGCTGTAGCCGTCGCTGAGCGCTGCGAGCTGGCCGGAGCCCTTGGCGACCTCGGCGCTGGTGTGGGAGACGGCGAGCGTGGTCAAGGCGGCAAGGCCGATCGTGCCGCCGCCGAGGCGCGAAGTGTTGAGGATGCCGGAGGCGAGCCCGCTCTCCGCCGCCGGGACGCCTTTGACCCCGATGATCGTCGCCGGCACCAGCGCCGAGCCGATCCCGAGGGTCGCAAACACGCCGCCGGGGAGGACGTCGGTGAGGTAGGAGCCGTTGCTGCTGAGATCGGTCAGCCAGAGGAGCCCGACGGCGGCGAGCAGCATGCCGCCGGTCAGCACCGGGCGCACCCCGAAGCGGGCAACCAGCTTCGGCGCCAAGGTCGAGGACGAGGCGACCCCGATCGTCAGCGGCAGGAACGAGAGGCCCGCTTGCAGCGCGTCCTGTCCCAGCACCTGCTGCAGGTAGAGCGAAAGGAAGAACCACATCGCGAAGACACCGGCGAAGAGCAGGCCGATGATCAGGCTGGCGGCGCGCAGCTGCGGCATGCGGAAGATCCGCAGCGGGATCAGCGGATCGCGCACCAGCTTGCCCTCGACGAGGACGAAGAGGCCGAGGATCACCGCGGCTCCGAGCAGCGGCAGGAGAACGCCGGGAGAGCCCCAGCCGAGGTCGTCGGTGCGGACGATGCCGTAGACGAGCGCGGTCAGCCCGGCGCTGACCAGGGCGGCGCCGGCGAAGTCGAACTGGCGACCCGGTGCCCGCTCCTCGTCGGCCGGGATCTCCTTACGGGCGGCGAGGGCGACCGCGATCCCGATCGGAACGTTGATTAAGAAGATCGCGGGCCAGCCGAAACCCTGGGTGAGGAGGCCGCCGAGGAGAACGCCGGTGGCGCCACCGAGCCCCGCCATCGCGCCCCAGACGCCGAGCGCCCGGTTACGTTGACGCCCCTCCTCGAAGGCGGTGGTGACGATCGCCAGGCTCGCGGCCGAGATCACCGCGGCCCCCAGGCCCTGGACGGCACGGGCGGTGACCAGCAGGATACGATCGTCGGCGAGGGCGCAGGCCAGGGAGGCGAGCGCGAAGAGGGCGGTGCCGCCAAGGAAGACCCGGCGCCTCCCGAACAGGTCGCAGGCGCGGCCGCCGAGCATCAGGAAGCCGGCGAAGGTCAGGGTGTATGCATTGACGACCCACTGCAGTCCCGTCTGCGAGAAGCCGAGCGAGTCGTGGATCGAAGGCAGCGCCACGTTGACGATCGCGACGTCGAGGATGACCATGAACTGCGCCAGGCAGACCAGGATCAAGAGGTAGTTCGAGTTGCGCTCAGAGCGGGTAGGTGCCATCCGGCAGTGGGGAAGCTTGTTCGACGATCACCGTACCATAGTTCGATGACCGTCGTATAATAGGCAGCGTGGATCAACAGCTTGAGCAGCCCGAGCTCGTCCATCCCGGCGCCGAGGAGATCGAATTGCCGGCGGTCCTGCACGCACTCAGCGATCCGCAGCGGTTGCGGATCGTCCGCGAGCTGGCAGCCAGTGAGCGGCCGCTCCCCTGCGGGGGCATCGTCCTCGAGATCTCGAAGTCGACTCGCACCCACCACTTCCGCGTCCTCCGCGAGGCGGGCTTGATCGAGCAGCGCCGCGACGGCACCTGCAAGCTCAGCACACTGCGTCGCGAAGACCTCGACGCCCGCTTCCCCGGTCTGCTCGACGCCGTGCTCGGCGCCGGGGTACCGGCCTAGCTCAGAGGCACTCTCTAAGGTCGGCGGCTGCTTTCTCCGGTGGGTAGATGTTGATGTCGACGCCGGTGCCGAGCTCGAAGCCGGCCTTGATCGTCAGCCGCGGCGCGATGTCGACGTGCCAGTGGAACGGCTCAGCCCCGTGCGGGGCGGTGCGGACCCAGAGGTTCAGCTCCGGCGGCCCGTCGAAGCGGGCGGCGAGCACCCGCATCGCTGTCCGGATCATCGCCGCACCTCCCTCGTCCCGCTCGAAGGCGGCGGACTCGCGGCGCGGGATCACCCGCAGCTCGAACGGCGAGCGCGAGGCCCAGGGGCAGATCAGCGCCGCCTCGTCGTCGATCGCGACCAGCCGCTCCCGGCGGCGGACCTCCTCGACGAGGACGTCGCTGAGCAGACCCGCCCCGGCGGTCCGTTCGCCGTAGGCACCGGCGCGCTCGCGCTCGCGGGCGACCGCGGCGGGGACGAACGGCAGCGCGTAGAGCTGGGCATGGCTGTGCTCGAGCGAGGCACCGGCGCCGCCGCCCTCGTTGACGATCAGCTGTACGTAGGAGGCGTCGGGATGGGCGCGCATCCGCTCGCGCCAGGTGGCGATCGCGGCGGCGAACTGCTCGTCGCCGAGCTCGGCCATCGCGGTCACGTGCTCGGGTGAGTTGATCAAGACCTCGTGGGCGCCGGACGCCGGCAGCGAGGAGAAGAGGTCGGGTTCACCGGCACGTCGCGTTGCCAGCAACGGGTCGCCGCTGCTGGAGAAGGACCCGGCCTCGGCCCCGGTCGGGCTGCCGGCCACCGCGGGGGTCTCGTCGCCACCCGCCTCGCCACCGAGCGCCGGGTAGAGATTCGGCACGACCCGGGTGATCCAGCCGGGACCGTCGGGCTCGCCGCCGCCCGGTCGCAGGGCGTAGAGCTCCGGCGGCGTGCGATCCTCGCGTCCCTCGCAGAAGGGGCAGCTCTCGCGCTTGGCAGCGCTGCCCTCGCCCGCGCGCGAGCCGGCGGCGGCGCCGAACTGGTCCGGCCGCGCGGCGCGGCCGGGGGCGAGGATCGTCCTCAGCCCGCTCAGCTGGTCGATGCGTATCTCAGGCGCGCTCAGGAGCGGGAGGGTGGCAGATCGTCGGGCAGATCGGGCACCGACTCGACCGGCGACGGCGGATCGGGCTGCGGCCCCGGTTTGGGGGGTTTGGCCTTGCTGCCTCCGGCGGCATGGTCGGCGCGGCCGATGAACGGCTCGAGCACGTCCATCGGCAGCGGGAAGACGACGGTGGTGTTCTGGTTGGAGCCGATTTCGAGCAGCGTCTGCAGGTAGCGCAGCTGCAGCGAGGCGGGATTCTGGCTGATGATGTCGGCCGCGTCGGTGAGCTTCTGGGCCGCCTGGTACTCGCCCTCGGAGTTGATGATCTTGGCCCGCCGCTCGCGCTCGGCCTCGGCCTGGCGGGCGATCGCGCGCTGCATCTGTTCGGGGATTTCGACGTCCTTGATCTCGACCGCCGTCACCTTCACGCCCCACGGCTCGGTCGACTCGTCGATGATCTTCTGCAGCTCTTCGTTGAGGCGCTCGCGGTCGGAGAGGAGCTGGTCGAACTCGGCCTTGCCGAGCACCGAGCGCAGCGCCGTCTGCGAGATCTGCGAGGTGGCGAGGAGGAAGTTTTCGACCTCGACGATCGCTTTGCGCGGATCGATGACGCGGAAGTAGGCGACCGCGTTGACGCCGGCCGGGACGTTGTCGCGGGTGATCACCTCCTGCGGCGGGATGTTGAGCGTCACCGTCCGCAGGTCGACCTTCACCATCCGGTCGACGAAGGGGATGAGGAAGATCAGGCCGGGCCCCTTCTGAGCGATCAGGCGGCCGAGCCGGAAGATCACCCCGCGCTCGTACTCGCGCAGGATCCGCACCGAAGACCCGATTGCGATCAGCGCGAAGAACGCGAGGACGATGATGATCCCGCCGACAACCGCCATCAGCTGGCTCCTTCTTTAGGCGTCTCCGCGGTCTTGGGCTCGGGCCGGACCACCAGCGTCAGCCCGTCGACCGCCTCGACCCGGACTCTATCCCCCAACGCGACCGAGGCTTCGCCGCTCGCCAGGCGCGCACCCCAGAGCGTTCCCCGCATGAAGACCTTGCCCTCGGGCGCGATCGTCGAGCGCGCCTCGGCCAGCTCCCCGATCATCTCCTCGGTGCCGCCGCGAACTGGCTGCTCGCGATGGGCGGCGAGCACTTTGCGGCTCACGAACCAGAAGGTGATCGCGGAGAGGACGCCGAGCGTGATCAGGGCAGCGCCGATCACATCGCCGTCGCTGTTGTTGGAGTCGATCGCGAAAATCCCGGCGGCGACCAGGCCGGCGACGCCGATCAGCGCCAGGATGCCCCCGGTCGGCAGCAGCAGCTCGGCGAGCAGCAGGCCGAAACCGATCACGGCGACGATCGCAAACGCTTCCATACCGGGATTATCCGCTTTCGCACTCGCCCTGCAGGGCAAATCGGCGAACGTCTGCTTCCAGTTCCGACTGCTCCGCGTACTGACCCTGTTTGAGGTGGCAGAGCTCACCGTTGCTGTTGTAGAAGGCGGTGTCCGGAAGGCCGCCGACGGTTCCCAGCGAGGCGGCGATCTTGCCGTCGGGATCGGTGTAGCTGGGGTAGGAGAGCGGCGCCTCGCGGAGGAAGGTCGCGGCGGCGTCGTCGGCGTCCTTGGAGTTGACGCCGAGGAAGGCGACGCGCTTGCCGTAACGGGCGGAGAGCTTCTGCAGGGTCGGGAACTCGTAACGGCAGGGACCGCACCAGGAAGCCCAGACGTTGGTCACGATCGGGAAGCCCGCGAGCGCTTCGATTCGCTGCTCGTAGGCGTCGACACCACCGTCGAGCAGCTGGTCGGCCTGTTTGTGGAGCGCCGCCAGCGGCGGCGGCGAGCCGGCCAGCGCCTTCCCGTAGTCGGGGTGCTCGCCGCCGTAGTCCTGACCCGACGAGGAGCCGCAGCCGCCGAGCACGAGAGCAGCGAGGACGAGCGCCTCCAGCCACGCCCCCGGCGAACGTCGCCCGGGCGGACGCGGAGTTTCTCGATCGACCCGCCTAGTCATCCGATCCATGCTTACAATACGTACGTTCGGTTCGCGTTTCGCGAACAGCAGAGAACGCCGGGGGGACGGTAGTCGGACCTTCGGCAGCCTCGTTCACTCGCCCCAGCCGTGTGTCTGATGATCGGTGGGGGCAGACCCAGAAGCCTTCTATGGCCAAGACCAGCGACGTTGCCGCCGTGGCGGCAGTTCCATCAAGCGCCGACATCGAGCGCGCGGCCGAGTTCGCCCGCGAGCCCTTCCTGCTCGACGGCGAGGGGCCCGAGGCGCTCGCGCCCGGCACCGCCCGGCGCCGCGCCCTCGACGCGGCGCTGGCCGAGCTCGACGGCGGCGGTGAGTACCCGTCGATCGAGTGGCGCCAGGATTTCTCGCTGCTGCTCGGGCTCGAGCGGTTGCTCGCCGAGGAGCCGCCGAAGCTGCGCGACGGCGCCGAACTGAACCCGCACCAGGTCGACGCGCTCTCGGGGACTCTGGCCGAGCTGATGGCCCAACAGCAGGTCGGCGGTGCCGACGGCGTCGCTGCGACCGACGGCGAGGGCGCAGCTGCGCCGAGTGCCGAGCCCGACACCGAGGAAACCGCCGCCAGCGAGGGCAACGGTGCCGCCGAGCTCGAGGATGAGGAGGGCGAGGAGCTGGAGGCAGACGAGGAGCCCCAGGACTGGGAGGAAGCCCTCTCGGAGGAGGACGAGGACCTCGTCGAGGAGGCGCCCGAGGACCCCGGCGCCGAGCGCCGCTTCTGGTTCGAGCACGCGACCGGCGCCGGCAAGACCGTCGCCGCGGTCGGCTTCATCGACGCGATCCGGACCGGCGGCGTCCTGATCCTCACCCACCGCCGCAACCTGGTCGACCAGTTCATCGGCGAGATCTCCGACCGCGGCTACAAGGAGCGGCTGCGGCCACCGCTGCTCGACGGCCGCGACGATCCCGACGGCCCGGTCACGGTCGAGACCTACCAGTGGTTCGTCCGCAACCACAAGAAGATCTCCGACGCCTACTCGGTCGTGATCTGCGACGAGGCGCACACCGCGCTGGGCGAGAAAACCAGCGCCTGCATCCGCGACTGGAACGGACCCGTCTACATCGGGATGACCGCAACCGGGGCGCTGATCGCTCGCCACGTCGCCGACCTCTTCCCGACCCAGACCTCGCGCTTCGACCTCGCCCAGGCCGCCCGCCGCGGCGTCATCGCGCCGCTGCGCTGCCTGCGGATCCCGCCCGGCCCGGGAGTGAGGACGATCGCCAAGGTGCCGCTGCGCAAAGGCGAGGTCGATCAGGACTTCGACCAGGAGGAGCTGGCGGCGCTGCTCGACCAGGAGCCGTTCAACGTCGCGATCGCCGACCTCTACCGCTCGCGCTTCCGCAAAGTCCCCGGCGTCCTCTACACGGCCGGGGTCCAGCACGCGAAGAACGTCGCCAAAGCCTTCCGCAACGCCGGGATCAACGCCCAGGCTGTCTCCGGCGAAACGCCGAAGCGCGAGCTGGCCGAAATCCTCGCCGGCTTCGAGCGCGGCGACGTCGACGTCCTCTGCAACGCGATGCTGCTGGCCGAGGGCTGGAACAGCCCGCGGGCGACGATCTGCATGCACCTGGCGCCGACCGCCTCGCGCCGGATCTACCAGCAGCGGGTCGGCCGCGTCACCCGCCGGGCGCCGGGCAAGGAGGCGGGGCTGGTGATCGACTTCGTCCACCCGGCGACGACCCACGACGAGACGATCGTGACCCTCCACAGCCTGCTCGACCGCGACGTCTACCGCGGCGGCGCGATCGTCGTCGGGCCGGTGCGCCGCGGCCGCGGCCGCAAGGTCCGGGTCGAGCGCCGGATCGTCCCCGTCTCCGACGTCGAGGAGAAACGGATGGAGGTGCTGGAACGGGAGATCTGGCGGATCGCGGTCGAGAACCTCGACTACCCCGAGCAGCACGCCTGGGCGGCGCTGGCCGGGGCCCGGGTCTCGACCCAGGGTTGGCGCCGGGCGCGGGCGATGCTGCAGAACGACCGTACCAAAGAGCTGCGCCGCCGCTTCCTGCTGACCTGCGTCCAGCGCAACCGCAACGCGCAACTGCGGCTGAAAGCGTTGGGGGAGATCGCCGATCTCGGCGACCCCGACGCTTTCGACGACGCGATCGACATCGTCGGCACCTGGAGCCGCGAGGACAAACGGGCAGGGACGAAAACGCTGCTGCAAGCGCTGGTCGACAAGCGGATCGGCCGCCGCGACCAGGCGCAGGCCTGGGTCTGGCGGCTCGCCTCCTACACCCGCGATCTACACGAGGAGTACGCGGTTCAGCGCTGGCCGGAGACGAAGCGCCTGCTCGGCCTGCTCGTCAACTCCTCCGGCCGCGCCCACGGTCGCAACGCGCGGCGGTTGGTGCACGCGGCGCGCAAACAGGACCGGCGCTTGGCGGTGGCGCTGCTGGCGGCCGCCGTCTCGCACACCCCAGAGGGCGAGGAGGTGCTGCGCGGAGCGCGGATGCGAATGGCCCGGAAACCCTCGGCGGTTGCTCGCGAGCTGCTGCGCAACTTCCCCAAAGGCGGCAAGCGCCGTCGCAAACGCGGCAAGCGCAACGGGGCGCAGGGAGAGAACGGCAACGCGCCCGAAGGCGGCGGGGAGCGGTCGCCGAAGGCTGGAAAAGAGTCGAAGCCACGGCGGCGGCCCAAAAAAGCCAAAGCCGAGTCTGACTCAGACGCGGCTGAGGTGGACCTCGCCGGCGCCGAGGACGACGCGCTCACCGCCGGGAACGACGACGACGAGGTAGCCGCGGTCGTCGATTCCGCTGGCGACTCCTGAACCGCCCTCCCAGGCGATCTTCTGCCCGCGCAAAACGTCGCGCTCGCGCCAGGCGTCGAGCACGGTTTGCTGGTCGGCGTCGAGCCAGTGCTCGAGGTTGTGGCTGAGCTCCACCGCCGCGTCCTCGATCCGGGCGGCGGTCAGTGAGGTCGCGGTCTCGCGCAGCTCCGGCGGGAACTCCTCGGCAGCGATCGCGAGATTGAGCCCGACTCCGACCACCGCCCAGCCGTCCTGGGGGCGGGCCTCGATCAGGACGCCGGCCAGCTTGCGGCCGCCGACCTGGACGTCGTTTGGCCACTTGACGCCGCACTCGACACCGGGCTGCAGTTCCTCGGCGGCCTCACAGACCGCCAGCGGCACCGCCAGTGGCAGCAGGGCGTCGGCGGGGTCGAGCGGTCGCACCAGCGCCGAGTAGAGCAGCGCCTTGCCGGGCGGCGCCGTCCAGGCCCGACCCTGCCGGCCCCGTCCCTCGGTCTGCTCGGCGGCGGTGACGACGGTCCCGTGCGGGGCGCCGGCCGCGGCCAGCTCCCGAGCGCGGGTGTTAGTCGAGTCGGTGCGGGTGTAGTGCCTGTGCGGAGTCCCAAATCCCATCGCGTGGTTCCTTTTTCGCCCTATCGGTGATTAAGGAACCGCGCGATTGGCTGCGTCGGCGAGCAGGGCGGCGAGCAGGCCGTCGACGTCGTGGCGCTCGGCTTCGACGTCGACCCGCAGGCCGGCGGCGTCGGCAGCCTCGCTCGTCACCGGGCCGATCGAGACGATCCGGGCGCCCGCCGGGAAGCGGTCGCCGAGCGCCTCGGTCAGGTTGGTCACGGTCGAGGAAGAGGTGAAGGTGACGTAGTCGGCACCCTGTGCAGCCTCGATCGCCGCCGCCTCGGGCTGCTCGCGCACCGTCTCGTAAAGGGCAACGACGTCGACCTCGGCGCCGCGGTTGGCGAAGTATTCGGGGAGGACGTCGCGGGCGTCGGCGGCGCGGGCGACGAGTACCCGCCGGCCTTCAACCGGGACCTCGCCCAGGACCTCGATCAGGCCCTCGGCGACGAAGCGCTCGGGGACGACGTCCGCGTGGATCCCGCGCTTGGCGAGGGCGCGGGCCGTCCCCGGCCCGATCGCCGCGACGGTGGCGCCGGCCAGGGCGCGGGCGTCGCGGCCGGCTGCGGCCAGGGCCTCGAACAGGAGGCGGACGCCGTTGGGGCTGGTCAGGCAGACGAGCGAGTACTCGCCGATCGCCGCCGCGGCCTCGCGCACCTCGGCGCTCTCCAGCCGCGGCTCGATCCGGATCGCCGGCAGCTCGACGACCTCGGCTCCGAGCTCGCGCAGCGTCTTGGCGAGGCCGCTGGCCTGGGCGCGGGCGCGGGTGACGACGACCGTGCGCCCGTGCAGCGGCCGGCGCTCGAGCCAGGCGAGCTCGGTGCGGCGGGCGGCGACCGGGCCGATCACGATCAGCGCTGGCGCCTTTACTTCTGCCAGCGCGACCGCCTCGTGGATCGTCCTCAGCGTCGCCTCCACCGTGCGCTGATTCGGCCAGGTGCCGCGTTCGATCGCCGCCGCCGGCTGCTCGGGGTCGCGGCCGGCGGCGATCAGCGCCGCCGCGTTCTCGCCCAGCTGCTTGACGCCCATGTAGAAGACGAGGGTGCCGGGGAACGCGGCCAGCGCGCTCCAGTCGAGGGCGCTCTCCGCCTTCTCCGGGTCCTCGTGCCCGGTGATGAAGGCGACCGCCGAAGCGTCGTCGCGGTGGGTGACGGGGATGCCGGCGTAGGCGGTGGCGGCGACGCCGGCGGTCACCCCCGGCACCACCTCGAACTCGACCCCGGCAGCGCGCAGCGCTTCGCCCTCCTCGCCGCCACGGCCGAAGACGAACGGGTCACCGCCCTTCAAGCGGACGACGCTGCGACCCGCGTGGGCCGCCTCGCTCAGGCGCTCACCGATCTCCTCCTGCGGCACCGAGGGCACCCCCGGCTGCTTGCCGACGTAGACCAGCTCGGCATCCTCGCGGGCGCCGGCCAGCGCCCCGGGCGGGATCAGCCGGTCGTAGAAGACCGCGTCGGCGCTGGCGATCAGGTCGAGCGAGCGCGCCGTCATCAGCCCCGGGTCGCCGGGACCGGCGCCGACCAGGTAGACGACCCCGGCGCGGGCGCTCAAGCCCCTGCCTCCGCGCGTTTCAGGAGCTCGGCCGCGCCGCTGCTGAGCAGGCGCCGCGCCAGCTCGAAGCCGAGTTCGGCCGGCTCTTCCGCCGCGCCCTCAACTCGGTCGCGCAGCCACTCGCTGCCGTCGGGCAGGCCGACGAACGCGGTCAGGGTCAGCCGCTCGCCCTCGGTCCGGGCGTGGACGCCGATCGGGGTCGCGCAGCTGGCCTGCAGCGGCGCCACCGTCGCTCGCTCGGCGGTCAGCTCTCGCATCGCGACGAGGTCGGTGATCGCTTCGACGGCGGACTGCGTCTGATCGTCCTCGGTTCGGGCCTGGACGGCGAGCGTTCCTTGCCCCGGCGCCGGCACCATGATCCCGGCCGGGATCGGGAACCCGATCTCGCCCTCGCGGCCGAGCCGGCGCAGGCCGGCGGCGGCGAGGACGATCCCGTCGAGCTCGCCCTCGGCGAGCTTGCGCAGGCGGGTGTCGACGTTGCCGTGTAACTCCTCGACCCGCAGGTCGGGCCGCGCCGCCAGCAGCTGGGCGCGGCGGCGCAGGCTGGCGGTCCCGACCCGGGCTCCCTCGGGCAGATCGTCGAGCGAGGAGCCGGGGCCGATCCAGACGTCGGCGGGGTCCTCGCGCTCCGGCACCGCGGCGATCAGGAGCCCGTCCGGTTCCTCGCCGGGCAGGTCCTTGGCCGAGTGGACGCCGATCTCCGCCTCGCCGGCAAGCAGCGCCCCCTCGACCCCGCGGACGAAGCGCGACTTGTCGCCGACCTCGCCCTGGGAGGAGATTTCGACCAGCTCGGCGCCCCCCAGCAGCTCGGCGACCTGACCGGCCTGGGTCAGTGCCAGCTTGCTACCGCGAGTCGCGATTCGCAGTGCCAAGCACGCCTCACTCAGCCTTCTTGCTGCGAATGTCCGTGACCTTGGCGCCGGCGCCGGCGCCGGCCTCGGGCGTCGTCTCGACGTCGAGGCCGAACAGCTCGCGCAGGGCGCTGACGTAGTTGTAGGCCTCCTCCTCGCCGGCCGAGCGCCGCATCCGCACGGTCGGCTCGTGCAGCAGCCGCGAGGCGACGGCCTTCGCCATCGCCTCCATCCGCTCGCGGTCGGCCTCGCCGAGGCTCTCCCAGCGGTTCTCGTTCTCGGCCATCACCCGGCGCACCACCTCGTCACCGCGCTCGCGCAACGCGGTGATCGTCGGCACCACCTCGAGCGAAGCGACCCAGCGCTCGAAGCGGTCGAGCTCGGACTCGATGATCAGCTCCGCCCGCCGCGCCTCGGCCTCGCGGCCGGAGGCGTTGCGTTCGACGATCTGCTGGACGTCGTCGATGTCGTGGACGGAGACGCCGGGAAGCTCGCGGCAGGCGGGCTCGATGTCGCGGGGGACGGCGATGTCGATCGCCAGCAGCGGCCGCTCCTCGCGCTCCACCATCACCTGTCCAAGGCCGTCCTTCTCGATGATGTGGTGCGGCGAGTTGGTCGCGGAGACGACGATGTCGGCCTCCAGCAGCTGTGTCGGCAGCTCCTCGAAGCGGACCGCGGTGCCGTCGAAGCGCTGGGCGAGGCCGATCGCGCGGTCGTAGTGGCGGTTGGCGACGAAGACGGTGTCGACGCCCTGGGCGGCGAGGGCGCGGGCGACGAGTTCGGCGGTCTCACCGGCGCCGACCATCAGCACCCGGCGCTGGGAGAGGTCGCCGATCGCGCGGCGGGCGAGCTCGACGGCGACCGAGGGGATCGAGACGCCGGCTTCGCTGATCCCGGTCTCCTCGCGGGCGCGACCGCCGGCGGAAAGGGCGCCATGGAAGAGGCGGTTGAGGATCGGGCCGGTTGCGCCCTCGACCAGCGCCAGCTCGTAGGCGCGTTTGACCTGGCCCTGGATCTCGGCCTCGCCGAGGATCATCGAGTCCAGCCCGGCGGTGACCCGCATCAGGTGCCGCGAGGCCTCGCTGCCACGGAAGCTGTAGAGGTGGCCGAGCAGCTCGGTTGGCCGGATCTCGGCCTGGCGGGTGAGGACGCCGAGCGCGGTCGACTCGGCCTCGACCGGGTCGGAGACGACCAGGTAGAGCTCGGTCCGGTTGCAGGTCGAGATCGCCGCCGCCTCGTGGATCCCGGGCGCGGCGGTCAGCTCGCCGAGGGCGCTGACGGCGCGGCCCTCGGTCAGCGAGAGGCGCTCGCGCAGGTCGAGCGGCGCGGTTTTGTGGGAGACACCGAGGGCGAGAAGCTCGGAGCCGGGCATCAGGCGCCGACCTCCTCCTTCTCCTGCTCAGCCTTGCGCTCCTCGGCGAAGCTGGCAACGTCTTTCAGTTCATTCTCGATCCGCTGCAGTTTCGAGGCCATGATCGCGACGTAGACGACGAGCAGAACGACGAAGACGACGTAGGCGCCGGCGACGTACTTGCCGGCCTCATCGAGCGGCAGGGCGGGGGCGTCGGCGAGCAGCGTCAGCACTAGCCCGCCACCTCCGGGGCAATTCGTGAGCTGGAGCCACGGCCGGGGGCATCGAGGGCGCGACGCAGGCGCTTGACCTGGCCGGAGGCGCTCTTCGCCGTCAGCTCGAATTTGACCAGCGTCACCCAGAGCAGCGCCATCGCCACCAGGCTGCAGAGGAAGACGAGCATCATCGAGCCCGGCAGGCCACCGTTGGCGGTGCCGAAGGTGCGCGGGTGCACGAGGCTCTGCGCCATCCGCACCGCCATGAAGTTGAGCGGTACGAAGGCGCCGGCGGTGACGGCGAAGACCGAGGCGTAGCGGGCCTGGCGGTCGCGGTCCTCGATCGCGTAGCGGAACGGGTAGTAGGTGCAGTAGAGGAGGAAGACGATCAGGAAGCTGACCAGGGTCGGCTCGTCCCAGACCCACCAGTGGCCCCAGGAGGCCTTGGCCCAGATCGCGCCGGTGATGAGGACGGCGACGCCGAAGATGACCGAGATGTGGATCGCGACGTAGGAGTAGGCGTCCCACTTCGAGTTGCCGCTGCGCAGGTGGGCGATCGCGAAGACGCCGCCGACGATGAAGCCGACCAGCGCCGTGATCGCCAGTGGCACGTGCAGGTAGAAGATCTTCTGGATGAAGCCCTGGTCGGCGTCGAGCGGCGCGTAGAAGAAGACGAGCGAAAGCGACAGGGCGAGCATCGCCACGGTGGCGATCGAGAGTGGTCTCAGTCCTTTGCCGTACATGCCTCGGAGAGGTGGGGAGCGGTGGAGGCCGGTCAGTCCTCGAGCAGGAAGTCGAATACCGCGTAGCCGACCAAGCCGAAGATCAAATCGTATAGGCCGAGGACCATCAGCCAGGTTCCGAAGCGGTGGTAGCCGGGACCGCCCAGCGCCAGCAGCGGCTCGGTGGCGCCGGTGGCGGCGATCATCAGCGGCACGATCAGCGGCAGCAGGACGAGCGGCACCAGCAGGTCGCGGGCGCGCGAGTTGACCGCCATCGAGGAGATCAGGGTGCCGGTCGCGGCGAGGCCGAAGTCGGCCAGCAGCAGGACCGAGATCAGCGGCAGCAGCGCCGTCCCCGAGTCGAGGAAGAAGATCGCGAAGACCGGCACCGCGATCAGCTCCAGCGCCAGCAGGTAGACCATCAGCGCCGCGACCTTGGCGGCGAAGAGGACGCTGCGGTCGATCGGGGCGAGCCGGATCGCGTCGAAGCCGCCCTCCTCGCGCTCGGCGACGAAGAGGCGGTTGATCCCGAGCACGGCGGCAAACAGCAGCGTCGCCCACAGCACCCCCGAGGCGAGGCTGCCGGAGAGCTGGGTGCGGTCGAGCCCGAAGCGGAAGATGATGAAGGTGGTGACGGCGAACAGCGCCATCGCCGGCAGCGACTGCAGCGTCCGCAGCTCTGAGCGCAGGTCCTTGCCGAGGATCGCCGCGAAGGCGACGCGGGAGGGGGTCACGAGAGCCTCGCCATCTCGCCGATTCCGAGCCGCAACACCTGGTCGGCCTCGGGCAGGTGGCGATCGGGATCGTGGGTGACGACGACCCGGGCGCGGTTCTGGACGGGACCGATCAGGCCGTGGGCGAGCTCGCGGCCTTCGAGGTCGAGGTTGGAGTCGGGCTCGTCGAGCAGCAGCAGCTCGGGCTCGTGCAGGACGCAGCGGCAGATCGCCAGCCGCTGGCGCATCCCGGCCGAGAGCTCGGCGGCACGATCGTCGGCGCGGCGCTCCATCCCGACCGCGGCCAGCAGTTCAGTGATCCGGGCCTCGGCCGCCTCGGTGCCGATGTTGTGCAGGCGGGCATGGAAGCGGAGGTTCTCGCGACCGGAGAGGTCGCGGTAGAGCAGCGGTTCGTGGCCGAGGTAGCCGATCCGGCCGCGCAGCTTCCAGGCCTCGCGGGGCAGCGAGCAGCCGAGCACAGTGACCTCGCCCCCGCTCGGCCGCAGCAGCGTCGCCAGCACCCGCAGCAGCGTCGACTTGCCGGCCCCGTTTGGCCCGAGCACGACCAGCGATTCGCCGGCGCCGAGCTCGAGGCCGACCCCTTCGAGCGCGGTGCGGTCGCCGTAGTCGCGGCGCAGGCCAACCAGGCGCAGCGCCGGCCCGGCGGAGGCGGTGTCCTGGGGCTTCACTCACCGGATTGTGAAGGTCGGCCGCTAGTCGCGCCGCTGGCAGGGATCGATGAATTGGCCCTGCATCCGGGACCCGTCTTCGAACTCGGTGCGGATCAGTGCCTGCAGGCGACCGATCGGGCAGCGGGCCATGAGGTAGTGCAGCTCCCGGCCCTGGTGGTTCCAGCTGAGGTCATCGAAGCGGAAATCGAAGCCGGTGATCGAGCCGCTGCCGCCGGCGATCTCCGGCACGTCGGAGCGAACCCGAAAGCCGTAGATGCCGCGGTGGATGCGTTCGATCCGGACCGCCACTACATAAGTGGTGGGGACCGGAATCTTGAGGTGGGCGTGGACGATCACCGATGCGTCGCCCTGGATCTTGGGGCCGTTGAAGAAGGTCAGCGGCGAGCCGGCGTCGATCGGGGGCTGGTCGGGAAAGGCGATGGTCGCCGTTCCGTGACCGGTCCCAACGATCGCGCCGGGACAGGCTCGCCGCGCCTGTGGGGTGGTGGTGGCAATCAGCTGACCTCGACGGCAGACGGGCAGTCCGCGGGTCTCGAGGTCGCCGAAGCGGTCGAATTCCACTTCGAGGTGCTCGAGCTGAGACGGGACCGAGCCGTCGGTGGTGCCGATCGCGGTCGACCCCCAGAAGGAGATCGGCGCGTTGCGGTGAGCGGGCAGCTTCTTTGGGGCCGAGTTGAAGTCAAAGGCCACCAGCAGCTTGCCGGCCGGGACCCTGATCTCCTCGCCGGCCGCTTTCGCGACCGCCATGGCGGCGAAGACGATCGACAGCAGCACCGCCAGGTTCCTCCACAGCTTCGGCCCGGACATGGATCCCCTTTCCTTCCGATATAACAGCTCGGATGTATCCAAATCGAACCCCGGTGTTTACGCAATTGGTCTCGTGGAACCGGTTTCCGGGACCCGATCGGGGGCGCTGGTGGAGCTGAAACCGGTCTCGTACCTGTGCCTCGGCATGGTTCGGTTCGGCGCGACCTCGGGGTATGCGATCAAGAAGGCGGCCGATGCCGGCACCAGCGGCTTCTGGCCGACCTCGCTCGCTCAGATCTATCCCGAGCTGGGCCGGCTGGAGGAGGCAGGGCTGCTGGTCAGGCACGACGATCCGCAGGGCGCCCGCGCCCGCGCCGCGTATGGGCTAACCGGGGCTGGCGAGGAGGCGCTGCTGAACTGGTTGCGCTCGCCGACGACCGAGGTGCCACCGCGGATCAGGTCGGAGGGGATGCTGCGCGCCTTCTTTTCCGACGCCGCCCCGCTGGAGGACCAGCTGGTTGCGATGAGGGCACAGCGGCAGCGCTTGCGGCACTACCAAGACCACATGTTCGACGGTGACCTCCGTGCCGCGATCCCGGCGATCGACGCCGGCGAGATGCAGTACCCGATCGCGTTGGGGGACTTCTTCGAAGGCCTGCTCGACTTCTCTCAGGAATGGTTCGATGAGCTGGAAGCCAAGGTGGAACGGGAGCTGGCGGAGTCGCCGTCGCAATCGGTGGTGGGCAGCGCGGCGGACGAGCAGCGACTTGGTCGGCTGCGACATCCGATCAAGCTGCGGCCTGTCTCCTTTCTGATCCTCGGCATGGTGCGCTTTGGCATCCGGTCGGGCTATGCAATCAAGCGCGGTGCGGACGCCGGAATCAGCTTCTTCTGGCCGGTCTCGCTCGCCCAGATCTATCCCGAGCTGCGGCGGCTCGACGAGGCGGCCCTTCTGGTCAAGCACGACGATCCGCAGGGTTCCCGCGCCCGGGCTGCGTATGAGCTGACGGCGGCCGGCGAGGAGGCGCTGCAGAACTGGCTGCGCTCGCCGGTCGAAGCGCTGCCCCAGGTTCGCTATGAAGGGATGCTGCGAGCTTTCTTCAGTGACGCGCTTCCTCTCGAGGAGCAGCTCGAGGCTGTGAGCCGCCAGCGCCAGCGCCTACTCGCCCTTAAGGCGCAACTGTTTGATTCCGACCTGACGGCGGCGGGCGAAGCCATCGACGCGGCTGGCATGCGCTACCCGTTGGCGCTGGCCAAATGGGGCGAGGGCGGCCTTGCCTTCGGGATCCAGTGGCTAGGAAGGCTCGAGACGCGTTTAGAAGAGGAAGTGGCCGCTTCCGCCTCGAAAGTCCCCAAGGCCTGAGAGAGACGGAGCGCGCCTGCCCCGTCCGGAACCTTCGGAAGGAAAGAGAATGAAAGCCAGCAAGAAGCTCGCGCCGCTCCTCGTCGCGAGCGCGGTCGTGGCCCTGATGGCCGCCCTCGCCGCCGCCCCCGCCACCGCGACGCGCACGGTCAAGGTCACCTCGAGCATCTCGATCTCGAGCAAGAACCTGAGGTTCAGCGGCAAGGTCACCGCGCCCGGATACGAACCCTGCGTCCAGCAGCGCAAAGTGATCCTCTACAAAGTCGTCAGCGGCGGGCCCGACCAGGCCGTCGGCGAGACCAGGACCAGCCTCAAAGGCAACTGGACGATCACCCCGCAGGGCTCGGCCGGGATCTCCCTCGCCCGCTTCTACGCGAAGGTGGGGAAGGTCAGCGAAGGCACCGCCGGCACCATCTACATCTGCAAGGCCGCTCGCTCGAGGACGGTTGGTGCCAACCCTGCCCGCGCCCGCGGGCCGGAACCCGGCGAAGAAGTGACGGTGAAGACGACCACGACGATCAATCCCTATGGCAGCGGCGGCAAGGTTTCGGCCGCTTACGCGGCCTGCCGCGAGGGTCGCACGGTCGTGATCAAGCAGCAGGGCAAGGGCAAGATCGGCTCCGCCACGACCAACGCCAAAGGCGCCTGGAGTGTGGAACCGGCCTACAAGGGGTCACCGCCGCTCAAGGTCTGGGCCGAAGTGAAGCCGATCACCCAGGCAACGGCGGGCCCGATCTACAAGTGCCTTGCCGCCACCTCGCGGACGGTGACGATCAACGGCGGCTGAGCCGCTCCAACTGAGCTTTGCTCAGCGACCGAGGGTGCGGCGGGCGATCTTGAGCAGCGGCGCCGCACCCTCGCGCAGGGCCTGGCTGCGAAGCTGGCCTTTGCCGTAGAGGATCTTGGCCGAGGCCCGGACCGCCTCGCCGAGGGTGCGGTCGTAGGGGTGCCACCAGAAGTCGCGGGTGAGGCCCGGCTCCCAGGCGTTCATCTTGATGTTGACGCACTCGTAGAAGCCGAATTTCGAGTGCGAGCGGCCGAGGCCGGAGTCCTTGACGCCGCCCCAGGCGCACTGGCAGGCGCCGTGGCTGAAGGAGTGGTCGTTGATCCAGACCATCCCCGATTCGATCTTGCGGGCGATCCGGCCGCCGCGCTGGCGGTCCTTGGTCCAGACCGAGGCGCCGAGGCCGAACTCGGAGTCGTTGGCGAGGTCGATCGCCTCCTGCTCGGAGTCGACGACGACGATCGGCAGCACCGGCCCGAAGATCTCCTCGCGCATGATCCGCATCTGGTGGGTGACGCCGGTGAGAACGGTGGGGGCGATGAACTTGCCGGGGAAGCCGGGCACGTCGACCGGGCCGCCGCAGAGCTTGGTGGCGCCGGAGGCGACGGCGTCGTCGATCAGTTCGGTGACGATCCCGTACTGGCCGGCTGAGGTCATCGGCCCGATTTCGGTCTCCCACTCGAGCGGATCGCCGATCTGCATTCCCTCCGCCTCGCGGGCGACGCCGGCGACGAAGCGGTCGGCGACCTCGCGCATCACGTAGACGCGCTCGATCCCCGAGCAGGTCTGGCCGGCGTTGGCGAGGCCGCCCCAGATCGCCCCGGCGACGGCGTTGTCGAGGTCGGCGTCGGCGCAGACGATCATCGGGTCCTTGCCGCCGAGCTCCAGCACCGAGCCCTTGAGCGCGGTGGCGCAGACCTCGCCGACGTGGCGGCCGACCTCGACCGAGCCGGTGAAGAAGACCTTGCCGACGCTGGAGCGGGCGAGCGCCTCGCCGACGGCGCCGCCGCCGTGGACGACCTGGACCAGGCCCTCGGGCACGCCGCCCTTCTCGAACACGGCGCGGATCCGCTCGCCGAGCAGCGGCGTCAGGCTCGCCGGCTTCAGCACGACGCCGTTGCCGGCCATCAGCGCGATCGCGACCTCGCCGAAGGGGATCGACCAGGGGTAGTTCCAGGGCGCGACGACCCCGACGACCCCGATCGGCTCATAGGAGAAGTGGCCGCTCTTGGAGAGAGTGAAGGCCTGCGTCATCCGCACCTTCTCGTCAGCCAGGATCTTCGGCCCCGCCTTTGCGCACCAGTGCAGGGCGTCGACCGTCGGCAGCAGCTCCATCGTGTAGGCCTCGGTCCGCGGCTTGCCCTGCTCGCGGACCAGCAGCTCGGCGATCTCGTCGATGTCGTCGAGCAGGGCGTCGGCGCTGCGGCGCATGTAGGTCGCCCGCGTCTTCGCCGGCAGCCCCGCCCAGGCGGGCTGGATCCGGGCGACGTCGTCGACCACCCCCTGCACCTGCTCCGGCGTGATCGTCGGCACCGTCCCCACCAGCTCCCCGGTAGCTGGGTTGAACGACTCCAGGGTGGACAGAGACGGCAGTGACTGCGTGGCGCTCTCCATGCGTCGAGTTTAGGCGGGCGGACGGGAGCGGGAGAGAGTCTCCTTCCGCCGAGTGCTTAGTCATCCATCGGGACCGAGCGCGAGAACGAGATTCCCCTCCGGATGGGATTGAGGATCCGGTACAGGCGCAGCGAGGCACCTCCGCCCTACTCGTACGCTGTCACCCTTGAGCTGGTCGAGAGAGGCAGGTGGCGGACGTTGAGGCTCTGGGACAACGCTGACGGATTGGACGACCACCACGAACACGCCTACACGCGGCAGGGCGGTAAGCAACCACCGACGGTCCTTGCGTTCGCGTCGCCGAACGAGGCGATGGCGGCCGCCATCTCGGAAGCCAAGCGGCGGGCGGGAAGGATCGTGAGACAATGGAGGGCGTCATGAGCCATAACGACACGCTCGACCTAATCACCGAGCGGGTGATCGCGGCGATGGAATTGGAAGAGCCGATGGACCGGTATCCGAACCGGTCGTGCTTTGTTGCCGCGGACGCCCCTTGGCACCGCGAGACCGCAAACAGAGCGCTTTCGGAAGGGCATCCGGTCGTACTCGTCTTCCCAAACGGCGATGAGGTCGTTGTCGAGCCGGGCGAGACCGGTACCCCGGCGCGCGTCGAGGTTCGGGACTCCAACGGCCAGCCGCTCGCCGCCTAGCCGCCCACGCGCTCCCTCATACTCCGCCTGATGGCGGACCAGCTGTTCGAGACCGGGCCCGAAGAGACGGGCGGCGCGGATGCGGTTCCCGCCGACGCGCCGCTGGCGGTGCGGATGCGGCCGCGGACGCTGGACGAGATGGTCGGCCAGGAGCACGTGGTCGGGCCGGAGTCGGCGCTGCGGGCGGCGATCGAGTCGGGCCGGCCGCACAGCGCGATCCTCTACGGCCCGCCGGGGTCGGGGAAGACGACGCTGGCGCGGATCGCCGCCGCCGGGGCCGAGGGCGCCTTCGAGGAGGAGTCCGCCGTCAACGCCGGCAAAGCCGAGATCCGCGCGGTGATCGAGCGGGCGCGGGAGCGTCGCCGGTCGAGCGGGCGGCCGACGATCCTCTTCCTCGACGAGATCCACCGTTTCAACAAGGCCCAGCAGGACGCGCTGCTGCCGGCGGTCGAGGACGGAGTGCTGACGCTGATCGGGGCGACCACTGAGAACCCCTTCTTCGAGGTCAACTCGGCGCTGCTCTCCCGCGCCCAGATCTACGAGCTGCAGCGACTCGAACCGGGACAGGTCGAAGTGCTGCTGCGCCGTGCGCTCAGCGACCCCGAACGCGGTCTTGCCGACCCGCCGCCGGTCGCCGACGCCGCCCTGGCGATGCTGGCCGAGCGCAGTGGCGGCGATGCCCGGGTCGCGCTCTCGGCGCTGGAGCGCGCCGCCGAGCGGGCGCAGGGCAAGGAGGTCGACGTCGCGGCGATCGAGGACGCGCTGCAGCGCAAGGCGCTCGACTACGACCGCCAGGGGGACCGTCATTACGACTTCGTCTCGGCCTGGATCAAGGCGACCCGCGGCTCCGACGTCGATGCCTCGCTCTACTACCTGGCGGTGATGCTGGAGGGCGGCGAGGACCCGCGCTTCATCGCCCGGCGGATGGTGATCCTCGCCTCCGAGGACATCGGCAACGCCGACCCGCAGGCGCTGCTCGTCGCCGACGCCGCCGCCCGCGCCGTCGACCGCGTCGGCTTGCCCGAGTGCGCGCTCAACCTCGCCCAGGCCTGCGTCCACCTGGCACTCGCCCCGAAGTCGAACGCCTCCTACAAGGCGCTCGGCGCAGCCCGCGCCGAGGTTCGCGCCAACGGCGCCAAGACGCCGCCCGACTACCTCCGCGACGCCCACTACCCCGGCGCCGAGGCGCTCGGTCGCGGCAGCGGCTACCGCTACGCGCACGACGAGCCCGGTGGCGTCTCCGACCAGCCGCTGCTGCCGCTTGGCCTCGAGGGGCGCCGCTTCTACGAGCCGACCGACCGCGGCCATGAGGTGGAGCTGAAGCGGCGTCTGGACGAGCTCCGAAAAAAACTGGGCAAGTCGTAAAACCGAGCGCAACTTCATCGGTAACGGTGGGTTTCATAGTCGGCTTTCCAAGCTAGAGCCAGGGAGAGCCGACATACCGGCCGGAGGCCTGGACTGGGGGTCTCCGGCCGGCACTTAACAGGGGGGAGAGGGCGCCGAGAGGACTGGGCTCGGCGCCCTCTACATTTCCGCTTCGGGTGACTGGTCTGATCGCCTAAGGTGGACAGATGGCGACGGACGATCCGAAGCGTCTGCGACTCGGTGGGATGGCGCTGCGCAACGGCCTCCTGATCCACGGCCCCACCCACTGGGCGGCGGCGGTGCGCGACCGCGACGGCCGGGTCCAGGTCGCCTCCTCGCCGAAACCGGAGCTCGCCCCGGGCCTGGTGGCGAAGGTGCCGGGCCTGCGCGGCCCGCTGAAACTGGCCGAGGCGATGGCGGTGCTGCCGCTGGCCCGCCGCAGGCTGCCGGCGGCCCGGCTCCCGTTCGAGGACTGGCGGGTGATTGCTGCGGTTGGGGCGACGATGGCGGCGACCGGCTTGCTGCGCCGCTGGGCCCCGTCCTCGGCCCTGCGCGAGGGTGTCGCCCAGGTCGTCGGCGTGGTGCCGGCGGCGGTGGCGTTGATGGACCGCGACCTTGCCGCCTACCACGGCGTCGAGCACAAGGCGATCGCCGCCTACGAGCAGGGGATCGAGGACGTTGCCTCGGTGCCGAAAGAGCACGATCGCTGCGGCTCCAACCTGATCGTGCCGATGATGCTGCTCTCGGCCGGCGGTACGGCGCTGCTCGAGCGCCTGGTCGACCACCCGAGCCAGGCCTCCCGCGCCGCCGTCGGCCTTGGCGGCGCCTCGATCGCGGTCGAGATGTTCGCCTGGTCGGACCGCCACCACGGCGATCCGTTGGCCGAGGCCTTCCACACTCCCGGCCGCGAGATCCAGCGCCACTGGGCGACCAAGGAGCCGACCCCCGAGCAGCTCGAGGTCGGCCTCGCGGCGATGGCGGAGATCCTCCGGGTCGAGCAGGGCGGCGGCGAGGAGCCCGAGCTGCCGCCCGCTGCATAGACTGGCCTCCGTGTTCGGAAGGATCGACCACGTCGGGGTGGCTGTCGAGGACATCGACGCCGCGATCGACCTCTACGAGAAGAGCTTCGAGATGCCCCTCGTGCACCGCGAGACGGTGACCGAGCAGGGCGTCGAGGCGGTTCTGCTCGACGTCGGCGACGGGCACGTCGAGCTGCTGGCCCCGCTCGGCGCCGACACCCCTGTCGGCAAATTCATGGCCAAGAACGGCGCCGGGCTGCATCACGTCGCCTACGCGGTCGACGACATCGACGCCGCCCTGGAGGGGATCGCCGCCGCCGGGATCAAGCTGATCGACACCGAGCCGCGGATCGGGATCCGCGAAAGCCGGGTCGCCTTCCTTCACCCCCGCTCGACCGGCGGGGTCCTGACCGAGATCGTCGAACCCGCGGGAGGGCACTGATGGCTGACGCACAACGAGTCGAGATCGGATTCGAAGGCGGCCAGGTGATTTCTGTCCGCCTCGGCGAGGACGACCTCAAGGACCTCCGCAAGCAGCTCGAGAAGGGCGGCTGGCACGACCTCCACACCGAGGACGGCGTCGTCGCCCTCTACCTCGGCAAAGTCGCTTTCATGCGGATCGAGTCCGGCGCCAGCCGCGTCGGCTTCGGCTCGGTCGAGTGACCCGGCCGCGCCTCCTGCTCGCCGCCGCCGCGGCGGTCCTGGCGGCGGCGCTCTGGTGGCGCAAGAACCCCTCGGCCTGCCCCTACGGCCAGCGCTTCTGGGTCGAAGCGCCGCACCCGATCATCACCAGGGACCGGCTGCGCGCCGTGCTGCGCCCGCAGCCCGGCGAGCGGCTGCTCGAGATCGGCGTCGGCACCGGCTACTACAGCCACGAGATGGCGGCGTGGATCGGGCCCGAGGGCCGGCTCGAGCTGTTCGACCTGCAGCAGGAGTTCCTCGACCACGTGATGCGGGGCGCCGCCGAGCGCGACCTCGGCAACCTGGTCCCGACCCAGGGCGACGCGACGGCGCTGCCCTACGACGACGCCTCGGTCGACGCCGTCGTCCTCACCGCGGTCCTCGGCGAGATCCCCGACCGCGCCGCGGCGCTGGCCGAGATCCGGCGGGTACTGAAGCCGGACGGCCGCCTCGTCGTCGGCGAGCTGTTCGGCGATCCCCACTTCACGACCCGCGCCAGCCTCGAAGGTCTCGGCTCGGATGCCGACCTTCGGCTCGAGGAGCGCTCGGGGAACTGGTTCGGGTACTTCGCCCGGCTTAGGCCGGTCTGAGCTCCCAACTAGGGATCAGGGTTGGGGGGAGGTCCGGTGTCCCTCCG
>DATKIA010000073.1:0-20903 GCA_035509895.1 Solirubrobacterales bacterium
CGTCACGAATACCTCGTCCACCTCGTAGATTCCGTCCGACGCGAACACGGTTGCACCAGAACCGTGTTGCTCGATTCCTTGCACCTCGGCACCAATCATCGACTGGCTCGAGGCTTGGTGCAGGGCGCTGATCGCCACCCGCGCACGGATCGCGCCGCCGTCCTTCTCGAGCGCAATCTGGGGCTCGCCTTCGCCAAGTTGCCCAAAGGGCATTCTGGTCAGAGCGGTGGTCCACGGGAGGGTTTCAACGGAGACACCAAGTTGCTTCAGGCGCGAAGCCTCGTCCTCCTTGGTCAGGATCAGGACGCCCTCATCGCCGATCAGCCGCTCGCCGAGACGCTGTTCGAGATTCGTCCAGCTCGAGCGCGCCCTAAGAGCCAGTTCGACAAGCCGAGGCCGCTCGTGGCTGTGCCTGAAGATCCGCGTCACGCCTCCCGACTGGCCGCCGCCGACGGTGCCCTGCTCGAAGCACCACAATGAAACGCCGCGGTCGGCGAGCGTATTCGCGAGGCAAAGGCCAACGATGCCCCCGCCGACGACAGCGACATTGCGTTTGGCGGGTTGGTCGGTGAATTCGGCCATCGGTTGGCTAATCGTCGCGGTCACGCCTTGACCACCACGCGGCCAAGGACAGGCAAAGGGTGATGACCATTACCCCGGCGACCACTGCGTAGAACCACTTGTAGCGCCCGAGGTCGAAGAGGGAGCTTTCGCGGGAGACGTCGGTCGTGGCAAGGGCGAAGAACCCGAAGATCAAGGTCAGCGGAATCGCGACGAACGACGCGAATCCGATTGCAACACCCCACGCCAGTCGTCGCCGTTCGTCGCGGCTTCGCTCGGTGGCGATCTCGGAAGCCGACTCTGCGGCGACGGCGCGTCCGAGGCGCCGCAGCATCTGGTCGATGCTGCGGCTTTGCTCCGGGATTGCCGCCGAGTCGAACAGTTGTCTGTGCAGGTCACTGACTCGCAGCGATGGCACCAGGGCGGCGATCTCTTGGTAGGCCTCGACGCCGAAGCTGAGGTCGAGCTCGAGGCGGCCGACTCGCTCCGAAAGCCGCGCCAGCCGGCGCCGAACCTGGCGATGCTCAATCTGCTTTGCTGCGTCGACCTCTGCTTGCAAGGACCGCAGGTCGGTCAAGGCTTCGAATGCCTCGGCCCGGGTGGTAGCGAGTAGGTTCGCGCACCCGACCAGCTGGACGGCGGTGACAAGAGCGCAGTTCTCCAAGTAGTCCTGCTGCGAGGCGAGAACGCTGAAGTACGGGCCGCAGGCGGCAAGGGCTCGAATCCGCCGGTTGGTCTCAGGTGGAAAGACGATGAGCCCGGAATCCGGTCGATAGGGAGCGTCGTAGCGATAGATGAGGCGTCGGACCAGGTCGTGGTCGACCTGTCGCGAACTGTGCCCGTCACTTGCGACCAGGTCTTCACAGGAGTCCGGGACGAAGAGCAGTTGATGGCTATGGGTGCCGAGCTGAGCTGCCTCCAGGTGTGGGGCGAGATCGGGTCCCGCCGAGAGTCCCAGTGCTCCCAACAAGGATCCCGAGCCGGTTGTGATCTCGCCGTAGTAGGCGTCCTCGAGCAGCGGGATCGAGTCGGCGAGCGGTCCGGAGAAGTCCAGCGTCTGCCCCGCCACGAGTCCACCCTGGGGCGTCTTGAACAGCCACAACCGGGATCTTCGGATCTGCATCGAACCGGCATTGCGCGGGCCGTCGCAGGGGAGCTTGACCTCCTCGGAGACGAGCACGACAGGGAATTGGTCTCCGGCGCCCTGATAGTGAACGGCAAGCCGGCCGAACCGAAGGTGGCTGGCGAGATTTGCGTCAGCCAGGGAGCCCAGGTCAAGTGCCGCTATCGAGCGGTTGTCGATCTTCAGGGAGTAGAGCGTCGTCAGCCGGTGGCCGGGGCGATCAGTGACTCCGTCGGCTTGAAATAGAGGCGAGCCCATGGCTCACACGGCATGCCAGATCGCTTGCTCGTCGCCCTCCGCAAGACAGCTCATCCGGTGTTCAACCTCTTCCCGCCTCTCGCCACTATTCGCTACCGACATCAGCCAGCTGGTCATATATAGCTCACGCAGCCGTCTCATCACTGGCCAGCCGGTCCAGTCCAGAAGATCGAAGCCGTACGCCGTGGAGAAGTCCTGGATCGAGTCGAGATCGCCATGGAACCGCAGTCGAGAGACCGCGGTTGGCACCAGATCCCACTCACGATGGCCACGGGCAACCGCGTCCAAGTCGATCAGGAGATTGGTCCCGGTGCGCGCGGCAAGCACGTTGCCGACGTGGGCGTCGCCATGGATGAGCCCAGCCGGGAGCTGCCAGTCGATGGGCTCCAGATCGGCCGCGGTCTCCCGTGACCATCTCCGAAGGAGGTCGAGCTGGGAGCTGGCGGGCCAGCCATCCGCCTGGTCCTCGAGGATGCGGATACGGTGCTCGATCTCGTCGAAGGGAGCCCAGCGGGGGAAATCCATCGATTTGGGATATCGATCGATCAGACCATGCAAGTTGCGCAGCAGGTCCCCGAGCTCGGTGATCGTTGCCTTTCGTTCAGAGTCCTCGCTGATCCACTCCCAAAAGGAGGCGATTGCACCTTCAAGGCCCTCGTGCAGGACGTCGAATCCCTTGGCCGGACGGTTGACGGGAAAGCCGTGTTCCGCGAGCCAGTTGGCTAGAGCGACTTGTCTCGCGATCTCGTTCGCGGTCGTTCCGGGACGTCGCAGGCGTAGTGCCAGATCGGCGCCGCCGACCTCGAAGACGGCGTTCGTGCCAAAGCGGATGAGGCTGAGATCGCTTGAAGGAAGGCCTGTCTCCCGGCAGGCCCGCTCGGCGAGCCCGGCTGCGAGCTGGGGCGTCCATCGATCATCGCCGCTGTCGAAGTCGTAGTCCGGATCGTGCACCAAGTTGATCGCCTCCTCGCCCGGGAAGGTAGCGGTAGATGCGAATGGGTCGGCCGAATTCGGCTGTTGCCTGCGGCGACCGGCAACCGCCGCCGGCGCTGGTCAGGCTTTGGCTTTGCTCGGGCGGCGCCGACGGCGCCGGCGCCGGTTCTGGTTGCTGCTTCCCTTGGCTTCCCTGGGGGCATCGCCCTTGGGGGAATTGGAGGAGGCGCCGCGCGCCGGCCGTCCGAACTCGTTTTCGAGGCCGAGGCCGGAAGCGATCTTGTGCATCTCGGCGGTCTGGTCGGCGAGGACGAAGCTGATGCCGGTGCCGGTCTGGCCGGCGCGGCCGGTGCGGCCGATCCGGTGCACGTAGGCCTCGCGGTCCTCGGGGGCGTCGAAGTTGATCACGCGGGTGACGTCGGCGACGTCGATGCCGCGGGCGGCGACGTCGGTCGCGACCAGGGTCATCACTTCGCCGCGCTCGAAGCGGGCCAGGGCACGTTCGCGCTGGCTCTGGCTCTTGTCGCCGTGCATCGCGACGGCTTCGAGGTTGTGTTTGCGCAGGCGCTTGACCAGCCGGTCGGCGCCGCGCTTGGTGCGGACGAAGACGAGCGCGCGACCTTCCTCGTCGCGCAGGTGCGCAACCAGGTGCTCCAGCTTGGCGGTCGGCGAGTCGAGATGGAGGAACCGGTGCTCGATGTCGCCCTGAGCGCGCTCGGGATCCTCGTGGGTGTGGGAGCGGGCGTCGCTGGTGTAGGCGGCGGCGATCTCGCCGGTCGCGCCCTGCAGGGTCGCTGAGAAGAAGAGCGTCTGCCGGCTGGCCGGGGTGAGCTTGACGATGCGGTCGACCGCGGGCCGGAAGCCCATGTCGAGCATCCTGTCGGCCTCGTCGAGGACGAGAACGCGGACCGTCTTCAGCGACACCGCGCCGCGGTCGATCAGGTCCTCGAGCCGGCCCGGGGTGGCGACGAGGATGTCGGCCTTGCGGGCGGCCGCGATCTGCGGGCCGAAGCCGACGCCGCCGTAGACGGCGGCGATGCGCAGGCGGCGCGCGTCGGCGAGGACGGCGAGCTCATCGACGATCTGGCCGGCGAGCTCCCGGGTCGGGGCCAGCACCAGCGCCTGCGTGCCGTTGGCGCCAGGCTTCAGGAGGTCGACCAGGGGAACGCCGAAAGCGAGCGTCTTGCCGGATCCGGTTGGTGACTGGACGAGCAGGTCGCGGCCGGCGAGCGCGTCGCGGATGACCATCTCCTGGATTGGGAAGGGACTGGCGATCGAGCGCGCGTTGAGGGCGTCGACGACCGGCTTAGAGGTGCCGAGATCGGCAAACGTAGTGATATTGAAACTCCTTGTTGACGTACTTGGGGGAGATCCTGCGACCCCAGGACGCCAATCGGCAACACGAGGAAACGGAACCTCTCGGGTGGCGAATTGGCCAACCCGACCAATTCACCGTAGCAGTCGCCGCTCCTAACCCTGGCCCACGATCTGATGGCGGCAACCGTTTTGCAATGGCGCTCGGGGGTACCTGCCGGGAACAAGTCGAGCCAGGAGCCGCGGAATTTGAATCGAAAGGAGGCGCTCAGCATGCGACTCCCAGCCAGGCCGGAAGCAATTCCCACCGTACGGCGGGAAGTCGAATTGCACGCCCTGCGATTGGGAATTTCCGACCGCGGCCTTGCCGATCTGAAGACGGTCGTCTCTGAGGCCTGCACCAACGTGGTTCGCTACGCGTACGAGGGCGAGGAGGAGGCTGGACCGTTGGAGGTCGAATTCACGCCCGTCGCTGACAGCGTCAAGGTCGTGGTCCGTGACCACGGTTGCGGTATCGCGCCCAAGCCCGACGCAGATCCGAGCCTGCATATGGGGCTACCCCTGATCGGCGCCCTCTCGAGCCGCTTCGTGCTGTCGAGCGAACGCGGTGCCGGGACTGAGGTGGAGATTCACGTTCCGCTCGCAGGTCAACCCGAACCAGCCTGGGTTGTGGACGCCTAAACTCGAACTCCGATGTCTGCCGTTCGCCAACCGACCAAGGACCCCGCGTGAAGCCCTTCGCGATTGGCGAGCGCGAGCTTGGACCCCGTCGGCTCGCAATCGAGATCCGCGGTGAGCTCGACATGGCAGTCGCCGACCAGGTGAAGGCGCGGCTCCGCTCGGCGATGGCCGAGAACGACGAGATCGTCGTCGTCCTGGCGGACTGTGAGTTCATCGACTCGACGGGTATTGCGACCTTGCTGCTGGCCCGCAACGCGTTCGCCGAGAGGGATGGCCGGCTGGTGCTGTGTGAGCCGACCGAACAGGTGCAGCGGGTGCTGGCGATCAGCGGGCTCACCAACGACGAGGTCGTCTTCGACAGCCTCGAAGCGGCGTTGTCCCGCTCCTAAGAGGGCGATGCCGACCTTCGTCGTCACCAACCGGTTGCCGGAGACGGCGCTGGAGCTGCTGCGAGAGGCGGGCGAGGTGCGCTTCTCCGAGGCGACGACGCCGCTGCCTCGGGACGAGCTGCTGGAGCTCGTGCCCGGTGCCGACGCACTGCTGACCCTGCTCGGCGACCGCGTCGACGACGAGCTGCTGGCGGCGGCCGGACCGGGGCTGCGCTGCGTCGCCAACGTCGCCGTCGGCTACGACAACGTCGACCTGGCGGTAGCGGCGCGGCGTGGAATCGTCGTCACCAACACCCCTGGTGTCCTCGATGACGCCACCGCCGATCTGACGCTGGCGTTGCTGCTGGCGGCGACGCGGCGGCTGGGCGAGGGGGAGAGGCTGATCCGCTCGCGGCAGCCCTGGGCCTGGGGGATGTCGTTCATGCTCGGCAGCGACCTGCGCGGCAAGCTGCTTGGGATCGTCGGCCTCGGCAGCATCGGAGCCCGGGTGGCGGAGCGGGCCCGCGCCTTCGGGATGGAGATCGGTTACTGCAACCGGCATGAGGTGCCGTCGGCCGGCGCCCTCGGCGCGGTCCGCTTCGAGCTCGACGAGCTGCTCGCCGCCGCCGACGTCGTCAGCCTGCACTGCCCGCTGACCGCTGAGACCCGGCACCTGATCGGCGCCCGCGAGCTGGCCCTGATGAAGCCGACGGCGACGCTCGTCAACACCGCCCGCGGCCCGGTGGTCAACGAGGCGGCGCTGGCAGCGGCCCTGCGCGACGGCGAGATCGCCGCCGCCGGCCTCGACGTCTACGAGCGCGAGCCGCAGGTCGAGCCGGGTCTGCTCGAGCTCGAGAACGTCGTCCTTGCGCCCCACCTCGGCTCGGCGACGGTGGAGACGCGGACGGCGATGGCGGAGCTGGCGGCGCGCAACGCGATCGCCGTCGTGATGGACGAAATGCCGGCATCGCCGGTCGATCTGCCAGGCTCTTGAGCATGTTCAAGTGGAGGGGGTCCCTTGTCCTGGCGCTGCTTGCTGCCGGCCTCGTGCCGGCCACTGCCGGTGCCAGCAGCGCCCAGACCTCGATCGTCGGCGGTCACTCCGCCTCGATCGCCGAACTGCCCTCGCTCGCCTACATCGAGGGCGAAGACGCGGTTACGCCCTACGCCTGTACCGGCACCGTCGTCTCGCCGCGGGTGATCCTCACCGCCGGGCACTGCGTCGAGGACATCGAGTCGGGAACGATCACCGAAGCCTCGAAGCTGGCGGTCGCGACCGGCGTCGCCGACCTGCGCCAGATCGCGAAAGCGAACGTCTCGCTGGTCTCCCAGGCACTCGTCTTCCCGGGCTTCAAGCCGAGCAAGCTGACCGGCGACGCCGGCATCCTGATCCTGGCGACGCCGACCACGGCACCGCCGATTGCGCTCGCCTCGGCCCCCGACGCGGGCCTGCTCGCCGCCGGCACCAAACTGACGATCGCCGGCTGGGGGCTGACCAGCCCGAAGGCGAAGGAAGGCAGCGTCGTGCTGAAGGCGGGGGAGACGATCGTCCAGGACGCGACCGAATGCAAGCGCCAGTCGCGGCGCTACTACCCCTTCTACTCGGCGACGCAGCAGCTCTGCGCGATCGACCATCCGAGCGACAAGGTCAGCGGCTGCTTCGGCGACTCCGGCGGGCCGGCGATCGCCACCCGCGCCGACGGCACCCCGGTCGAGGTCGGGATCGTCAGCACCGGCGGGCCCGAATGCGACCGCCACCTGCCGAACGTCTTCACCCGCGTCGACCAGGTCACCGCCTGGGTCGCGAGCTGGGTCGCGGCGGTGGAAGCGGGCGGGCCGGTGCCGGCGATCAAGGTCCCAAAGGCGCACGTGCCGCAGCTCAGCTTCGAACGGGCGAAGGAACTCGCCGCGATCGCCTTCGCCGAAGACTTCCGCGCCAAGTTCACGAAGTCGAGCGAAAAACGGATCAGCTGCCGTCGTCTCGGCAAGCCGCGGGTCAAATGCACGGTGGGCTGGTACCAGGGCGGCAACGACTATTACGGGACCGTGACGATCTTCTACGCGATCCGCGAGAACGCCGTGATCTGGGACGACCACTACAAGATTCACTGGGTCAACGACCGCTGTTACTTCCACAGCGGCCACCGCGCCAGCTGCGCGGTTCACACCCGGACCCACTGAGTTGCTGCTGGACGGCCTCACCGTCGTCCTCGCCGGCGACGCCCGGCCGCTGCGCTTCGCCGCCCGTGCCCTGAGCGACCTTGGCGCCCGCACTTATGCCGCGTCCGCGGCTGGTGCGGCTGCGAGCCAGGGTGACGAGCTCGACGACCTCTGGCTCGGCGTCCCCGAGCCGTGGTCCGGCGGGGGTGGGCGCAGCGCCGACATCGTCCTCGCCGAGCGCGGGGCAGACCTCGGCTCGCTCGCCGCCGGCGCCACCGTGGTCCGCTACGGCGCCGTCGGCGCCACCGCTCCCCGCGCCGGCGACCAACTCAGCGAGCGCGAGGCGACCGCGGCTGGCGGCGTCGCGATCGCGCTCGGCGACCCCGAGCGGCCCCCGCTGCCGCTGCCCGACGGCTGCGTCGATGCCTTCGCCGGTACCCACCTGGCGGCGGCGGCGCTCGCCGCCCTGCTCGACGGCGTCGCCGCGACCGATGTCGCCGCCGCCGATGCCCTCGCCGCCTTGGTCGCCGTCAACGAGAAGCTCTGCCTGCCCTACGGCGCGCCCTGGTTTCGCAGCGGCCGCCGCGCCAGCGGCAGCGGCGGCTGTTACCCCTACGCGCTGTTCGAGGCCGCCGACGGGCTCTTCTGCATGATCGGCCGCACCGACCGCGACTGGGCGGCGCTGCTCTCGGCGATGGGCGATCCGGCCTGGGCGCGGGGCGAGGGCTTCGACGATCCGCGGGTCGTCGCCCGCCTCTACGCGGACATGGCGGACGCCTGGGTCGGGGCCTGGGTCGGCGAGCACAGCCGCGAGGAGCTGATCGCGATCCTCACCCCGCTCGACTTCGCCTGCGCGCCGGTCCTGCGGCCGGACGAGGTCTTGGAGCTGCCGGCGCTGGCCGACCGCTGGCGGGCGGCAACCGCCGGCGACGGCACCGCGGTGCGGGTGGCCGGCGCTCCCTTCGACGTCGAGCCGGCGGCAGCGGAGGCGGAGCCGCTCGACGGGGCGCCGTTCGTCCTCGACCTTTCCTGGATCTGGTCGGGACCGGCGGTCTCGGTCGGACTCGCCGACCTCGGCGCCACCGTGGTCAAGGTCGAGAGCGCTGCCCGGCCCGACAACACGCGCCTGCGCGGTGCCCCGCTCGGCTTCGAGCCCGACCCGCAGGCACCGCGCGACGAGCTTTCGCGCTACTTCCAGGTCCTCAACCGCGGCAAGCGCAGCGTCGAGCTCGACCTCAAGACCGAGGCGGGCCCGGCCCGGCTGCAACAGCTGGCCGCCCGCGCCGATGTGATCGTCGAGAACCTCAGCCCCGGGGTGATGGACCGCTGGGGCGTCGCGCCCGCGGCGGTGCACGAGCACAACCCCGGTTGCGTCTACGTCTCGATGCGTGGCTATCGCCCGCACCCGAGCACGGCCGGGCTGCGGGCCTATGCGCCCGCTTTGTCCAGCAGCGCCGGTCTCGAGCAGCTCGTCGGCTACCCCGGCGAGGCGCCGCTGGGGGCGATGTCGGTCGCCTTCTCCGACGGTCTCGCCGCCGCCACCGGGCAGATGCTCGTCCTCGCCGGGCTCTGGCACCGCCGCCGAACCGGGGCCGGGGCGGCGATCACCCTCTCCCAGCACGAGACGGCGCTGCTCGCCAACGGCCGCAACGTCGTCGCCGACCAGCTTGGCCGGCTCGGCAGCGGACTGGAGCCGCTGAGCGACGAAAGCCACGTCGTCGGCGATGAGGAGCTGCCGCGCTCGCCATGGGTCAGCGCCGACCTCTTCGGCAGCGTGCGTCCGCGCTGGCTCGGGGAGGTGCGGGCGGCGCGGCTGCCCTGGCGCCGCGAAGGGGAGCTGCCGCCGCTGACCGGCCCGGCGCCAGAGCTCGGCGCCGACTCGGACGCGATCCTCGCCGGCTGAGTCTGGGCAGGTTAGGCTCGCGCGATGGGACTACTGGACCCGGCGCCGCCGCCGTTCGCGGTCGAGGAGTGGAGGCAGCGCCCGCACCTGGAGCGGATCAAGCCGCTGGCCCAGGACTGGGCGCTGAACGGGTTCGGAACCCCGGTCGCCGTCTACTTCCTCTACGTCGTCAAGATCCTCGTCTACGCCGGCCTCGGGTTGCTGCTGATCGCGGCGACCAGCGACACCGTCGGCGGGCTTGGGTCGATCGGCGACTGGTGGACCCAGCCGATCGTCTTCCAGAAGGCCGTGGTTTGGACGATGCTCTGGGAGGTGCTCGGCCTCGGCGCCGGCTCGCTGCCGCTGACCCTGCGCTTCTCGCCGATGATCGGCGGCGTCCTCTACTGGCTGCGACCAGGGACGACGCGGCTGCCGCCGTGGCCCGAGCGGGTGCCGCTGACGCGGGGGACGACGCGCACCCTCTTCGACGTCGCCCTCTACGCCGGCCTGCTGGCGGCGCTGCTCAACCTCGTCCTCGCCGGTGCCCCCCACGGCCGCCTCGACCCGGTCGCGGTCGGCGTCGCTCTGGCTCTGCTGGTGGCCCTGGGGCTGCGCGACAAGGTCCCGTTCCTCGCCGCCCGGGCCGAGATCTACGGCAACCTGATGATCATCTTCCTCTTCCCGCTCGGGAACCTGATCATCGCCGCCCAGCTCGTCTTCATCTGCATCTGGTGGGGGGCGGCGGCCTCGAAGCTGAACCGCCACTTCCCGTTCGTGGTCACGGTGATGATCAGCAACACGCCCTGGAACAGATCGCGCAAGGCGAAGGGGCAGCTCTATGAGCACCACCCCGACAACCTGCTGCCCTCGCGGATCGGCCGGCTCTCGGCCCACATGGGGACGGTGATCGAGTTCACGCTGCCGTTCCTGCTGCTCGTCACCAGCGGCGGCGTGATCGGGACGATCGCCGTCGCCGGGATGGTCCTCTTCCACGTCCACATCTTCTCGACCTTCCCGCTGGCGGTGCCGCTGGAGTGGAACGTGTTCATGATCTTCGGCCTGCTCTTCCTCTTCGGCCATTACGGCGACGTCCCGTTCTCGACCCTCGATGACCCGCTGCTCTTGGTGATCCTCGCCCTCACCTGCGTCGGCCTGCCGGTGCTGGGCAACTTCCGCCCCGACCTGGTCTCGTTCCTGCCCTCGATGCGCTACTACGCCGGCAACTGGGCGACCAGCCAGTGGCTGTTCCGCAAGGACACCGGCGCCGAGCACAAGCTCGATCGCGAGATCGTCAAGGCGGCGCCGATCGTGACCGAGCAGCTGACCAAGTTCTACGACCGCGAGATGATCGAAGTCCTCGTCTACAAAGGTCTCGCCTTCCGCTCGATGCACTCGCACGGGCGGGCGTTGAACGGGCTGGTCATGCGCGCGGTCGACGACGTCGAGGCCTACGAGGTGCGCGAGGGCGAGCTGGTCGCCGGCGTCGTCCTCGGCTACAACTTCGGCGATGGCCACTTCCACGACCACCGTCTGCTCGCGGCGGTGCAGGAGCGCTGCCAGTTCGGACCGGGGGAGCTGCGGGTGGTGACGCTCGAGTCCCAGCCCGCCCACGTGCAGCGCCAGCGCTACCGAATCTGGGACGCCGCCGACGGCCTCGTCGAGGAGGGCTGGGTCGACGTGCGCGAGATGGTGAGGCGGCAGCCGTGGCTCGGCGGGGAGCCGTTCCCGGTCGAGCCGGCATGAGCAGCGTCGTCGTCGTCGGCTCCGGGCCCAACGGGCTCGCCTGTGCCGCGACCCTCGCCCAGGCGGGGGTCAGCGTCAGCGTGATCGAGGCCGAGGCGACGATTGGCGGCGGCACCCGCAGCGCCGAGCTGACCGTGCCCGGCCTGATCCACGACGTCTGCAGCGCCGGCCACCCGATGGCGATTGGCTCGCCGGCGCTGGCGGCGCTCGGGATCGAGCGCCGCGGCTTCGAGTGGGCGCTGCCCGAGGTCGACGTCGCCCACCCGCTCGACGGCGGTGGCGGCGCCGCGATCGTCCGCTCGATCGAGGAGACGGCGGTCGGGCTCGGCGCCGACGGCCGCGCCTGGCGCCGCGTCTTCGGCGCCTCCGCCATGCACTTCGACGCCCTCTGCGAGGACATCATGCAGCCGGTTCTGCGCGTCCCTCGCCACCCGCTGCGGCTGACCTCGTTCGGTCTGCGGTCGATGCTGCCGGCGACGACGCTCGCCCGTTCCTTCCGCGAACCGAGCACGCGGGCGCTGTTCGGCGGTGTCGCCGCCCACGCCTTCGCGCCGCTCAACCGCCCCTTCAGCTCGGCGATCGCGATGGCGATGATCAGCGCCGGCCATCGCTACGGCTGGCCGGTCGCCAAGGGCGGCTCGCAGTCGATCGCCGACGCCCTCGCTGCGATCGTCCGCGAGGGTGGCGGCACGATCGAGACCGGGCGCCCGGTTCGCTCGCTCGACGACCTGCCGGACGCCGACGCCGTCGTCCTCGACCTAGCCCCGGGTGCCGTCGTCGAGCTCGCCGGCGGCCGCCTGCCGAGCCGCGTCGCCCGCGCCTACCGTGGCTACCGGCACGGGCCGGCGGCGTTCAAGCTCGACCTCGCGGTCGAGGGCGGGGTGCCCTGGGCACACGAGGACTCGAACCGGGCGGGGACCGTGCACGCGATCGGCTCCTTCGAGGAGATTGTTCGGGCCGAGCGCGAGGTCAACCGCGGCCGGATGCCGACCAGTCCTTTCGTCCTCGTCTGCCAGCAGTACCTGGCCGACCCCTCGCGCTCGCAGGGGGATCTGCACCCGGTCTGGGCCTACGCCCACGTGCCCAGCGGTTATGACGGTGACGCCAGTGAGCCGCTGCTGGACCAGATCGAACGCTTCGCGCCGGGGCTGCGGGAGCGGATCGTCGCGCAGGTCTCCACCTCTCCGGCGCAGCTGACCGAGCACAACGCCAACTACGTCGGTGGCGACGTGATCACCGGCGCCAACACGGCCCGGCAGCTGCTCTTCCGGCCGCGCTTCGCTCGAAATCCCTACGCGACCGGCGCCGCCGGCGTCTACATCTGCTCGGCAGCGACGCCGCCCGGCGCCGGTGCCCACGGGATGGGCGGCTACAACGCCGCCCAGGCAGTGCTTCGCCAGCTCGCCGGCGGGTAGTGAGGCGTGGTGAGCTCGTCCGAGCACCGTTTCGGCGCCTCCTCATCGTTCTCGCTCGGGGTCGAGGAGGAGCTGCTGCTGATCGGCAATAACCGCCGCCTGGCGCCGGCCGCCGAGCGGGTGATCGCCGCCCTCGATCCCGCCTTCGCCGAAGGTGTCAGCACCGAGATCTTCGCCACCGAGATCGAGCTGAAGACCGGCATCTGCGCTGATGCCGGCCAGGCGCTGGGGGAGCTGACGGGGCTGCGCCGCGGCGTCCGGGCGGCGGGCGCGGAGCTGCTCGGCTCCGGCCTGCACCCCGACGACGAGAGCGCGATCGAGCTCGTCGCCAAGCCCCGCTATGACGTCGTCCGGGCCGACCTCGCCGGGATCCTCAACGCGACCCCGGCCGGACTCCACGTCCACGTCGGCATGCCCGATCCCGAAACCGCGATCCGGGTCGCCAACGCGATGCGCCTGCGGCTGCCGCTGCTGCAGGCAATCAGCGCCAACTCACCCTTCCGCGAAGGCTTCGACACCGGCCTCGCCAGCGCCCGCACCGCCTCGCTGCGCAGCTACCCGCGGTTTGAAATCCCACGCTCCTTCGCCAGCTACGACGAGTTCCTCGAGGTCGCCGACCAGCTGATCGCCGCCGCCGGCGTCGACGACTACACCTACCTCTGGTGGGACGTGCGGCCGCATCCGCGCTTCGGCACGGTCGAGGTGCGGGGGATGGACGTCCAGCCCGACGTCGCCACCAACGTCGCGATCGCCGCTCTGATCCAAGCGCTGGCCGCGCGTGAGGTCGAGCACCCGAGCGAGATCAACCTCCGCCGTGAGGCGATCGAGGAGTCCTACTTCCAGGCCGAGAGCCACGGGCTGAGGGCGCGGCTGATGGCCGCCGACGGCAGCGCCGTCGCGGCGGCGGAGCTCGCCCGCCAGGCGCTCGATGATGCCCGTCCTTACGCCCGCGAGCTCGGCGGCGAGGCGGCGCTGGCGGAGGTCGAGCGGATCCTGCGCGAGGGCAACGGTGCCGACGAGCAGCGCCGCGTCCACGCCGAGCGCGGGATCGAGGGCCTGCTCGAGCACCTGGTCAAGCGCACGACGTAGCGCATGGCTGAAGGGTTTTGGTCCCTATACGACCAAAACCCTTCAGCCACCAATCCCTCCTAGTCGCCGGGTTCGATTGGGCGCAGCGGCAGGGGCGGCTCGCCGCCGCGGGTTTCGAGGCGGCGGACGGCGGGGACGCAGATGACGGCGGCCTGGCAGGCGAAGATCACCCCGGCGCTGATCCAGAGCGTGGTCGAGGTGCCGATCCCGGCGGCGATCGGCCCGACCAGGACGAGGCCGAGCGGCTCCAGGGCCAGCGACCCGAACCAGTCGTAGGCGAGCACACGGGAGAGCGCCTCCGGGGGGACTCGCTCAGCGGTGACGGTCTCGTAGAGGACTTCGGCGACGGCGAGGGTGAGGCCGGCGACGAGGGTCGCGGCAGCGATCGCGACCGCCGCGGTCGGGATCGCCAGCAGCGCAATCGGCACCGCGAACAGCAGCAGGAACCCCTCGCCGACCAGCAGCGGGCGCCGCGGCCGGATGCCGAGGGCGACCGCGCCGCCGATCAGCGAGCCGAGCCCGAGGCCGGCGGCGATCAGCGCCCAGGCGCTGGAGCCGCCCAGCGAGGCGTCGGCGACGGCGGGGCCGAGGACGAGGATGACGGGCATGAAGACCGCGTTGGAGATCATCCCGGAGAGGACGATCGGCCAGAGCCAGCGCTGCGAGGTGAACTCGCGCCAGCCGTGGCGCAGCTCGGCGAGGAACGAGGGTTCGGCGGACGGCCGCGGCCGCGGCGCCTGCATCCGGGCGAGGAAGAAGGCGCTGGCGCCGAAGCTGAGCGCGTCGACGGCGATCGCCCAGCCGGGGGTGCCGATCGCGAGCAGGATGCCGGCCAGCGCCGGGCCGACGAAGTGGCCGGCCGAGCGGGAGACGTTGAGCAGGGCGTTGGCATCCTGCAGGCGGGCGCCGCTGACGACCGACGGCACGATCGCGTTGGAGGCCGGATTGAAGAAGGCGGTGGCGGCGCCCTCGATTGCGTAGAGGATCGCCAGCTGCCAGATCTCGGCGGCGCCGGTGATCAGCAGCACCGCGATCGCTGCCATCGCCGCCATCCGCACGACGTCGGCCCGCAGCATCGCTACGCGCGGCGAGATGCGGTCGGCCCAGACGCCACCGACCAGGACCAGGGCCGTGATCAGGACGCTGTGGGCAGCGAGCACGATGCCGAGGTCGGTCGCCGAGCCGGTCAGGTCGAGGATCGCGAAGGCGATCGCCACCGGAGCGATGCCGTCGCCGATCAGCGAGATCGTCCGCCCGGCGAACAGCCGCCGGTAGTTGGGCTCGGTCAGAACCCCGAATTTCCCTCTCAGGGGTCCCATCAGCGGATCGGGCGGGCCGCCGGCCCGCCGGGGTCAGGCGATCTTCTCGGGCGCCGGCAGCTTCAGCCGTTTACGAGCGGCGACGACGGCGGCGACGGAGGAGCGGCAGGCTTTGGCGATCTCGCCGTTGCCGTGGCTGGGCCGGCGCCGCACCTCGAACTCGATCAGGGCAGCGCGGCGCAGCTTCGCCCGCTCTTCGAGGCCGCTCTCGGGCGAGGCGTCGAGGGCTTCCTTGGCGGCCCGCTCGCGACGGCAGAGGAGGCAGAGGGTGCCTTCCTTCTTCGTGTTGACCCAGGATTCGGGCAGGGCGACGCGCTCGCCGCCCATCCGGCTGACGGAGACTCCGCAGTCCTCACAGGTCCATTTCTTTGACGTTTGGGTCGCCTTGCTCATGCGGCCTCAACTGCTCCTTCGTTTCGCGCGATTCAGGGAGATCCAGCAGCCCCTAACGCTGTGAAGCGAGCGGAGGAAAGCGGAACCTCTCGGGTGGCGGTGCGCCAAGCCCGACTAGAACAAGGTAGCAAACCGGCATCTTTGACCCTCTTTTGCAGGTATTTTGTGCCTGGGAGCCAGGACCGGCTAGGTTGCTCGGCGTGCAGATCCGGGCGGGGACAGAGGACGACGCGGCGGCGGCGATCGGACTCTGGACCGAGGCCTACACGCGGCGCGGCCCGGAAGGACGGAAGACGCCATATGTGGAGAGCGAGTACTTCGACTCCTACCGGGACGGCCGCGTCTTCGTCGCCGAGGAAGCGGGCGCGGTGCTCGGGGTCGTCGTCTTCTTGCCGTCAGGGGTCGCCACGTGGACCGGCGAGGACGAGGCGGCGCTGACCCGGTTGGCGGTGACGACGACGGTGCGGGGGAGGGGTGTCGGTCGCGCCCTGGCCGAGCGCTGCGGCGAGGAGGCCGAGGCGGCGGGCGCGAGCGCGATCGTGCTCTGGAGCCGCCCCTACCAGACGCCCGCCCACCGGCTCTACGAATCGCTCGGCTACCGCTACGTGCCGGCGCGCGATTCCAGCGACGCCGACGGCGGCCGTCGGGTGTTCGTCCGCGACCTCACCAAACCGTCACAGCCGTCCTCGGACGCGCGGTAGGCTGCCCGCCGTGATCATCGTCACCACCAACGACCTGCCGGGCTATGAGATCACCGAAGTGCTGGGCGAGGTCTTCGGCCTCACCGTCCGCTCGCGCAACGTCGGCTCCCAGATCGGCGCTTCGCTGAAGTCGCTGGCCGGCGGCGAGCTGAAGGGGATGACGAAGATGCTCGCCGAAGGCCGCGAGCACGCAACCGAACGGCTGATCGAGGAGGCCGAGTCGAAGGGCGCCGACGCGATCCTCGCCTTCCGCTTCGACAGCTCCGAGCTCGGCACCACCTGGACCGAGATCTGCGCCTACGGCACCGCCGTCAAGGCGCGCAAGCTTTAACCGCCCGGCCAGGCCGAAAAGCCGGCATCACCCGCCTTTTACACTCTCGGGTATGCCCACCGAGCCTGTAGCTGAGCCCACTTACACGCTGTACAGGCGTGGCATCGAGCTGCTCGAAGACGGCGACTTCGAGCATGCGACCGAGCCCTTGGCCGAGGCGGCGCGGCGGGCGCCGGAGAAGACCTCGGTGCGCGAGGCCCTCGGCCGCGCCTACTACCGCTCCGGCCGTTTCTCGCAGGCGGTGACCGAGTTCGAGGCCGTGGTCGAGACCCACCACGTCAACGACTTCGCCCACTTCTGCCTCGGCCGGGCGCTGAGCAAGACCGGCGAGATGGACCGCGCCCGCCACCACCTGGCGCTGGCCTCCAACCTGCGCCCCGATCGCCACGACTACCGCTTCTACCGCCAGGTCCTCGACGCCTGAGCGCGGTTGAGATTCCAGACGTATGGCGTCTGGAATCTCTGCCGCGGTTAGCCGAGGACGGGATAGACGCAGCGGTAGCGCTTGGGTTCGGATGGCAGGGACGAACCGATTTCAGCTCCGATAGTGACGATGATGACGCTGTAGTGACCCCCTCCGGTCGCGGCCGGAATATCTCCAGTCCACTCTCCTTCAGAGGCAATCCCGATCTCCGGCTGCTGGGCGAACGACAGCAATGCCAGTGCATCCGGCAGCTCGCCGCCGCGTTCGGCGCAGACCAGGGCGGCGAGCGGCGCCGTCGCGGTCGCGGCGCTGAAGTTAACTTCCCAGCACTCGCCGGCGAAAGCGCGGGTTCCGGGGGCGCAGCCGGCGACGTGGCCGTTGACGCTGGCGGCGCTGCCGGCGGCCGTCGCGAAGCGGGCGCTGCCGGCTTCGCGGGCCGAGTCGGCCTGGCTGGCGTGGACTGCGCTTGGGACCTCTCCCAGCGTCGCCGCGTCGACCTGCTTGCCGGTCAGCGATCCCGGCGCCAGGAGGTCGGCCGGGATCGTTCCCGGCGCCAGCCGGTTCCCAGGCAGCGAATGCGGCACGACCCGGTTTCCAGGCAGTGAGCCGACCTTGACCGTGTGCCCGTCGATCTTCGTCGCCGCATAGACGCTGCCGCCGAGCGCGACCACCAAGGCCACGATCGCGACAACCAGCGCTGGCCCCTGCCGGCGAATTCCCCTGCCCATGGATCCCTCCCCTGTCGAACGAGACCCGTCCCCTGTCCGGACGGGACGGGCCCAAATGCTAGTCGCCGCTCTCGTCGGCCCTGCGTGTGGCTTCCAACAGGGCGACGATTTCGGGGTCCGAGGAGAGGTCGGTGCTGTAGCGAGGCGGGGTGGTGCCGGGAGTGCGACTGACGCCACCCGTGCCCTCCAGTACGAGGGCGTGGTAGGCGACGGTGCTGAGGCTGGCGCTGGGCAGACCGGTGGCGACGATTTCGGCCGCTGCCAGCGGCCGGCCGCTGGCGATCAGCGTGCGCAGGATTTGGCGGCGGACTGGGTGGTTGAGCGCGTCGCGGGTTCGTTCCAGCTCCATCTTCATAGGTTCGACGCCAGGTTCGGCTTGGATCATTTGCCGGGTGAGAATTTGGGATGCGTATTCATACGCATCGCTGCGGGATAGACTCGCCGCAAATACAGTCGGTGGTCAAGGGAAGTCCGGTGCGAGTCCGGCGTGGTCCCGCCACTGTGACCGGGCCAAGGAGGTCGCGGGCGTGCAAGCGCCAGCCACTGGGGACGACACCTCGCCCCCGGGAAGGTGCGGCTGACCGTCCCGGAAGCCAGGAGACCTGTCCCCGGCCAGCCAAACAACCCTCGAGGAAAGGGTGGCGTAGATGCCAAGACTCATCCCGAATCGGCTGGTGGCCGCGTGCGCGCTGGCTCTGGCCTTGTCTCTGTCCATTACCGCCGTCGCCGGCGCCAAGGGTTTCGGCGCCGAGCTGCGCGTGGTCGGTGCCAACGGCAAGCTGCTCGCCGAACAGACCGTCACCTCCGGCACGACCTCGGTCAAGACCAGCCCGCAGGCGACCTGCTTCGGCAAAGGCACCGGCGGCAGCGGCAAGTCCGTCTCGATCGCCGGCAACACCGCGATGGGTCTGCTCGCCAAAGGGGCGAAGTCGACCGCCGCGCTGCGGCCACTCTCGATCAGCGACAGCTTCGACTTCGGCCTCGCGCTCTGCGGGATCGGCAGCAGCGTCGCCAAGGGCAAGTCGTCCTGGTACCTGAAGATCAACCACAAGGCGCCGTCGGTCGGCGGCGACAGCGCCCAGATCCGCCAGGGTGACGAAGTCCTCTGGGACCTGGCGCCGTCCTATCCCTACCCGGACGAGCTGGTGCTTTTCGCACCGGCGACGGCGACGGCGGGGCTGCCGTTCACGGCTCGCGTCTTCGCCTACGACGAACAGGGCAAGCGGAAGCCCGCCTCCGGCGTCAGCGTCAGCGGCGGTACCAAGGTGACCGACAAAGAAGGCAAGACGACGGTCGTGATCGGCGGGCCGACGCTGCTGACGGCGTCGAAGAGCGGTGCGATCCCGTCGGCCAAGGTCGGCGTCTGCACCGGCAACGAATGCCCCGGTAGCGGGTGATCCGACGCCGCGGCACGGCGGTCGCGGCGGCGCTGCTCCTGGCAGCGCTCGCGGCCGCCGGCTGCGGTCTCGGCCCCGGCGATGAGGTCGGCGACGTCACCCTGGACGTGACCCGCGAATTCGGCAGGGTCCCGGTAGTCCAGGAGTTGATCAGCTCGGCCAACGAATCCGACACGGCGATGCGGTTGCTGGAAAGCAATGCCGACATCACCACCCGTTACGGCGGTGGCTTCGTGCAGTCGATCGACGGCGTCGAGGGAGGGCAGCGCGGGGGTCGTGCCTATGACTGGTTCTTCTTCGTCAACGGCGTCGAGTCGCCGGTCGGTGCCGCCGAGTTTGACCTGGAGGGCGGCGAGGAGATCTGGTGGGACTACCGCGACTGGACTGCGGCCAGCCGGGTGCCGGCCGTGGTCGGCTCCTTTCCGGCGCCGCTGCGCGGTGGCTACGGCGGCCGCGTCCACCCGGTCGTCCTCGAGTGCGAGGGCGGCGGCAAGGCCTGCGCGGAGGCCCGCCGGGCGCTGCGACTGGAAGGGATCCCGCTCGCATCCGGTTCGCCGCAGGGCGCGATCCGGATCCTCGTCGGCCCGTGGCAGCGGCTGCGCTTGGACCCGGCGGCGGCCCTGCTCGCTGCTGGTCCTGCGGAAAGCGGCGTCTACGCGAGGTTCGAGGGCAGCGGCGCCGCAACCCGGCTACACGGCCTCGACGCGGCGGCCGCGGACGCGCACACCTTCGGTCCCGACACCGGTCTGGTGGCGGCGACGCGGCGCTACGAAGCGCCGCCGACCTGGCTCGTCACCGGGGTGACGGTCGTCGGCGTGCACGAGGCCGCCGCGGCGCTCAGCACCCCGGTTTTGCACGACAGTTACGCGGTGGCGGTCGAAGGCGTGAGGACGACGTCGCTGCCCGTAGGGGAGGACTAGGTGCGCTCCGCCCTTGCCTACACGCCGCGCCCGGGTGCCCTGCAGTCCGCTTCGCCCGGCGCCGCCGTCGCCTACCTGGGCTCCTTCGTCGTCGTCTCCTTCCTCTTCACGAACCCGCTCGTGCTGGCGGCCGCCGGAGCCGGGCTGGTGCTCGCCGGCCTGATCTCTGGCGCCCGCGGAGCGGTGCGCTCGGCGCTCTGGATGGGGCTCGGGCTGGCGCTGCCGATCGCTGCGATCAACGCGCTCGTGGTCGACCGCGGCGAGACGGTCCTCGCCCGGCTCGGGCACTGGCCGCTGTTCGGCCAGGTCGACATCACGCTGGAGGCGATCGTCGCCGGCGCGGTGATCGCCCTCCTGGTCGTCGTCACCGTCGTCGCCGCCGCGGTCTATTCATCCTGCGTCGATCCCGACCGGGTGCTGCGCTCGCTGCGGCCGCTGGCCGGGCGCTCGGCGCTGACCGCGACGCTGGTCTCGCGCCTCTTCCCGGTCGCCGCCGCCGACGCCGGCCGCCTCCGCGACGCCGCTCGCCTACGTGGCCCGGGCGCTGCCGAGGTCGGCTTGGCGGCGCTCTCGCGGCGCCTGCTCGCCGGCTCGCTCGACCGCGCCGTCGACGTCGCCGCGACCCTGGAACTGCGCGGCTACGGCCTCGACGCTCCCCGGGTGCGTCGCCGTCGCGAACCCTCGCGCTTCGACCGCCGCTTCTACTGCGCCGCCGCGCTCGTGCTGGCCGCCGGTGTCGCCGCTCGGGTGCTCGGCGGCAACGGCTTCCACACCTACCCGACCGTCGAGCTGACCCTGGGGCCGGAGACGGTCGCGCTGGCGGCCCTGCTCGTCCTCAGCGGCTTGGCGCCGCTGCGCCGCCGCCGGCGTGTCCGCCGCCGGGCGAGCTCGGCGCCGGCGCCGGCCCTGGAGGCGCGGCGTGTCTGAGCTGGCGATCCGCCGTGGCGCCGCGCCCGCCCTCGCCGTCGAGGGCCTCGGCTACGCCTACCCGCACGCCGATCGCTCGGCCCTGGTCGACGTCTCGCTGGAGGTGGCGCCAGGCGAGTTCGCGCTGCTCGCTGGCCGCTCGGCGTCGGGCAAGTCGACGCTGCTGAAGGCCGCTTGCGGCCTCGTCCCGCACTTCCACGGCGGCGAGATCGAAGGGCGGGTGGGGGTCGCGGGCC
>DATKIA010000074.1:0-54869 GCA_035509895.1 Solirubrobacterales bacterium
AGAAGTAGGAGACGTAGTCCATCCGCTCGACGAAGGGGATGACCTTCCAGTAGCTCTTGTCCTCGCAGGACTTTTCGATCCCGGTGTGGACGTAGCCGATCACCGGCCGCAGGTCGCGCACGACCTCGCCTTCGAGGTCGACGACGAGCCGCAGGACGCCGTGGGTCGCCGGGTGGTGCGGCCCGATGTTGACCGTCATCACCTCGGTCGTGCGGTCCTCGTCGAGCTCGCCGGAGAGCTTGGCGACGACGCCCGCTGCCGCGTCCTCGAACTCAGCCATAGTTGCGCTCGTTGTAGGTGAAGGTGACGGGCTCGCCGCCGACCGGGAAGTCGCGGCGCTGGGGCCAGCCGACGTAGTCCTCGGGCAGCAGGATCCGGGTCATGTCCGGGTGGCCTCGAAAGTGAATCCCGAAGAAGTCGAACACTTCCCGCTCTTGGAACTCGGCGGTGGGAAACAGCTCGACACAGGAGTCGATGCTGGGGAGCGGCTGGGCAGAGTCCTGCGGGCGGGCGAGGGCGTCCGTTCTCGGACTCTGCCCATCCGCTCCGTCGTCGGCCGCTGGGTCGGACAGCATCGCCTTGACGCGGATCCTCTCGACCCGGTCGCGATTGAGCAGCTCATAGTGGATTCCGAACCTCGGCTCCGCCGGTAGATAGTCAGCCGCATGCAGGCTGGAGAGGAAGCGGTAGCCCTGGCCCGGCGTCTCGCGCAGCCAGGTGAGGACCGCGAGCACCTGCTCGGGGTCGACGACCAGCGCCGCCTGTTCGCGATCGAAGGAGGTGGCGCGGACCGCCCCGGGGCGCTCGCGCTCGATTTCCCCCCGGATCAGCTCCAGGCCGGGGGCGTCAGGCAAGGGACATCTCCCTGGCGGCGAGGTAGGCCTCGGCCGCCTCCGGGCTGGGCTTCGAAGCGGGGCCGCCGCGCGCCCACTCCTCGGTGCCGACCGCGTTGTAGCGCTGGCGCCAGCCCTGGTCGGGGCTGCCCTGGATCTTGCGCTGCAGCTTGGTGAAGCCGTACATCACGGCCTCCGGCCGCGGCGGGCAGCCGGGGATGTGCATGTCGATCGGCATGAACTTGTCGGCGCCCTGGACGACGGCGTAGTTGGCGAACATCCCGCCGGAGGAGGAGCAGGCACCCATCGAGATCGCCCATTTCGGCTCCAGCATTTGGTCGTAGAGGCGGCGGACGACCGGCGCCATCTTGATCGAGACCCGGCCCGAGAGGATGATCAGGTCCGCCTGGCGCGGGGAGGCGCGCAGCGCCTCGGCGCCGAAGCGGGCGAGGTCGTAGCGGGCGGTGACGATCGAGATCGGCGCCTCGATCGCGCAGCAGGCGAGGCCGAAGGTGAGCGGGAAGATCGAGTTCGACCGCGCCAGGTTGAGCATTTTCTCGAAGGTCGTGGTGACGACTTTTTCTTCGACGTAGCGCTCGAGGTCCTCACCTTCGAGATCGCCACGCAGCATGTCGCGGGCGGTGGCCTGACGGGCCTGGAAGCTGCGGCGCTCTATTTCCAATCGAGGGCTCCCTTACGCCAGACGTAGACGAAAGCGATCATCAGCAGGACGACGAAGGTGACGAGCTCGCCGAGGACGAAGATGCTGTCGGCCCCCTTCATGATCACCCCGACCGGGTAGAGGAAGACGACCTCGATGTCGAAGAGGATGAAGAGCATCGCGATCAGGTAGAAGCTGACGCCGAATTTGAGGCCTTTGACGGGCTCGACCGGGATCCCCGACTCGTACGGCTCGGCCTGGCGGCGGCTGGCGGCGGTCGGGCGCTGCGGCTTCTTCGGGCCGATGATGTGGTTGAGGAAGGCGAAGACGCCACCGACGGTGAGGCCGAGGACCGCGAAGACGAGAATCGGGAGGTAGCTCTTGAGCACTGGGTGGTGGGGGTTTTGGGGCGGGCGGCTCCGAGGGGTCCATCTCCCCTGGACTCGACGCCCGTAGCCGCTGTTATACACCTAGCTTGTGACAACTTGCTACATAGTGATTTTCCGCATCAGCAAGCGGAATCCCGACCCTTTTGGGCGGATTTAGACGATGGTCGGCCTCCACATCGCGGTCGGTTGCATCGTGATCGCGCTCAACCTCGCCGCTGGAGCCATCGGCGGCTATTGCTGGTATCGCAATCAACAATCGATCCCCTTCTGGTACCTGCTGCGAGCGGCCCAGGTCTCGGTCTTCATCCAGGCCCTTTTGGGTGGGTTGTTGGTTGTCACCAACCACGAAGCCGGCGAAGACCTCCACTACCTCTACGGCATCCTGCCGCTGGTCGTTTCCTTCATCGCCGAGGGCGCCCGCGTCGGCGCCGCCCAGCGCGAGCTCGGCGAGATCGACTTCGAATCTCTCCCCGCCGACGAACAGCAGTCGGTCGCCCTCCAGATCGTCCGCCGCGAGATGGGGATCATGGCCGTCAGCTGCGGCGTCATCTTCTTTCTCGCGTTGCGCGCCGCCACCACCAGCGGTCTCTAAACATCGATGCGGCAATCGAGCACGCTATGCGTGTCGGATTGCCGGATCGATCAGTCGATGCGGAAGGCGGGGTGTTTGGGGGCGATGCGGGCGAGCTCCTTGTCTGAAGAGTCGGGGCCGACGCCGTCGAAGAACTGGCCGACCTCCCATTTCCATTTCTTCAGGTAGGCGCGTAGGAGGGCCGGCCGCTCCTCCTCCGGCACTTCGGTCGCGGTGAACTCTTCGACCTTGCCGTGGCCGGCGAGGCGGCCGCCGCCGCTGACCCGCATGTTCTTCACCCACTCGGTGTGGCCGCGCGGGGCGACCAGGTAGCGCTTGCCCTCGAAGCTGAGCGGGTTGACCGGCGTCCGCCGCCACTCGCCGCTCTTGCGGCCCTTCACTTCCAGCACCCGCGAGCCGGCGATCGGCAGCCCGATCTTGGTCAGCCCGGCGACCATCGGGTTGAAGACGTGCTTCGTGAACCAGCCTGGTTCCTTGAAGTGCTTGGCGGCAGGGGGCTGCTCGGCCATCGCTTCGATTGTAGGCTCCTCCCATGCTCGACCACGTCGGCATCGAGGTCAGCGAATACCCACGCAGCAAGGCCTTCTACGAAGCGGCCCTCGAGCCGCTCGGCATCTCGCTGCTGATGGAGTTCGCCGAGTCAGCCGCCGGCTTCGGCAGCGAGACCGAGCATGGCCCCAAGCCCTACTTCTGGGTCTACGGCCGCGGCCGTCCCGTCGTCAGCGGCGCCCACCTCGCCTTCGGCGCCCGCAGCAACGACCTCGTCGACGCCTTCCACACCGCCGCCCTCGCCGCCGGCGGCAGCGACAACGGCGCCCCCGGCCCGCGCCCGATCTACCACCCCGGCTACTACGGCGCCTTCGTCCTCGACCCCGACGGCAACAACGTCGAGGCCGTTTGCCACACGGTCGGCGCCTGAGCCGGCCCTGCCGGGCCGAGCCGGTCAGCGCAGCGGCAGATACTGGCCGCCGTAGAAGACGAGCGGGTCGCCCTTGCTGAGGGCGAGGTCGGTGACCTCGCCGGTGACGATCACGTGGTCACCGGCGGAGATCACGTCGCGCAGGTCGCAGGCGAGCCAGACCAGGGCGTCGTCGATCGCCGGCAGGCCGTCGCGCTCGGACCAGGCGACGCCGGCCCACTTCTCCGCCACCGGTGCCTTGGTCGCGAAGGTGCGAGCGATCTCTTCCTGACCTTTATGGAGGATGCTGACGCCGAAGCGGTCGGCGGCCTGGACGGCGAGCAGGGTGCGGGAGCCGCGGTCGAGGCAGGCGAGCATCAGCATCGGCTCGATCGAGAGCGAGCAAACGGCGTTGGCAGTCGCCCCGGCCGGGCCCTCGGCACCGCTGGCGCTGACGACCGTCACCCCGGTTGGCAGGTTCGCCATCGCGGAGCGGAAGCTGTCGGAGTCGAGAGGGGGCATGCGGCGCGGCGGATCGAGGATCGCCGCCAGACAATATGATGCGCGCCGCGTGCGTCGAGTACTGCTCATAGCAATGATCGTTGCCGCCGCGCTCGGGCTCGTCGCCTGCGGCTACGGCGAAGAAAAGCTCTCGGTCTCCAAGGACGACCCCGATTACAACGGGGCCGTGCTCTTCTCGACCCATTGCTCGGGCTGCCACACGCTCAGCGCCGCCGGCACCCAGGGCAGCGGCAATCGCGGCGAGCGGACCCAGGGCCCGAACCTGAACCAGCGTGAAGAGACCTACGAAGACGCCCTCTTCGCGATCCAGAACGGCGGTTTCTCGGGCGCGATCATGCCCCAGAACATCGTTGTCGGCAAGGAAGCCGAAGAGATCGCCCGCTTCGTCGCGAAGTACGCGGGCGAAGACGCCGAAACCTCGCCGCGGCCCGGCGAGAACTCCTCGTCTCCCTAGCGCGGCCAGGCATTCATGCTTGACCTGAAGCTGATTCGCTCCGATCCCGAGCGGGTCAAGGCGGCCCTGGCCCGGCGCGGCGCCGCCGCTCAGGTCGACGAGCTGCTTGCCTTCGACGCCCGCCGCCGCGAGCTCCTGCCCGAGATCGAGAACGCCCAGGCCGAGCGCAAGACCCTCTCGAAGCAGATCGGTGAGGCGAAACAGAGGGGCGAAGACGCCGAGGAGCTGATGGCGACCGTCGCCGGCCTGAAGGAGACGATCGAGTCCGGCAAAGAGGAGCTCGAGCAGGTCGACGCCGAGCTCGGCAAGCTGGCGCTGGCGCTGCCCAACATCCCCGACCCCGACGCCCCGGCCGGTGACAGCGACGAGGACGCGGTCGAGATCAAGCGGGTCGGCGAGCCGCCCCAGTTCGACTTCGAGCCGCGCGACCACCTCGAGATCGGCACCGAGCTGGGACTGATCGACATGGAGGCCGGCGCCAAGCTCTCCGGTTCCCGCTTCGCCTACCTGAAGGGCGACCTCGTCCTGGTCGAGCTGGCGCTGGTCCGTTTCGCGATCGAGCTGGTCCGCAGCGAGGGACACGAGCCGGTGGTGCCGCCGGTCCTGGTCCGCGAAGAGGCGCTGGAGGGAACCGGCTTCCTGCCCGAGGCGCGCGACCAGATCTATGAGATCCCCAAGGATGAACTGTTCCTCACCGGTACCTCCGAGGTCGCCCTCGCCGGCCTCCACGCCGACGAGATCCTCGATGCCGAGGCCCTGCCGCTGCGCTACTGCGGTTTCTCGACCTGCTTCCGGCGCGAGGCCGGCGCTGCCGGCCGCGACACCCGCGGCATCTTCCGGGTCCACCAGTTCGACAAGGTCGAGATGTTCTCGTTCGTCGAGCCCTCGGCCTCGAAGGACGAGCACGAGCGCCTGCTGGGGATCGAGGAGCGGATCCTGACCGAGCTCGAGATCCCCTACCGGGTCGTCAACGTCGCCGTCGGCGACCTCGGTGCGCCGGCGGCGAAGAAGTACGACTGCGAGGGCTGGATCCCGAGCCAGAGCCGCTACCGCGAGCTCACCTCGTGCTCGAACACGACCGATTACCAGGCCCGCCGGCTCGGCGCTCGCTACCGCCCGCAGGAGGGCGCGGCGGCGGAGGCGGTGCACACTCTGAACGGCACCGCGGTGGCCGTTGGACGCACGATCATCGCCTTGATCGAGAACCGTCAGGAGCGCGACGGAGGGTTCACGCTACCCAATATTTTGCATCAGTACGGCTGTCCTGACAGAATCGCCCCTCAGTGATGGGGATTATCCGCTTATGAACGCCAGCGTCCGCGAGGCCAAACGCGTCGTCCTCTGCGATGACCACGAGATCGTCCGCGAGGCGATCAAGGCTCGAATGCTCAATTCGAGCATCGTCGAGATCGTTGGTGAGGCCGGCAACGGGCGCGACGTCGTCGACGTCGTCAAAGAGCTCGAGCCCGACGTTTTGATCATCGACGTCGAGCTGCCCAAGCGCGACGGGATCGAGGCGACCAAGGAGGTCCTCAAGGTCCGGCCGCGGACCAAGGTCATCATCTTCACCGCCCACGCCCAGCCGGATCTGCTGGCGCTGGCGCTGCGGGCCGGTGCCTCCGGCTACGTGCTGAAGTCGGCGCCGGCCGAGGACATCGCCCGCGCGGTCAAAGCGGTGACCGGCGGCGGCACCTTCCTCGGCGGCGACTTCGCCGGCGGCAAGCCCTCCGAGGTCGAGAAGCTGCTCGACCTCTCGCCGCGCGAGCGCCAGATCCTCGAGCTCCTGGCCGAGGGCCTGCGGGTCAAAGAGATCGCCGAGCGGTTGCAACTGAGCCCGGCGACCGTGCACACCCACGTGCGCAACGCGATCGCCAAGCTCGAGGTCGACACCCGCACCGAGGCTGTCGCCCTGGCGGTGCGGTTCAGCTATCTGGGCGCCGGTGGCGGCGCCCTCTAGCTACTCCTTGGCGTCGAAGGTCAGCGCGCAGCCGTTGATGCAGTAGCGCTGGCCGCTCTCGCCGGGGCCGTCGTCGAAGACGTGGCCGAGGTGGGCGTCGCAGGCTTTGCAGACGACCTCGGTGCGGTGCATGAAGTGGCTGTTGTCCGGCCGCAGTTCGACGTGCTCGAGGTTGGCCGGGTCGGTGAAGCTCGGCCAGCCGCTGCCGGAGTCGAACTTGGTGTCGGAGGAGAACAGCTCGGTGCCGCAGCCGATACAGCGGAACATGCCCTCACGCTTCTCGTCCAGGTGGGGCCCGGTCCACGCTCGCTCGGTGCCAGCCTTGCGGGTCACCTCGTACTGCTCGGGCGTGAGCTGGTCGCGCCACTCCTGGTCGGTCTTCTGGATCTTGGTCGCCATCGTTCTCCTTTCGTTATCGCTGAGGTTACGCCCCTGCTATTACAGGGATGTGACGCGTCTGCTCGCCGTTGTCGGATTCTCCCTCGCCCTGTGGGTGGCGGCCACCAGCGCTGGTTCGGCCGCCGCTGCGGTCGGCTCGCCATCGGCGGCAGCCGGGATCGATCGCCTGCTGGCGCCGGCGGCGACCTGCCCGCACCAGAACCAGCTCAACGCTGCCCATACCGTCCAGACCCGGGCGATGCTGTGCCTGACCAACTTCGCCCGTACCCACTCCGGCCACGCCCGGATCAACGGCTCGGACCTGCTTGCCCAGGCGGCGGCCGGCAAGACGCGGGACATCCTCCGCTGCGACGAATTCAGCCACGAAGCCTGCGGCCGCGATTTCACCTACTGGATGGAGAAAAGCGGCTACCTCGAGGGGAGCTGCTGGGAGGCGGCGGAGAACATCGCCTGGGGCACTGGCGCGATCGGCACTCCGCGGGCGATCTTCCGCGCCTGGCTGCACTCTTCCGGCCACCGCGAGAACATCCTCGGCTCCTACACCGACATCGGCATCGGCCTCCGCGAGGGGACGATCGAAGGCGCCGACGGCGCCGAGGTTTGGGTCCAGGAGTTCGGCAGCCACACCTGCTGAGGCGCGCCCGGTGAGGCGCGCCCGACCCGCGTCCACGGGCGGGACTTAGGATTCCCGCGTGCCCGACGCCTTCTACGAACCGGATGGCGACAACTTCCGTGCCACGGCGCTGACCCGCGGGCCCTGGGACCCCGGCGCCCAGCACGCGGGGCCACCCTCGGCGCTGCTCGCCCGCGCGATCGAGCGCCTGCCCGGCTCCGAGCGCTTCCAGGTCGGCCGCGTCAGCTTCGACATCCTGCGCCCGGTCCCGATCGGCCCCGTCCACGTCAGCGCCCGGGTGCTGCGCCCGGGGCGGCGAGTGCAGCTGGTCGAGGCGGAGCTCTCCGACGGCGAGCAGGTGCTGATGCGGGCGACCGCCTGGCAGCTGGAGATCGCGCCGGTCGAGCTGCCCGAGGGCACGGTGGCGCGGCCGCCGGCGCCGCGCGGGCCCGAGCACGGGGACGGGGCCGACTTCTTCCCCGGCGCCGAGGACGAGGGGTACCACACGGCGATGGAGGTGACGTTCGCCGCCGGCAAGTTCATGGAGCTGGGACCGGCGACCGCCTGGCTGCGGATGCGGGTGCCGCTGGTCGCCGGCGAGGAGCCGACGCCGTTGCAGCGGACGCTGGTCGCCGCCGACGTCGGCAACGGGATCAGCGCCGCGCTCGACTTCCGCCAGTTCATCTTCGTCAACGTCGAGCTCACGGTCCACCTCGAGCGGATGCCGGCCGGCGAGTGGATCTGCGTCGACGCCGCGACCCTGCCGCAGGCGACCGGGGTCGCGACCGCCGAGTCGGTGCTCTACGACGGCGAGGGCCGGATCGGCCGCGCCGCGCAGACGCTGATCGTCAGCCCCCGCTGAGGCGGCTAGAGGTCAGCCTCGATCGCGTCGGCTGCTCTCGCCGCCGGGGCCCGGTGCAGGGTCAGGAGGGTGAGGACCGCCGAGCCGACCGCGACTGCCGCCGCCAGGACAAAGGCGCCCTCGTAGCTGGTCAGCGCCGCCGCCAGCCCGGCCAGCGGCGCGCCGATGCCGATGCCGGCGTCGAAGAAGGCGGTGTAGGTGCCCATCGTCGCGCCGCGGGCGCGTTCCGGGACCCGGCCGACGGCGATCAGCATCAGCGATGGGTTGAGCAGGGAGAAGGCGGCGCCCATCGCCATCCCGCCGAGCAGCGCCACCGGCAGGCTCTCGGCCAGCGCCATCGCCAGCAGGCCGGCGGCCTCGACCAGGGCGGCGCCGATCGCCACCCGCGCCGGCCCAAGCCGGTCCGGCAGGCCGCCGGCGAGGAGCCGGGCGACGACGATCATCGCCGCGAAAGCGGCGAAGACGGCGGCGCCATGGCCAATCTCGCGGGCGTCGAGCATCAGCACGATGAAGGCGGCGACGGTCGCGTAGCCGACGGCGGCAAGCCCGACCGCGAGCCCCGGCCGCACCGCCTCCGGTGCGATCAAGGGGTGCGGCTCGGCGTGGGGGTGGGGCTTGAACGGGTCGCGGATCAGGGCGACGATCGCCGTCCCGACCAGTGGCAGGGCGCCGGCGAAGATCCAGACCGCGTCGTAGCCGCTCTGGTCGAGCAGCAGCTGGCCGATCAGCGGGCCGACGCTGAGCCCGCCCCAGACGGCGAGGCCGTAGAGGCCGAGGATGCGGCCGCGGCGCGCGGCCGGGGACATGTCGACGATCCAGGCCGAGCCGGCCGTGTAGAGGGCGCCCTCGCCGACACCGACGACGAGCCTGGCGACGATCAGGCCGGCGAGCCCGAGTTCCGGCAGGAGCAGGAAGCCGCTGGCGGCGATCAGCAGGCTGCCGATCAGGACCGTGGGCTTGCGCCCCCAGCGATCGGCGAGCCGGCCGGCCACCGGCCGCAGCAGCAGCCCGGTGATCGCGTAGCAGCCGACGACGACCCCGACCGCGATGTCGCCGGCGCCGATCGGGCCGCGAACGTAGCGCGGCAGCACCGGCAGCACCGAGCCGACCGCGACCAGCCCGCAAAAGGTGACGAGGAACAGTGCCGCGAAGCTGACGCCCGCGAGCCGGTCGGATCTGGGCGCCGCGGCGCCGTCGCTCACCGAACTAGGGCGGCGAGGTTCGCGACGACGTGGTCGGGCGCAGGTTCGGCCGCTTCCGCGTCGGCCTCGCTGCTGGCGCCGCTGAGGACCAGCACCGTAGCCAGCCCGGCGCCGCGGCCGCCATCGATGTCAGAGGCGATCCGGTCGCCGACCATCGCCACGCGCTCGGGGGCGCCGATCGCCTCCAGCGCCATCTCGAACAGGTGGCGCTCGGGCTTGCCGCCGATCTCGGCCTGCCGCCCGGAGGCGGTTTCGACGGCGGCGAGGATGGCGCCGGTCCCGGGCCAGTCGCCGCCCGGCATCGGCATCGTCGGGTCGTGGCTCGTCGCGACCAGGGCGGCGCCGCCATCGAGTGCGAACTTCGCCGTCAGCAGCTCCTCGTAGTCGAAGCCGCGGTGGCCGGAGACGACGACGACCGTGGCTTCGCGCCCCGCCTCGCCTTCGAGCAGGCTCGGGCCGGCGGCCGCGACCATCTCCTTCAGCGCCGTCGCGCCCAGCACGAAAGCGCCGCCGCCTCCGGCCGCCTCACCAGCGAGCCGCGCAACGACCATGCCGGCGGTGACGACCCGCTCGGGCCCGATCTCCACCCCCATTTCCCGCAGCCGCTCCGCGTAGCGCTCGGGCGGCCGGCTTGGGTTGTTGGTGACGAAGCAGAGCTCCTTGCCCTCCGCGAGCAGCGACGCCAGCGCCTCGGCAGAGCCCGGGACCGGGTCGCGACCAATCCAGACGACGCCGTCGAGGTCGATCAGAAGTCCATCGAACTGGTCCGCCAAGGTCACCGGGAGGAGGCTATTCGCTGAGATCGATACCGTGCCGTCAGTGAGTTTGAACGGACAGGTTGTCGTCGCTACCGACCTAACCCGGCGTTACGGCGAGGGGGACGCCGCAGTCGACGCCCTGGCGGGGGTCAGCACCGGCTTCGAGCGCGATCGCTTCACCGCGATCATGGGGCCCTCGGGCTCGGGCAAGTCGACGCTGATGCACATCCTCGCCGGCCTCGACAAGCCGACCGGGGGCTCGGTCGAACTCGACGGGGTCGAGATCACCAAGCTCGACGATGGTGAGCTGACCAAGCTGCGCCGCGACAAGCTCGGCTTCGTCTTCCAGTTCTTCAACCTGCTGCCGGTCCTCACCGCCGAGGAAAACCTCGTTCTGCCGCTCTCGATCGCCGGGCGCAAGCCCGACCAGGCCTGGGTCGACCAGCTGATCGACGCGGTCGGGCTCAGCGACCGCCGCACGCACAGGCCGTCGGAGCTCTCCGGCGGTCAGCAGCAGCGGGTCGCCGTCGCCCGCGCGCTGGTCTCGAAACCGGCCGTCCTCTTTGCCGACGAGCCGACCGGCAACCTCGACTCGAAAGCCAGCGCCGACGTGATGGGGCTGCTGCGGCGCGCCGTCGACGACTTCGACCAGACGGTGATCATGGTCACCCACGATCCCGTCGCCGCCGCCCACGCCGACCGCCTGATCACGCTGCGCGACGGCCAGCTCGTCCACGACGAGTCTCCGGATTCGGCCGCCGACGTGATCGAGCTGATGAAGCAGCTTGACTAGGCTCAGCCTCAAGAGCCTCTGGGCTCGCAAGGTCCGGGCCCTGACGACGTCCTTCGCGGTCGTCCTCGGGGTTGCCTTCGTCGCCGGCAGCTTCATCTTCAGCGACACGATCCTCGCCGCCTTCGACGAAATCTTCAGCGAGTCGCTGAGCGGGACCAGCGTCGTCGTCACCGCCGAGAACCCGGTCGACCAGGAAAACAACGAAGTCCCGACGATCAGCGCCTCGCTGCTGCCGCGGATCCAGAAAACGCCGGGGGTCCGGGAAGCGGCGGGGGCGATCTTCACCCCGGGTGCCTTCTTCGACTCCGAAGGCGACAAGATCGGCCAGAAATTCTCGCCGAAGTTCATCTCCTCGACCTTGCCGGGGGAGCTCGAGGCGCTCACCTACGTCGAGGGGCACCGGCCGCGGGGCCCGTCCGAAGCGTCAATCGACAAGGCCGCGGCCGAAGGCTCCGACCTTGAGCTCGGCGAACAGATCGAGCTGATCGGGCAGGGCAGGGCGCAAAAATTCACCCTCGTCGGCTTCACCCAGCTCGGCAGCGCTTCGTTCGGCGGCGCCAGCATCGCCCAGGTGACCCTGCCGGTGGCGCAGGCGCTGACCCACAAGCGCGGACGCTTCGATCAGATCTCGGTCGCCGCCGCCGATGGCGTTCCCGCCGAGGCGCTCAAACGCCGGATCAAAGCCGAGATGCCGGCCGGGGTCCGGGTCGAGACCGGCAAGGAAAGCGCCGATCGCAGCTCCGACGAAATCCGCGACAACCTCAGCTTCCTGACGACCTTCCTGCTCGTCTTCGGCTTCATCGCCGTCTTCGTCGGCTCCTTCCTGATCTTCAACACCTTCTCGATCACCGTCGCCCAGCGGATCAGCGAGTTCGGGGTGCTGCGCACGCTCGGCGCCTCGCGGCGGCAGATCCTCAGCTCGGTCCTGATCGAAGCCGTCGCGGTCGGCCTGATCGGGGCGCTGCTCGGCATCGTCGGCGGTTTCGTCATCGCGGTCCTGCTCAACGCGCTGTTCGAAGCCTTCGGAGCCGATCTGCCGACTACCGGCCTGGTTCTCGAGTCCCGAACCGTGATCGTCTCGGTCCTGGTCGGCGTCATCGTCACCTTCCTCTCCTCGCTGGTCCCCGCCCTGCGCTCGACCCGGGTGCCGCCGATCGCGGCGATGCACGCCTTCGTCCCGACCCCGAGCCGCCGTCGGCGCGCGGTCTTCCTCGCCTTCTCGATCCTGGTCGCGCTGCTCGGCCTCGTCCTGGTCCTGGCCGGCCTGTTCGGCAGCGGCGGTGCCGGTTCACGCGCCGGCCTGATCGGCGCCGGCGCGCTCGTCACCGTGATCGCCGTCTCGCTCTTCAGCCCGCGCCTGGTCCCGGGTCTGGCGAGCGTCGCCGGCTGGCCGCTGGAGCGCCTGCGCCGCCTCCTCGGCCGCCTCGCCCGCGAGAACGCCCAGCGCAACCCCAGCCGCACCGCGATCACGGCCGCAGCGCTGATGATCGGTCTCGCCCTGGTTGCCTTCGTCACCGTCTTCGCCGCCGGCATCAAGAGCACGGTTGCCCAGGTCGTCGACGAAAACTTCGCCGGCGGCCTGATCATCCAGAACAGCGACGGCTTCTCGCCGATCCCGAACGGGGCCGCGGTGGCGGCGAGCAAAGTGCCCGGGGTGGAAACGGTGGCGACGATCCGCTCGGTTCAGGTCAAGGACGTCGAAGGCGGTGCCACGGTGCGAATCTCGGCGCCGAGCCCGGACATCGAAAAGGCGGTCAACCTGGACTGGAAGGAAGGCGGGCCCGAGGCGCTGGAGGGGCTGCGTGACGACCAGGCCGTGGTCAGCGACGATTTCGCCTCCGAACACGGCTTGCGCGTCGGCGACAGGTTGCGGATCCTGACCCAGGCCGGGGCGCGGCCGGTCTTCGAAGTCGCCGGCAGCTTCGACTCCAAGGCCGGCGTCCTTGGCAGCGTCGTCGTCACCCAGGCGGTCCTGGCACGCGACGCGCGCCAGACCCAGGACCAGATCGATTTCGTCGTCACCGAACCAAGCGCCGACCCAGCCAAGGTCCAGGCGCTGCTGACCGCCGGCACCGAAAGGCTGTTCCCGGTCGCGGAAGTCCTCAACCAGCAGGAACTGAAGGAAGATCGCGAAGACCAGGTCGGGCAGATCGTCATCCTCTTCTACGCGTTGCTGGCGCTGGCGATCCTGATCTCGGTGCTTGGCGTCGCCAACACCCTGGCGCTCTCGATCCACGAACGACGCCGCGAGCTGGGGATGCTGCGGGCGATCGGAATGTCGCGGCGCCAGGTGCGAACCCTGATCCGCTACGAGTCGGTGATCACGGCGCTGATCGGGGCGATCCTCGGGATCGTGCTGGGGATCGTCTTTGCGACCCTGATCGCGCAGCCGCTGAAGGACGAAGGCTTCACCCTTTCCTACCCGATCGGCTCTCTGATCCTGATCCTCGTCATCGCCGCGATCGTTGGAGTCATCGCCGCGATCTACCCGGCCCGCAGGGCGTCTCGCCTGAACGTCCTCGAGTCGCTCCAGTACGAGTAGCGGCGTACGCTGGGGCGGTATGTCCCGGCCCGCGAACCCGCTCGACCTCACCGGCAAGCCGCCCTCGGCCTGGCTCGGCCTGCTCGCCTCGGTCGCCGTGGTCGCGGTCGCGACGGGGATCGTCTACCCGCTGAAGGAAGTGGCGCCGGCGGTCTCGCTCGGTGTCGTCTACATCCCCGGGGTGCTGCTGATTGCGGCGATCTGGGGCTGGCGACTGGGCGTGCTGACGGCGGTCCTCAGTGCCCTCGCCTTCAACTTCTTCCACCTGCCGCCGTTGGGCCGGCTCGATGTCCGCGCCGACCACGACCTCGTCGCGCTCGTCGTCTTCGTCATCGTTGCCATCGCTGGCGCCACCCTCGCCGAGCTCGCCCGCGCCCGCGCGGTCGAGTCAGAACGCCGGCGCGAGGAGGCCGACCGGGCGCTGGCCGAGCTGGCGGCGCTCGAGGCCGAGCGCGAACGGATGCAGGCCGAGATCATCGAGGCCGAGGCATTGCGCCGCAGCGACGAGCTCAAGACCTCGCTGCTGCGCTCGGTCTCCCACGATCTGCGGACGCCGCTGACCTCGATCATCGCCGCCGGCGCCGCCCTCGACTCGCCGAGCGCGACCCCGGCCGAGCGCCACGAGCTGAGCGAGGCCGTCGTCGAAGAAGGGCACCGGCTCTCGCGCCTGGTCGAGAACCTGCTCGACGTCTCGCGGCTGGAAAGCGGCAAAGCCGAGCCGCACCGTGAGCCGATCGACCTCGCCGGGCTGCTGGAGTCGGCGCGCAGCTCGATCGGCCCCGGCGGCGAGGCCGTGCGGCTGGCCCTTGACGAGGACCTGCCGGCGCTGAGCGCCGACCCGACCCAGCTCGAGCGCGCCTTCGCCAACCTGCTCGACAACGCCGTCGTCCACGGCGAGGGCCAGCCGGTCCTGGTCCGCTCGCGGCTGGTCGGGCCGCGGTTGGTGGTGCGGATCGTCGACCGTGGCCCCGGCATTCCCGAGAACGATCGCGAACGAATCTTCGAGCCCTTCTTCCGCTCCGGGGACGGCCGCGGCAACGGATCCGGGCTCGGTCTCGCGATCGCCCGCGGCTTCATCGAGGCCAACGGCGGCGAGGTCGAGGTCGAGTCGCTGCCGGGCCAGGGGTCGAGCTTCGTCGTCAGCTTCGGGGCTCCGGCTGCCGAGCCCGCCGAGGTGGCGTCCTGAGCGCGGCGCCGCGGATCCTCGTCTGCGACGACGAGCCGCAGATCCTGCGGGCGCTGAAGGTGATCCTGCGCGACGCCGGCTTCGAGGCGGTGCCGGCGCAAACCGGGGAGGAGGCGCTCGATCTCGCCGCCGTCAAACCCCCCGAGGCGGCGATCCTCGATCTGATGCTGCCGGACATCGACGGGGTCGAGGTGACGCGGCGGCTGCGCGAGTGGACCAGGATGCCGATCCTCGTCCTCTCCGCGGTCGGCGAGGAGGACCGCAAGGTCGAGGCCCTGGCGGCCGGCGCCGACGACTACGTGACGAAGCCGTTTGGCCCGCGCGAGCTCGTCGCCCGGCTCGAAGCGGTCCTGCGCCGGGCCCAGCCCGAGGGCGCCGAGCCGGTGATCGCCGCCGACGGGCTTGAGATCGACCTCGCCGCCCGCAGCGTCAAACGCGACAGCGAGACCGTCCACCTGACGCCGACCGAGTTCGGCCTCTTACGGCTGCTGGCGACGAACCGCGGCAAGCTGATGACCCACCGGGCGCTGCTGGTCGAGGTCTGGGGCGTCGAGTACGAAGACGACCTCCAGGTCCTCCGCGCCCACGTCGCCAACCTGCGCCGCAAGATCGAGCCGGCAGACGGCCCCAAGTACGTCCTCACCGACCCCGGCGTCGGCTACCGCTTCGCCGCCTGACGCCGGCGCGGTTGAGGTTTGGGGTCCTATTGACCCCAAACCTCAACCGCGCCTTCACGAAATCTGTATACGGGGGCGGCGGAAGTTCATGCGGCCTTGACGGGGCGGGGCGCATGATCGATTTGTGCTCGTACCCGCAGACATCTTTCCCGGTGGCGGCGGTCCCGTCGCGGACCTCTTCTCGATCGTCCTCGCAGTAGCCCTCCTCGCCCTCCTCTACTGGGCGATCGATCTGATCGACCGGATATGAGCGCCCTCATCGCGATCCCGTTCGCGGCGCTCTCCGGAGCTGACGTGTTCGGCCTCGTCGCGGCGGCGCTCGTCTGTGTGTACCTGATCTACGCGCTGCTGCGCGGGGAGAACCTCTGATGGTTCAGGGCTATCTGCAGTTCGCGATCTTCATCGTCGTCCTCGTCGCCCTGGTCAAACCGGTGGGGATCTACCTGGCGCGCGTCTTCAACAACGAACGCGTCTTCCTGACCCCGGTCCTCGGGCCAATCGAGCGCGGTGCCTACAGGGTGCTGCGTGTGCGGCCCGAGGCGGAGGGACAGGACTGGAAGGCGTACGCCCGCAGCCTGATCGTCTTCTCCCTGCTCTTCTGGCTCCTGCTCTACCTGATCCTCCGCACCCAAGGGATCCAGCCGTTCAACCCCGAGGGCTTCCACTCGGGGCCCTGGGACCTCAGCTTCAACACCACCTCGTCGTTCATCACCAACACCAACTGGCAGTACTACGGCGGTGAAACGACGCTCACCTACTTCGCCCAGATGGCCGGCCTCGCGGTCCAGAACTTTGTCTCGGCGGCAGTCGGAATCTCCGTCGTCGTCGCCCTGATCCGGGGCATCGTCGCCCGCTCCGGAAAATCGCTCGGCAACTTCTGGCAGGACGTCACCCGGATCCTGCTCTACATCCTGGTGCCGATCTCCGTCGTCGGCGCCCTCTTCCTCGTTTCCCAGGGCGTGATCCAGAACCTCTCCGACTCGACCGTGATCCACACCCTCTCGGGTGGCCAGCAGATCCTCGCCCAGGGGCCGGTTGCCTCGCAGGAGGTGATCAAGGAGCTCGGCAACAACGGTGGCGGTTTCTTCAACGTCAACTCCGCCTTCCCGTTCGAGAACCCCAGCGGCCTCACCAACTTCTTCGAGATGCTGTTGATGCTGATCATCCCCGCCAGCCTCACCTACGCCTACGGGCGCATGGTCGGCAGTCAGCGCCAGGGCTGGGCGATCTTCAGCGCGATGTTCGTGCTCTTCGTCGTCAGCGTCGTCATCGTCTACATCGCCGAGCAGCACGGCAGTCCCGCCCAGCACGCCGCCGGCCTCCACACCCACGCCTTCGACGGCTCCACCGGCGGCAACATGGAGGGCAAGGAGCAACGCTTCGGGATCGCCAACTCCTCGTTGTGGACCGCGATCACGACGGTTACCTCGACCGGCGCCGTCAACGCCGCCTTCGAGTCGCTGACCGGGATCGGCGGCGCCGTCCCGTTCATCGACCTCGGCTACAGCGAGGTCGTCTTCGGCGGCGTCGGCGCAGGCCTGTACTCGATGCTGCTCTACGTCATCCTCGCCGTCTTCATCGGCGGCCTGATGGTCGGCCGCACCCCGGAGTACCTCGGCAAGAAGATCCAGGCGCGTGAGATCAAGCTGGTCTCGCTCGGTGTTCTGTTCACGCCCTTGGCGGTTCTGCTCTCGGCGGGGCTCGCCTCCGCTACGGACCTCGGCAAACGGTCCCTGTACGCCGGCCTCAACCCCTCGGGTCTGTCGGAGACCCTCTACGCCTACCTCTCGCAGGCCAACAACAACGGCTCCGCCTTCGCCGGCTACACCGGCTTCATCCAGCCCAACGCTCCCGGCAACGTCGAAGCGTACGGCCTCAGCTTCGCCAACCTGCTCGGCGGCGCGGTGATGGTGATGGCGCGCTTCGCGCCGATCATCTTCGTCCTCGCCGTCGCCGGCGCCCTCGCCGGCAAGAAGGTCTCCCCGGCCGGCCTCGGCACGATGCGGACCGACAACCCGACCTTCGTCTTCCTCCTGATCGGCGTCGTGATCTTGGTCGGCGCGCTCACCTTCTTCCCCTCGATCCTCCTCGGCCCGGTCTCCAACGGCCTCAGCGGAAGGATGTTCCCGTGAGCGGGCTGCGCAAGGACGTGCTCACCGGCGTGATCGCGATCGTGGTGATGACCATCGCCCTCGGGCTCGTCTACCCGCTTGCGATCACCGGCATCTCCCAGGTCGTCTTCCCCGGCAGCGCCAACGGCTCCAAAGTTTCCGACAACGGCCACGTCGTCGGCTCGGAACTGATCGGCCAGGAATTCAAGGGCAAGGCCTTCTTCCACTCGCGGCCCTCGGCGACCGAATACTCCGGCAACGTCACCTTCTTCGGCAACGGCGGCCCCAACAGCGCCGAAGTCCGCGACGAAATTCGGGAAGAGCTCGCCGCCTACCTGAAGTTGAACAAACCGTACGACCGCTCGCTGACCCGCGAAGACGTTCCCGTCGACGCAGTGACCCAGTCCGCCTCCGGCGCCGACCCCCACATCTCCGAAGCCAACGCGCTGATCCAGGCCCACCGGATCGCCGCCGTCCGCAAGCTGGCGCTGGAGCAGGTCGAAGAACTGATCTCCGACAACACCGACGGCCGCTTCCTCGGCGTCCTCGGCGAGCCCGGGGTCAACGTCCTCCAACTCAACATCGCCCTCGAAGAACAGGCACCGCTGAAATGACCGACGACACCACCACTCACAGCTCATCCGACCGCCAGCCGCGCTCACTGTTCGACCCCGAGATCCTCGGCCCGGCCCTGCTCGAGTCCGTGCGCAAGCTCGACCCGCGCGTCCAGGTCCGCAACCCGGTGATGTTCGTGGTCGAGATCGGCGCGGTGATCACCACGGTCGCCTGGCTGATCCAGGTCTTCGGCGGCAGCCCGCTCGGCGGCGGCCACGAGCCGGCCTGGTTCACCTTCTCGATCACCGTCTGGCTCTGGCTGACGGTCGTCTTCGCCAACCTCGCCGAGGCGATGGCCGAGGGGCGCGGGCGCGCCCAGGCTGCCAGCTTGCGGGCGATGCGAAGCGACACGACCGCGAGGCTGCGCGACGGCGGCGAGAAGTCGGCGGCCGATCTGGTCCGTGGCGACGTCGTGATCGTCGAGGCGGGGGAGACGATCCCCGGCGACGGCACCGTGATCGAGGGCATCGCCTCGGTCGACGAGTCGGCGATCACCGGCGAGTCGGCGCCGGTGATCCGTGAGGCCGGCGGCGACCGTTCGGCTGTCACCGGCGGCACCAAGGTCCTCTCCGACCGGATCGTCGTCGAGATCACCCAGGAGCCGGGCGGTTCGTTCCTCGACCGCATGATCGCCCTGGTCGAGGGCGCCTCGCGGCGCAAGACCCCGAACGAGATCGCGCTCGGGATCCTGCTCGCCGCCCTCACCCTTATCTTCATCGTCGTCGTCGTCAGCCTGCGCCCGTTCGCGCTGTTCGCCGGTACGGAACTTTCCGTGACGACGCTGATCGCGCTGCTGGTGGCGCTGATCCCGACCACGATCGGGGCGCTGCTCTCGGCGATCGGGATCGCCGGCATGGACCGCCTCGTCCGCCGCAACGTCCTCGCTCTCTCCGGCCGCGCGGTCGAGGCCTCGGGCGATTGCGACGTGCTGCTGCTCGACAAGACCGGCACGATCACGCTCGGCAACCGCGAGGCGACTGAGTTCATCGCGATGCCGGGCGTCAGCCAGGAGGAGCTGGCCGAGGCGGCGCAGATGTCCTCGCTCGCCGACGAGACGCCGGAGGGCCGCTCGATCGTCGTCCTCGCCAAGGACTTCGGCATCCGCGAGCACGACTTCGCCGGGCACGAGCCGACCTTCGTCCCGTTCACCGCCGAAACCCGGATGAGCGGCGTCGACTACGACGGGACGCAGCTGCGCAAGGGGGCGGGCGACGCGGTCGCCGAATGGATCGCCACCGAGGGCGGCCACGCGCCGCCGGAGCTGCGGGTCGAGCTCGACCGGATCGGCCGCGAAGGCGGCACCCCACTGGCGGTCGCCCGCGACGAGCGCGTGCTCGGCGTCGTCTACCTCAAGGACGTCGTCAAGGAAGGGATGAAAGCCCGCTTCGACCAGCTGCGGGCGATGGGCATCCGCACGATTATGGTCACCGGCGACAACAAACTGACCGCGGCGAAAATCGCCGAGGAGGCCGGCGTCGACGACTTTCTCGCCGAAGCGACGCCGGAGCGCAAGCTCGAGCTGATCAAGGAGCAGCAGTCCGACGGCCGGCTGATCGCGATGACCGGCGACGGCACGAACGACGCTCCCGCTCTTGCGCAGGCCGACGTCGGCGTTGCCATGAACACCGGCACCCAGGCCGCCCGCGAGGCCGGCAACATGGTCGACCTCGACTCCAACCCGACGAAGCTGATCGAGATCGTCGAGGTCGGCAAGCAGCTCTTGATCACCCGCGGCGCCCTCACCACCTTCTCGATCGCCAACGACGTCGCCAAGTACTTCGCGATCCTGCCGGCGATGTTCGTCGCCACCTGGGCCGCGGCCGGCGAAAAGGGGCCGCTCGACGCGCTCAACGTGATGTCGCTGGGGACGCCGGAGTCGGCGATCCTCAGTGCGGTGATCTTCAACGCGCTGATCATCCCGCTGCTGATCCCGCTCTCGCTGAAAGGCGTCCGCTACCGGCCGATCGGCGCCACGGCGCTGCTGCGCCGCAACATCCTCATTTACGGCCTCGGCGGCCTCCTCGTCCCCTTCGTCGGGATCAAACTGATCGACCTCGTCGTCCACAATCTGCTGGGAGCTTGAGCGCCGGGGAGGCCGAGGAGATGACGTGAGCCACGGCCACTACAAGATCTTTCTCGGGATGGCCGCCGGGGTCGGCAAGACCTACCGGATGCTGCAGGAGGGCCAGGCCGAAGCCGACGCCGGCCGCGACGTCGTGATCGGCTACCTGGAGCCGCACGATCGCGAGGAGACCAGCGCCCAGGCGCGCGGGCTCGAGGTCGTGCCGCGCCGCCGCGTCCAAGTGCGCGACGTCAGCGTTGAGGAGATGGACCTGGGGGCGCTGCTCAATCGCGGCCCCGAACTGGCGCTGATCGACGAGCTCGCCCACAGCAACCCGCCCGGGCTCGAGCACCGCAAGCGCTACGAGGACATCGCCGACGTGCTGGCGGCCGGGATCGACGTCTTCTCGACCGTCAACGTCCAGCACCTGGAGTCCCTCAACGACCAGGTCGCCGAGCTGACCGAGGTGCGGGTGCGGGAGACCGTGCCCGATTCGGTTCTCGGCGAGGCCGACGAGGTGGTCTTGATCGACCTCACCCCCGAGGCGCTGATCGCCCGCCTGCGGGCCGGCAAGATCTACCCGGCCTCGAACATCCAAGCCGCCCTCGACAACTTCTTCAAGATCGAGAACCTGGCGGCGCTGCGCGAGGTCAGCCTGCGCCAGGTCGCCGAAGACGTCGAGTCCAAGCGCCTCGTCTACAACGCCGAGCCCGACCCGGTCGGGACCCGGGCCGAGGAACGGGTCTCCGCCGACGCGCCGAAGGCGGTCGGCGAGCGCTTGCTGGCGCTGGTCCGGCCGCAGCCGAGCTCGCAGCGGCTGGTGCGGCGGGCCTGGCGCTCGGCGCAGCGGCTCGGGACCGAGCTCGACCTGCTCTGGGTGAAGCCGCCGAGCCTGGTGATCGAGGGCGAGGTCGATCGCCAGGTGACCGCCCTGCGCCAGCTCGCCTCGGTTCTCGGCGCCCAGTTCCTGATCGAGGAACACGACGACCTCGTCGCCGCCGTCGCCAGGGTCGTGCGCGAGCGCGGCAGCACCTACATCATGGTCGGCGAGTCCGAGCCGCCGCGAGGGCTGGCACGGCTGCGCGAACCGCTGCCGCAGCGGCTGATGCGGGCGACGCCGCCGGGCGTCGACGTCCGCATCGTCGCCCACCGGGCGCTGAAGGAGGACGGCCGGTGATCCACGTCGAGCACGTCCTGATCGCCTTGGCGCTGGTCCTCGGCCTCGTCGGTGGCTTCCTCCTCGCCCGCTCGCGGCTGCGCCCGAAGGCGCACCAGCCGGAGGAGGTCCACCAGATCCTCCTGCCCTTCACCGGCACCGAGATCTCCCGCCGTGCCGTCGACGCCGCGATGCGGCTGGCGCGGGCGGAGGGGGCGACGCTGATGCCGGCTTACCTCGCCCAGGTGCCGAAGAGCCTGCCGCTCGAGTGCGCGATCCCGAACGAGGCGGCGAAGGCGACCTCGATGCTGGAGGCGATCGAACAGCGGGCGACCGCCCAGGGCGTCCCGGTCGATGCCCGGATCGAGCGCGGCCGCTCCTACCGCCACGCCCTGGCGCGGCTGCTGGCGGGCGAGACCTTCGACCGCGTCGTCGTCTCGGCGACGGCGACCGGGGCCTCGGGGCTCTCCGGCGACGACCTCGTCTGGCTGCTGGAGAAGGCCCCGGCCGAGGTGATGATCCTGCGCCCAGGGCCGGACGACCAGCGCGTCCTCAGCGCCGCCAACGGCCGCGCGCTTGCGGCGAGCGGGAACGGCAATGGTCGCGGCTAGAGAGCGACGGCGGGAGCGGGAGCCGGCTCGGCGCTGGCGAGGCCCATCCGCAGCGCCCCCGCCAGCTCCAGCATCGCGGCGCGTGAGGAGCGGCTGAACGCCGTCTGGTTGGCGAAGCCGTGGATCAGTTCGGGGTGGCGCCGGAGCGCCACCTTGGTCCCCGCCGCGCGCATCCGGATCGCATAGGCCTCGCCCTCGTCGCGCAGTGGGTCGAAGCCGGCGGTGGTGACGTAGGCGGGTGGCAGGCCGGAGAGGTCGGCGGCTTTGAGGATCGAGATCCGCGGATCGTCGATGTCGTCGCCGGGCCCGATGTAGAAGTGCTCGAAGCGGTCGATGTCGGTCTTCGTCAGCAGGAAGTTCTGGCTGAAGAGCTGCCGCGAGCGCGGCTCCTCGGCGGAATCGGCGACCGGGTAGATCAGCAGCTGCATCGCCGGCGTCGGGCCGTCCTCGGCCTTGCCCCGCAGGCAGACGTTGGCTGCCAGGTTGCCGCCGGCGGAGTCGCCGCCGACGGCGATTCGGGCCGGGTCGACGCCGAGCTCGGCGGCGCTGGCGAGGGCCCAGGTGAAGGCGGTCCAGGCGTCGTCGATGCCGGCCGGGAACTGGTGCTCGGGCGCCAGCCGGTAGTCGACCGAGAGCACCGCCAGCCCTGCTGCGGCGGCAATGAAGCGGCAGACCCCGTCGTGGGTGTCGAGGTCCCCGATCACGAAGCCGCCGCCGTGGAAGTAGACGAGCAGCGGTGGCGCCGTGCCCCCGGGCAACCCGTTCGGCAGGTAGAAGCGGGCGCCGATCGAGCCCTCCGGGCTGGGGATCTGGATCGCTTCGACCCGCGCCATCGGGATCTTCGGGTGCCATTCGCCGGCTGCCGCGCCGAGGCGGCTGAAGGCGCGCGCCTCCTCTGGCGGCAGACCGTTGGTGAAGGAGTCGGTGCCGCTCATGCGGGCCAGCCGCAGCATCGCGTGGACGTCGCACGCCAGCTCTTGGCCGTCGATCGTCGGCGGTTTGCCGAACAGCAGCCGGCTCAGCCGCGGCGGCAGGGCGCAGGCGGCTTTGAGCACGCGGTGCTCGACGGCGTCAGGAAGGCGAGGTGCGGCCACGGCCCGACAAAGGCTACGCGAATCGGTGCAGGGGTGGGTGAATTCATCGAGGTGGGGGAGAGCCGAGTGCTGCCGCCGCTTGAACCCGGATGCGCCTGCTCCTCTCGCTGTTCGCCCTCTCCGTCCTCACCCTCGGCGTCTCGGTCTGGCCCGCCTGTTCTTCACGAGCAGTCGGCGTCGCTCCCTTCCCGGCCGCCGGGACGCCCCGGGTCGAGTGTGCGATCCCGGCCAGGCTCCGGCTGCACCGCTTCGAGGACGGCTCCGCCCGCCTCGAGTGCGGTCGCCGCATCCTCGTCCGCGTCTCAGTGCGATGGTGACACCGACCCGTGCATCGATGCGTATCGTTTGGGGACAAGTCGCGTACCCAAACACCGGGAGGACGTTGGCGACATTCGGGACCCTATAGCGGCCAAAATGTCGCCAACGCGGTCGCCCTAAGCGACGAACGTCACACCGTTTCGTGTAGCTGAGTACTAGCGTGACGATCGGAGCATGGCGGCCACGGCGATAGCGGAGCCAGCAACCGAGCCCGGGACGATTCAGGGGCTGCCGCCTGGCCCACGGATGGGGCGGGTGCTGCAGACCGCGATCTGGTCGCGCCAGGCGCAGTGGATGCTGCGCCAGAGCCGCGCCCGCTTCGGCCGCATGTTCACGCTGCGGATCGCCTACGAGGGCGATTGGGTGATGGTCGCCGACCCCGAGCTGGTCAAGCAGGTCTTCACCGGCGACCCGAAAATCTTCCACGCCGGCGAGGGCAACCAGGTCCTGCGGCCCGTGCTCGGCGACAACTCACTCCTCGTCCTCGACGAGAAGCCGCACATCAGCCAGCGCCGCCTGCTGCTGCCGCCCTTCCACGGCGAGCGCATGCAGGCCTACGGCGAGAAGATGACCGAGATCGCCGCCCGCGAGATCGAGAGCTGGCCGACCGGCACTCCCTACGCGCTGCGGCCGCGGATGCAGGCGATCACCCTGGAGATCATCCTCGAGACCGTGTTCGGCGTCCACGAGCGGGCCCGGCTGGAGCCCTTGCGGGGGGCGCTGCGGGACTTCCTCGATCTCACCACCAACCCGATGCTGCTGGCGCCGCTGCTGTTGGTCGGCCCTGACCGGATCAACCGCGTCTCCGCCTTCCGCCGCCGGATCGACCGCGTCGACGAGCTGATCGGGCGCGAGATCGCCGAGCGCCGCGCCGACGAGGGCGTGGCCGAGCGCGAGGACATCCTCTCGATGCTGGTCGCCGCCCGCCACGAGGACGGCAGCCCGATGAGCGATGCCGAGATCCGCGACGAGCTCTTGACCCTGCTCGTCGCCGGCCACGAGACGACGGCGACGGCGCTCTCCTGGGCGATGGAGCGCCTCGTCCGCCATCCCGAGAAGCTCGAGCGCCTGCGTGACGAGGCCTTCGCCGGCGAGGACGCCTACCTGACGGCGACGATCCAGGAGACGCTGCGCCTGCGGCCGGTGATCGTGCTCGTGATCCGCAAGCTGACCGAGCCGGTCCAGCTCGGCGGCTACGAGCTGCCCGCCGGCGCCTCGGTCACCCCCAGCATCTACCTGATCCACCGCGACCCCGAGATCTACCCCGAACCGGACCGCTTCCTGCCTGAGCGCTTCCTCGACAACCCGCCCGGCACCTACACCTGGATCCCCTTCGGCGGCGGCGTCCGCCGCTGCCTCGGCGCCGCCTTCGCCCAGTTCGAGATGGCCGTCGTCCTCCGCGAGCTGGTCAAGCGCCACGACGTCCGCCCGGCCAAACCCGCCCCCGAGCGCAACTTCCGCCGCGCCATCACCGAGACCCCGCGGCACAACGCCCAAGTTGTCCTCGGCTAGGCGGCGACTCGGCTGTGATGGGTCGGCCGGGAGAGCGTGTCTCGTGGTTCGCCGCAGCGATTTCGCTGGCGACCTTCGTCGTCAGCTTCATCAGCACGTCAGCAGTCCTTGCCGCCCTCGGCATCGTTGGACTCGTCAGTCTCGCGGTAGCGACCGCTTGGATCGCAGTGGCGGCGGCAGTGGTCGCGGTCTTTGGCGTGCCCGACGCGCACGAGAAAGCGCTGCGCATCATGGCGCTCGGAATCTTGGTCGCCCTGGCCGGGATCGGCGCGGCCCTTTGGTTTAGCGGCCTGCTGAGCCTGGGTGACGGACTGGACAGGTTCGGGATCTTCCAAGCTGCGGGGATCGTGACCCTGGTCTGGTCAGCTGGGTTTATAGCCATCGAATCGCGGCGGGCGTTCCGGGACCGGCATAAGTCCTGCCCTGAATGCGCGAATACGGTTCTCGATGCCGCCAGGGTCTGCCACTTTTGCGGCTTCAGATGGGAGCCGGAGCTGGAGTTCGAGTCCCAGCGGGAGCGATCCCGGGCGGAATTTTCAGACGACCGATATCGACTTCATTAGCTCGCCCACCGGAGGCGGACGGGAGCTGACCTCAGCCGCAGCCGGTGTTGTTGCCGCAACTGCTGCACGTGTAGCAGGACCCCGTCCGCTGCATCATGCCGCCGCACTGCTCGCAGGCCGGGCCGAGCTCGAGGCCCTGCATCTTCGCCGGTCGCACCGGGGGCGTTTCGGTCATTGCCGAGGCCGCCGGGGCGGGCTTGGAGTGGCCGTTGCCCCCGTTGCCATTGCCGCCGCCGTTGCTGGGACCGGCGGTGTCGCTGGTCAGGCCGATGCTCATCTGCGAGGTCTCCGCTTCCTTCTTGGCCCGCACGTCCGTGGTCATGATCCCCAGTTCCTCGAGGGTTTCGGTGTCCTCGATGAAGCGGCTCGCGACCCAGCGCATGATGTAGTCGGGCATCGATTTGGCGAACGGGATCTCCGGGTTGCCGGTGATCCCCTCCGGCTCAAAGCGCATGTAGCTGAACTTGCGCACGAAGGTCTCGAGCGGCACGCCGTACTGGAGGCCGAGCGAGATCGCCGTCGCGAAGGCGTTGAGCAGCCCGCGCATCGTCGAGCCCTCCTTGCCGATGTCGGTGAGGAAGATCTCTCCTACGGTGCCGTCGTCGTACTTGCCGGCGGTGATGTACCCCTCGTGACCGCCGATCGCGAACTTGTGGGTGATCGATTCGCGCTCGCGCGGCATCTTTTTCCGCACCGGCTGCGCCATCTCGACCTCGACCTCCGCTTTCTCCTCCTGGGCGTCGGTGCGGAGCGCCTGCGCGGTCTTCGAGCCGTCGCGGTAGATCGCCAGCGCCTTCAGGCCGCCCTTCCAGCCGCGGGTGTAGGCATCGGCGATGTCCTCGATCGTCGCCGTCTGCGGCATGTTGACCGTCTTCGAGATCGCCCCGGAGAGGAACGGCTGCGCCGCCGCCATCATGTCGATGTGGCCGGTGTGCGAGATCGCCCGCTCGCCGACCGCGACGTCGAACACCTCCAGGTGCTCGTCCTTGAGGCCGGGGGCGCCGACGATCGTGTTCTTCTCGGCGATGTGGGCGTTGATCTGGTCGATCTCGGACTCCGAGTAGCCCATCGCGTCCAGCGCCATCGGCACCGACTTGTTGACGATCGTCATCGAGCCGCCGCCGACCAGCTCCTTGAACTTGACCAGCGAGAAGTCGGGCTCGATTCCGGTCGTGTCGCAGTCCATCAAGAAGCTGATCGTCCCGGTCGGCGCCAGCACCGTCGCCTGCGCGTTGCGGTAGCCGTGCTCCTCGCCGAGCTCGACCGCTTCGTCCCAGGAGCGCTGTGCGGCCTCGAGCAGCTCGCCCTTGATCCCGGTCCCATCGACGTCGTAGGCGGCATCGCGGTGCATCCGCATCACCCCGTTGTGGGGCTCCCGGTTCTTCTCGTACTCCTCGTAGGGCCCGGTTGCGCCGGCGGCGATCAGCGCCGACTGGCGGTAGGCGCGGCCGGTCATCAGCGCCGTGATCGCGGCGGCGACGTTGCGGCCCTCGTCGGAGTCGTAGGGCAGGCCGTCGGACATCAGCAGGGCGCCGAGGTTGGCGTAGCCGAGGCCGAGCTGGCGGAAGCGGTTGGCGTTCTCGGTGATCTCCGGCGTCGGGTAGCTGGAGAAGCCGACGACGATCTCCTGGGCGAGGAAGACGACGTCGACCGCGTGCTCGAAGTCCGGGGTGTCGAAGCTGCCGTCCTCGCGGCGGAACTTCATCAGGTTGAGCGAGGCGAGGTTGCAGGCCGAGTTGTCGACGTGCATGTACTCGCTGCAGGGGTTGGAGGCGTTGATCCGGCCCGACTCCGGCGAGGTGTGCCAGCGGTTGATGATCGTGTCGTACTGGATGCCCGGGTCGGCGCAGCGCCAGGCGGCGTCGGCGATCTGGTTCATCAGCTCGCGCGCGTCCAGCGTTTTCGTCGTTTCGCCGTTGGTCCGCGCCTTCAGCTGCCACTCCTCGCCGGCCTCGACCGCCTCCATGAACTCGTCGGTGACCCGCACCGAGTTGTTGGCGTTCTGGTACTGGATCGAGGTGAACCCGTCGCCGTCGATCGACATGTCGAAGCCGGCGTCGCGCAGGGCGCCCGCCTTCTCCTCCTCCTTGGCCTTGCACCAGATGAAGTCCTCGACGTCCGGGTGGTCGATGTCGAGGACGACCATCTTCGCCGCCCGCCGCGTCTTGCCGCCGGACTTGATCGTCCCGGCCCAGGCGTCGGCGCCGCGCATGAAGCTGACCGGGCCGGAGGCGAGGCCGCCCTTGGAGAGGTGCTCGACCGAGCCGCGGATGTTCGAGAGGTTGATCCCCGAGCCCGAGCCGCCCCTGAAGATCATTCCCTCTTTGGTGTTCCATTCGAGGATCGACTCGATCGTGTCGTCGACGCTGAGGATGAAGCAGGCCGAGCACTGCGGCTTCTCCTCGAAGCCGACGTTGAACCAGACCGGCGAGTTGAAGGCCGCCTTCTGGTGCAGCAGGATCGCGGTCAGCTCCATCTCGAAGGCGTCGGCGTCCTCCTCGGAGGCGAAGTAGCCGCCTTCACGTCCCCAGTTGGAGATCGTCCCGGCGACGCGGCCGATCATCTGTTTGACCGAGCTCTCGCGCTCGGGGCTGCCGAGTTTCCCGCGGAAGTACTTCTGGGCGACGATGTTGGTCGCGTTCTGGGACCAGCTCTTGGGGAACTCGACGCCGCGCTGCTCGAAAGCCGGACTCTCCGGATTTCCGATCACCGCATCGCGGATCTCCCACTCGATCTGGTCGAAAGGATGCACGCCGGCAGACGAAAATCGCCGCTCGACAGAGAGGCCCTGGAGACCGTTTTTGGGACTGGCAGTGGCGGTCTTGGACATCAAACTTCTCCTCTCGCAGCGACTTTTAGGGGTAACAGAGGAGGATTGCTTCTCGCTCGGACAGAACATGCGCATCGCCTGCGCAAAGAGCGACCAAACTAGCGTCGCGGAGCGAACGAAATCACTCTTTTCATTTTGACAACTCCGCTAACTCGGCAAAGGACGGCGCGAGCGCGTCGGCCAGGCGGGCAGCGAGTACCCTCCGTACATGGTCGATGACCTGCGCAAGAGCGCCGAGCGGATGGGGGAGCGGGCGACCGCTGCGCGTGAGGCCGTCGGCGACCGCGCCACCGCGGCGAAAGAGGCGGTCGAAGAGCGTGCGACCGCCGCCAAAGAGGCGACCGCCGACGCGATCGCCCTGGTCAAGCCGAAGCTGCGCGGCGTCTCCCACGAGTGGGCGTTCTTCCTCTCGCTCGGTTTCGGCACCGCCCTGATCCTGCTGGCGAAGACCGAGCGGGCGACCCTCGCGGTGGCGATCTACGCGGTCAGCCTCTCGGCCCTGTTCGGCTGCAGCGCTCTCTACCACCGGGTCAACTGGACGCGGCCCGACGTGCGGCTGCTGATGCGCCGCCTCGATCACTCGATGATCTTCTTCCTCATCGCCGGCACCTACACGCCGTTCGCCCTGCTCGTCCTCGACGGGGCGCTGGCGACGGCGATCCTGGTCGTCGTCTGGACCGGCGCGATCGTCGGCGCGATCGTCGAGGTGGTCTGGATCAACCACCCGAAATGGGCCTCGGTCCTGCTCTACATGTCGCTCGGTTGGGTCGCCGTCGTCACCTTCCCGGCGCTCTGGTCCTCGCTCGGCGTCGCCGGCTCGATGCTGGTCGTCGCCGGCGGCGTCCTCTACACGGCCGGCGCCGTCGTCTATGCGACCCAGCGACCGAACCCGAACCCGGCGATCTTCGGCTACCACGAGGTCTTCCACCTGTTCGTCATCGCCGCCGCGATTGCCCATTTCTCGGCGGTGGCGTTCTTCGCCCTCCCGCACGCCTGAGCATGCGCCGCCAACTTCTCGTCTTCACTGCAGCCCTCGCCCTCCTCGGGGCCGCTCCGGCCGCCGCCGAGGCCTATTGGGGCGCGATCGCGGTCGATCCCGAAACCGGCGCCTACGGCGTCTCTTACGAATACGAGAGCGTCGCCGCCGCCAAGCAGCGGGCGAAGAACGAGTGCGGCAGCTCCCACTGCAAGGTCGCGGGCTGGGTCAGCAACGGCTTCGCCGCCCTCGTCCGCAAGAAGAACGGCGTCTACTACGCCGGGATCGGCCGGACCGAGAACCTGGCCCGCAGGAACGCCCGCCGCAACGCGCACGATTCGGGCGCCCGCTACATCACCTCCGTCTTCAGCGGCTACAGCTGAGCGCCGCGCCGCCCTTGCCGGGCGACGCGACGATCAAGCCGCGGCGGGCACCGATTCCGCCAGCTCCTCGACTTCGGAGACGAGCTCGGCGAGGATCTCCTGCAGCTGCTGAGACTGCTCCGGGGCGAGCTCCAGCCGCCCGTCGGCGTAGTACTCCTGGGCGCGGGGGATCGGCAGTTCGGCCTCGACCACGCGGCCGCCAAGGGCGGCGAGGACTTTGCGCGCCTCGGCCTGGGCCCAGACGGCGCCGAACATCCCGGTCGAGGCGCCGATCGCCGCCGCCGGCTTGCCCATCAGCGCGCTCTTGCCGGCCGGGCGGGAGATCCAGTCGAGCGCGTTCTTCAGCTGGCCCGGCAGCGAGTGGTTGTACTCAGGGGTGGCGATCAGGACCGCGTCGGCCTCGCGGACCGCGTTACGCAGCTCCTCGACCGCGGCGGGCGTGCCGCCCTCTTCGACGTCGGCGTCGTAGGGCGGGATCTCCCGCAGGCCCTCGTACTCCACCAGCTCCACCCCTGCGGGCAGCCGCTCGGCGGCCGCCCGCAGCAGGGCGCTGTTGTACGAGTCCCGGCGCAGGCTTCCGGAGATGCCGAGGACTCTCATGGTTAGGACTCCTGGGCGACGAGCTCGAGCTCGACGTTGATCGCGACCTCCCACTCGAGCACCTCGCCGCCGCTCGGCAGCTCCGCGTTCCAGTTGAGGCCGAACTCGCGTCGGTCGAGGGCGGTCTCGAACGAGAAGCCGACTCGCTCTGAGCCGCCGAGGTCGGCGCCGAGCTGGGCGAAGCGCCCGACCGCGTTCACCTCACGGGTCTCGCCGTGGATCTCGAGCTGGCCGCTGAGGCGGACCGTGCCGTCCTCCTCGACGCCGAGCTCGGTCGAGCTGAACTTCAGCTGCGGATGCTTTTCCGCGTCGAAGAAGTCGGGGGAGAGGAGGTGGCCCTTGAGCATCTCCTCGTCGATGTCGATGCTGGCGACCTCGACGCTGCCCTCGAGCTGCGGGCTCTCGCCGCCGGTCAGCGTCGCCTCGTACTGGTTGAAGCCGCTGCGGAAAGTGGCGATGCCGTTGTGGGTGATCGCGAAGTGGAGGCCGGAGTGGACCGGGTCGACGGTCCAGGTCCCCGCCGGGATCTGCTGGTTGACGGTCTCGGTGCTCATCGTCTTTACCTTTCGTTTAAGTTCGTTGCCGTGTCAAAGATTGAGGCAGAAACTATCGTAGCAGAAATACTTGTACTTTCAACTATTGTCAGATCAACCTTCTTGTGCGATCATTGACATATGCCTGAGACCGCCACCGCAACTACCTCCCCCTCTACCCAGGACAGCTGCGGCGGTACCCCGCACCGCGAGGCCTGGCTGGCTCTCGCCCGCGCCCATGCTGCGATCACCGGCCGCATGCAGGAGGCCCTGACCGCCGCCGGCCTGCCGCCACTGGCCTGGTTCGAGGTCCTGGCGACGCTCGCCGACGCCCCCGAGGAGAAGCTGAAAATGGGGGATCTGGCCGAGGCCCTTGTGATCACCCGCGGCGGCCTGACCAAGCTCGTCGACCGCCTGATCAAGGCCGGACTGCTGGAGCGGACCTTCTGCGAGACCGATCGCCGTGTCAGCTACGCGACCCTGCTCCCGGCCGGGGTCGAGCTGATGGAGGAAATGAGGCCCGTGGTCAGCGCCGAGCTCGACGTCGCCTTCACCGCCAACCTCAGCGAGGGCCAGGCCGACGAGCTGCGCGAGACCCTCGAGCGGCTACGCGGCAGCGCCTGCGACGCCTGACTGATTAGGGATCAGGGTTTGGGGGAGGGTCGGGTGGCCCTCTACCTTCGCTGGGATTTCTGCCTCTGAGTACGCCGTCTCTCGCCAAGCGCTCCGCTGCAGAAATCAGGACGCCGCTCGTACGAGGCCACCCGACCCTCCATCCGAATCGCTGATTCCGAATCAGAAGGTCGGCAGGGCGGGGCCGACCAAGGTTCAGCAGCGCCCCGTTCTCTTTTAGCTTCCAAGGGACGGAAGCTTCAGCAAGGCCGGTGAGCGTCCGGTTCACGAAAGCTTCTGACCTCGGGGCGCTTGGCTGAGCTTCCGTTGGGAGGGTGGGGTACCCCCTCCGAACGAACTGAAGCGGGAGGAGAGGGGCACCAAGAGGCGACAGCTTCAGCCTCTGCTTCGACGAGGCTGCGAGTGAGGAGGGGGTACCCCACCCTCCACACCAAACTCTCAGGCAAGCGCCGCCGAGGCCCGCTCTTTCGCCGACTCGATGATCGCCAGGACGGCGGTCTCCTGGCCGTCCCGCAGCAGTTCGATCGGGTCGGGGTCGCCGTTGACGATGCCCTCGAAGAACTCCTTGCGGTCTTGGTAGGTCGGCAGCGTCCCCTTGGCCCAGCCGCGGGCGTCGTTGAGGATCACCGCCAGGCGCGCGTACTCCTCGCCGAAGAGGTCGGAGATCTCGCGCTTCATCCGCTTCGCCAGCGCCGGCGAGGCGCCGGCGGTCGAGATCGCGATCGCCAGCGGGCCGGTGCGGACGATCGCCGGCAGGATGAAGTTGCAGAGCGGTGGCACGTCGACGATGTTGACCAGCATCGCCCGCTGCTCGGCGTCGTCGAAGACGCCGATGTTGACCTCGGAGTCGTCGGTGCAGGCGATCACCATGAAGACGCCCTCGAGGTCGGCGGCGCCGGCGTAGGCGCGCTTCTCCCAGCTGATCGAGTCCTCGCGGGCGAGGTCTTCGAGCTCGGGATGGGCGGTGGGGGCGATCAGGGTGACGTCGCCGCTGCAGGCGAGCAGGCCCTCGACCTTCTCGAGGCCGATGTCGCCGCCGCCGACGACCAGGCACTTGCGCCCGGTCAGTTTCAGGCAGGCGATGTAGAACGGCGTCTCCAGCATGTCCCGCACGCAGGACTGGTCGCAGATCCCCTTGCGGAACTGGCAGACGCACTCCTTGCCGGCATAGGCCTGAGCGGGCATGTGAACGAAGGTTAGTGACTGCGGCTGGCCCGGCCTCCACGCGCGGAGCGCTGGGTGACGAATCTCCGCGCTGCCTCTCGGGTGGGTGGTGATCGTCCGAAGCTCCTCTACCCGCTTGCGATATTGACCCGGCTAGAGCGTGGTCAAAGTCGCAAGCGTCGGGCGCTGTCGGCCGCGCGGGGCTCGCGATCTCTAGATCGCGTCGAGCGTCAGCTTCAGGCCGTCCTCGAGGCTGGTCGTCGCCTGCCAGCCGAGCTCGCGTTCGGCGCGGCCGGCGTCGAGCGCGATCCGTTGCACCTCGCCCGCCCGCGGCGGCGCGAATTCGGGCTCGAAGTTCTCGGCGCTGCCGAGCCGGCCGAGGATCTGCGCCAGCTCCAGCACGCTCGCCTCGCGGCCGGTGCCGAGGTTGACCGGCCCGGTCGCGGTCGAGTCCGAGGCCGCCAATGCCGCTGAGACCACGTCGCCGACATAGAGGTAGTCGCGGGTCTGGGTGCCGTCGCCGAAGATCTTCGGCCGCCCGCCGGAGGCGAGCAGCCCGCAGAAGATCGCGATCACGCCGGCCTCGCCGAGCGGGTCTTGGCGCGGGCCGTAGACGTTGCCCAGCCGCAGCGCCATCGTCGAGATGCCGTAGAGCCGTTCGAACAGCGAGAGGTAGCCCTCGGCCGCGTACTTGCTCTGGCCGTAGGCGGAGAGCGGGGCGATCGCGGTCGACTCGTCGAGCGGCAGTTGCTGGCCCTCGCCCTCGCCGTAGATGGCGCCGCCGGTGGAGACGAAGACGACCCGGCCGGCGCCGGCGCTGCGGGCGGCCTCGAGCACGTTGGCAGTGCCGCCGACGTTGACGGCGGCGTCGAAAGCGGGGTCCTCGATCGACTTGCGGACGTCGATCTGGGCGGCGAGGTGGAAGATCGTCTCCGGCTTGCGCTCGGCCGCCAGGGCGGCCAGCGTCGCGGCGTCGCGGATGTCGATTTCGGCCAGCTCGCCCCCCGCCGCCAGCGCCCCGTCGAGGTTGACGAGGCGGCCGGTGGACAGATCGTCGACGACCGTCACCTCGTCGCCGCGCGCGAGCAGAGCGTCGACCAAGTTCGAGCCGATGAATCCCGCGCCGCCAGTGACGAAGCACCTCACAGTGGCGCGGATCCTATGCGGATCGGCTGGGCGCTGGCGGGGGATCAGCTGAGAGAACTCAACAAGTGCGGCCGATCGCCCCTGCTACCCTCGCCGCCCGATGCGACTGATCGTCACCGAGAAGAACAGCAGCGCGAAAAAGATCGCCGAGATCCTCGGCGCGTCCCAGGGCGGGCCGAAGGAGGACAAAACCTTCAAAGTCCCGTTCTACACGTGGAGCGACGCCGACGGCGACCACATGACCGTCGGCCTCAAGGGCCACGTGCTCGGTCCCGCCTTCCCCGAGGGCTACTCGAATTGGCAGAAGACGGACCTGCACGATCTGATCGACGCCAAGCTGATCAAGGAGCCGACCGACAAAAACGTCGTCAAAGCGATCAAGAAACTGGCCAAAGAGGCTGACGAGCTGGTGATCGCGACCGACTTCGACCGCGAGGGCGAGCTGATCGGCCTCGAGGCGCTGGAGGAGATGCTCGATGCCAATCCCGAGCTCGGCAACCGCGACGAAACCGAGGCCGGGACCCTGGTGGTCCAGCGCGCCCGCTACTCGGCGCTGACCAAGGAAGAGATCGAGCGCGCCTTCTCGGAGATCGACACGCTCTCCTACCCGCTGGCCAACGCCGGCGCCGCCCGCCAGGACATCGACCTGCTCTGGGGCGCGACCCTGACCCGCGCGGTCTCGCTGGCCAGCCGCCGCTTCGGCTCCAACTTCCTCTCCGTCGGCCGCGTCCAGAGCCCGACCCTGGGCCTGATCGTCGAGCGCGAGATGGAGCGCCGCGCCCACGTCGCGAAACCGTTCTGGGAAGTCTTCGCCAACTTCGAGCACCCCGACGGCGCCTTCGAGGCGCACCACGCGACGGACAAATTCTGGGAGAAAGCCGAGGCCGACGCGGCCCTCGCCGGCACCACCTCGCCCGGCGTCGTCAAAGCGGTCACCGCGCGGAAAAACACCCGCAAACCGCCGACTCCCTACAACACCACCGCCTTCAGCACCGACGCCTCCAGCCGCCTCGGCATCACCCCCGCCAGCGCGATGCGGATCGCCGAGGACCTGTACATGGACGGCTTCATCTCCTACCCGCGCACCGACAACACGGTCTACCCGGCCTCGCTGCCGATCCGCGAGCTGGTCACCTCTCTGGTCCGGGTCAAGGAGTTCTCGGCCGCCGCCGGCCTGCTCGACCAGCCACAGCTGACCCCGACCCGGGGCAAAAAAGAGACGACCGACCACCCGCCGATCTACCCGACCCAGGCGATCCACCCGGGCGCGCTCGACGGCTCGAAGAAGCGGGTCTACGAACTCGTCGTCCGCCGCTTCCTCGCCACCTTCAGCCCGCCGATGATCACCGAGTCGACCCGGGCCGACATCGAGGCCGGCTCGCAGAGCTACTTCGTCCGCGGCTCGGTCCTCGTCGACCCCGGCTTCGCCGGCATCTACACCTACGCCCGCTCCTCCGACGAGGAGATCCCGGCCCTGAAAGAGGGGCAGTCGCTGGAGCTGGCGAGCACCGGCGCCGCCGCTACCGAGAGCGAGCCGGCCGGCACCGAGAACCCGTGGCAGGTTGCCAAGGAGACGCAGCCGCCGGCCCGGATCTCGCAGGCGAAACTGATCGAGATGATGGAGGAGCGCGGCCTCGGCACCAAAGCCACCCGCGCCGACATCATCCAGAAGCTGTTCGACCGCGGCTACGTCTACGGCAACCCGCCGGTCCCCTCGGAGACCGGAATCGCCCTCTACGAGGCGTTCAAGAACTACGTGCCGGCGATGGCGACGCCGGAGATGACCGCCCAGCTCGAGGCCGAGATGGACCGGATCGCGGCCGGCGAGATGACCAAGGGCAGCGTCGTCGGCGAGAGCCGCGAACTGCTGCACAAGACCTGGAGCGAAATCGACGAGAGCCGCGAAGACCTCGCCAAAGTGATCTGGAAAGGGATGGACGAGGACCGCATCCTCGGCCCCTGCAAGGTCTGCGAAGAAGCGGGTCGGACCAAGGAGGACGGCTCGCCGAACATGCTGCGGATCATCCGCGCGAAAAAATCGGGCAAACGCTTCGTCGGCTGCAGCGGTTGGGTGCTCGACGATCCCGAGTCCTGCGACCAGACCTTCCCGCTGCCCCAGCGCGGCGACGTCTTCAAACTCGAAGACCGCTGCTCGATCTGCGGCGAGACGCCGCGGCTCAAAGTCGTTCCCTTCCGTGGCCGGCCCTGGAACCTCTGCCTCAACGACGACTGCGAGTCGATGCAGGAGATGAAGAAACGCCGGGCCGAGCGCGAAGCGGCGAAAAAAGCCAAAGAAGAGATGGACGGGAAGCCGCCGGTCAAAGGTGACGAGGACGCCAAGCCGGCGAAATCGAAATCGAAAGTGAAAGCGTCCAAAGCGGACACCGCGACGCGCGGGCGCAAACGCGCCAAAGCCGCCGCCAAAGGCTGAGGCCGCGGCTGTTGTTCATTTCCCTCGAGGGAGTGGACGGTTCGGGTAAGAGCACCCAGGCGAAGCTCCTGGTCGAGGCGCTCGGCCCGGAGACGGTCGCGATCCGCGAGCCGGGGGGGACCGACGCAGCCGAGCGGATCCGCGGCCTGTTGATCGACCAGGAGATGGCGCTGGAGCCGCTGGCCGAGCTGCTCCTGTTCTGCGCCGCTCGCGCCGACCTCACCGAGCGGGTGATCCGGCCGGCGCTGGAGGCGGGCCGGGACGTCGTCTGCGACCGCTTTTCCGATTCCAGCGTCGCCTACCAGGGGTCGGCGCGCGGGCTCGGAGTCGGCGAGGTGATCTCACTCTGCGACACCGCCACCGACGGTCTCTGGCCGGACCTGACCCTGCTCTTGGCGGTCGACCCCGAGCTCGGCCTCGGCCGCGCCCGGAGCGATGACCGCTTCGAGGCCGAGGGCCTGGAGTTGCAGCGGGCGGTGGCCGCCGCCTACGAGGAGATCGCGATGATCGCCAGCGATCGGGTGGTCAAGATCGACGCCAGCGGCACGGTCGAAGAGGTCCACCAGCGGGTGATGGAGGCGGTCAGTGCCTACCGCGCTGGTTGACGCCACCGAGCATCAGGGGCGCGCTCGCGTGGCGCTCAGCGCGGCGCTTGAGGCGGGCCCCTCGCACGCCTATCTATTCCGCGGTCCGCGGGGATCCGGCAAGCGGGCTGCGGCCCGCGCCTTCGCGGCGGAGATCCTTGCCGCCGCCGCCGCAGACCCCGAGGACGCGCGGCGCCGGGCGCTGCTCGATCCCTCGCCGCATCCGGACATGGTCTGGCTCGCGCCACGTGGTGCCCAGCACCTGGTCGAGGAGGTGCGCGAGCGGGTGATCCGCGCCGCCGCCTACCGGCCCTTTGAAGGCGGCAAGCGCGTCTTCGTCGTCGAGGCGGCGGAGGCGATGCGCGACGAGAGCCAGAACGCCTTGCTGAAGACGCTCGAGGAGCCGCCCGAGTTCGTCCACCTGGTCCTGCTCAGCTCCGAGCCGGGGGCGCTGCTGGAGACGGTCGCCTCGCGCTGCCAGGTCGTCGAGTTCGCGCCCTATCCGGCGGCGGTACTGGAGGCGGAGCTGGCCGGCACCGGGCCCGAGGCCGAGGTTGCCGCCGCCGCCCGGCTCGCCGCCGGCGACCGCGAGCGAGCCCAGCTGCTGCTCTCCGAGCGCGGTCGCGAGGTCCGGGCCGAGGCCGAGCGCTGTATCGCCGCGGCGCTCGCAGCCGAGCTCGCCTCGGCCCCCTGGCGGGCCCTGCTCGACCGCGCCGAGGCCGCTGGCGAGGACGTCGAAGCGGCGACCCGCGAAGCGCTGGAGGCGGAGGCCGAGAGCGGCCTCAAGCGCACCGCCCGCGAGATCGGCGAGGAGGCCAAACGCGCCGGCCGGCGCCGCCGCACCGAGATCCTCGAACTCGGGCTCGAGCTCTGCGCCGCCTGGTTGCGCGACCTCGCCGCCGTCGCCAGCGGCGCCGAGGAGGTCGCCTACAACCGCGACCGGCTCGAGCAACTGCGCTCCCAGGCCGCCGGCCTCGACCCGGGGCGGGCGCGCGGCGGCGCCGAGCTGGTCCAGGAGACGCGGCGCGGCTTCGAACTGAACGTCTCGGAGGAGTTGGCCTTGGAGGCGCTTTTCTTCCGTCTCGAGAGGCTCTTCGCCTAGGAGCTCTGGCGCTCGCCCTCGCGGGCGCTGGCGCCGTTCCCGTTGCGGTCCTCGTCGGACTGCTGGCGCGCCTTTTCCAGCGCCCGCTCCTGCGCCAGGCGGGTGATTTGGGCCGCCTGGCGGGACATGATCACGCTGAAGTTGAGCGCCAGCCCGAGCAGGAAGAAGAGGACGATCGAGAACAGGGCGACGTTGGTGTCGCGCACGCCCATTGCGTCGGCGACGACCTGCAGCAGGCCGGGGAAGGCGGCGCCGGCGAGCATCCCGAGGCCGGCGACGAACCAGATCACGCTGTAGCGCTCCTGCAGGCGGTCGCGCCGGATCAGCTCGAGGATCAGCAGCATGAAGGCGATCGCGAGGATCGCGGCGAGGATCCGCGTCTGCGAGGTGAGGCGGACGGTGTCGGCGGCGGCGGCGAAGGGCAGGAAGCTCACTGCTCCGCCTCCGCCCGTCGCGGCCGGAACTGGCCGACCAGCAGCACGACCAGGCCCTTGAAGATGAAGAAGGCCGAGCGCAGGGGGGTGAGGAAGGAGCTGCCGCCGGTGCGCTCCAGCATCCGCACCGAGACCTCCTCGACCCGCAGCCCTTGGCGCACCGCCAGCTGCAGCGACTCGATCTCGGCGAAGTCGGGCGAGTAGTGGGCGCTGAACAGCGACATCACCCGCCGATTGGCTGCCCGCATGCCGCTGGTCGTGTCGGTGAAGCGCTGCCGCGTCGCCAGCGTCAGGAAGAAGCGGAAGACGCCGATCCCGATCCGCCGCGAGAAAGTCGGTTTGTAGTCGTCGCTCTGGGCGGCGGCGTCGGGGTCGCGGTAGCGGGAGCCGATCACGAGGTCGGCCCGGTCGGCCTCGACCTCGGCCAGGAGCCGCGCCACCTCGGCGGCCGGGTGCTGGCCGTCGGCGTCGAGATGGGCGCAGAAGTCATAGCCCTCGCGCAGCGCGTAGAGGTACCCGGTCTGCAGAGCCGCGCCGAGCCCCTGGTTGAAGGGCAGGCTGGCGACGAGGACGCCGCTGGCCCGCGCCGTCGCCGCCGTCCCGTCGGTCGAGCCGTCGTCGACGACGAGCACGTCGGCGCCCGGGATGTGGGCGCGGACGTCGGCGATCACGCTGGAGACCGAGGCCTCCTCGTTCCAGGCGGGGATGAAGACAAGTGTTCGCACGGGAGGCCGATTCTCCCACGAAGGTCGGCCTGGACCCGCTGGTTTCGCCGTCTGGCGCTACTTCTTCCTCACAGAAGTGAATGGATTGTGTTAGTAAACCTTCATGGCAAGCAAAAGCGAGATTCCGGCCAAACCGCACTCGAGCGGTCCGCGCTTCGGAATGCGCCTCTGGCTGACCGCCTCGTTCGCCGCGGTCAGCTTGATCACGGCCGGCGCCGTCTACCTCTTCGGCGACAACCTGCAGGCGCTGATCGCCGCGGTCCTGGTCGGTGTCCTCGCCGGTTTCCTGATCGCCGTCGCGATCTCCCACCGGGTGGCGCGGCTGGCCCGCGCTGCCGGGGAAATGGCCGGCGGCTCCTTCGACGCGCCGCTCAACGTCTCCGGCCCCGACGAGATCGGCGACCTCGCCCGCGCCCTCGACTCGATGCGCGCCTCGCTGAAGGAGAGCTTCGGCGTGTTGACCGCCGACCGCAACAAGCTGGCGGCGATCTTCGACGGCTTGACGGACGTCGTGATGGTCGTCGACTACGAAGGGCCGGTCCGCTTCTCCAACCGCGCCGCGACCCGCCTGCTCGACGCCAACGGGCAGCCGCCGGAGGTGATCCTGCCGCAGCTGCACCGTGCCTCCGAGGTCGGCTTCTCCGCCCACCCGGCGATGCGGATCGGCGATCGCGCCTACGCGATGACTGCCCGCTCCCTGCCCGACGAGCGGGCGGTGCTGGCGGTGCTCCGCGACCGCACCGACGAGCTCCGCCGCGAGCTCGCCGAAGCCGATTTCGTCTCCAACGCCGCCCACGAGCTGCGCAACCCGTTGGCCGGGATCTCCGGCGCGATCGAGGTCCTGCAGGGCGGCGCCAAGAACGAGCCGCGCGATCGCGACCACTTCCTCAACCGGCTCGCCGACGACGCCGAGCGGATGAACCGGCTGACCCAGTCGTTGCTGACCCTGGCCCGGGTCGAGTCGCGCGGCGCTGCCGAGAGCGAGATCGTCGACGTCCCGGTCGCGATCCGCGACGTCGTCGCCGCGGTGACGCCGCCGCCGCACGTCGCGCTCGAGGTCGAGGTCGAGGACGAGCTGGCGGCGACCGGCGACCCGACCCTGCTCAGGCAGGTGATGATCGGCCTCTTGACGAATGCGTTCAAGAACACGCCGCCACCGGGCACCGTTACCGTTCGCGGCCGTCACGACGGCGAGGCTGAGGTCATCTTGGAGGTCATAGACACTGGAACGGGAATTCCCGCGGCGGAGATCGAGCGCGTTTTCGAGCGCTTCTACCGCCGCAGCGAGTCGCGCCAGCAGGAGGGCTTCGGCCTCGGCCTGGCGATCGCCCGCCGCATGGTCGACGTGATGGGCGGCCAGATCGGGGCCGATTCAGTCGAGGGCGAGGGCAGCACCTTCTGGGTGCGGCTCCCCGTCGCCAAGCCAAGCCCGACTCCGGTGGCTTGACGATGGGTAAGGGGGAAGAATGAGCAGTGGCCGCATCCTGATCGCCGACGACGAGCCGTCGGTACGCGACTCGGTTGGCTACGCGCTGACCCAGGAGGGCTTCGAGGTCACCGCCGCCGCCGATGGCGACGAGGCGACCGAGCTGCTCGGCAACGGCATCCCCTTCGACCTGCTGATCCTCGACATCATGATGCCGGGGCCGAGCGGGCTCGACATCTGCCGCGACGTGCGCTCGCGCTCGGCGGTCCCGATCATCGTTCTCACCGCCAAGGACGCCGAGGTCGACAAGGTCGTCGGGCTCGAGGGCGGCGCCGACGACTACGTGACCAAGCCGTTCTCGGTGCGCGAGCTGCTCGGCCGCGTCCGCGCCCAGCTGCGGCGCCGCGAACTCGACCGCTCGCCGCTGGCGCAGGCGGTGAAGATCGAGTCCGGGCCGGTCTCGATCGATCTCGTCCGCCACGTCGCAACCGTGCGCGGGCGGCCGGTCAACCTGACCCGCTCCGAGTTCCAGCTGCTGCGGCTGCTGGTCGGCCGCCCCGGCGAGGTCTTCGCCCGCGCCCAGATCATGGAGGAGCTCTGGCAGACGGAGTTCGACGGCGACGAGCGTGCCTGCGACGTCCACATCTCGAACCTGCGCCAGAAGGTCGAGCGCGACCCCCAGCGGCCGGAGCTGGTCCTCACCGTGCGCGGGGTCGGCTACAAGTTCAGCCCCGGCGACGGCTCGTAGACCGCGGCCAGCGGGTCGCGACCGCCCCAGTTGCCGCGCGAGGCGTAGGGGCGGAAGCGGACGAAGGCGGAGGCGTGATGGAAGGGACGGGCGCGGTCGTTGCGCACCGCCGCCTGGTGGGCGCCGGCCTTGCCGTAGGCGTACTCCCGCATCGCCGCCATGCTGCGCCAGATCGAGAAGGTGGAGACGAGCCGCGGCGGCCGCGCCAGCCCGGTCGAGGCGAGCATCGCCCCGGCGGCGGCGGCGACGGCGTCGGCTTCGGCCGCGGCGGCGCTGCGCAGGAAGGGGACCGCGCGGGCGAGGCGCAGCCGGCCGAGGGTGAGGGCGACCACCGGCTCCTCGTCGTCGACCGGCAGCGGCTGCTCGGGCAGCCACGGCATCTCCGGCCAGTGGCCGGAGACCCGCAGCGGCCGCATCCGCACCTCCCAGCCCTCGGCGAAGGTCGCGGCCAGCGGATGGCTGCCGCCGAACTCGTCGAGCGCCTCGTCGCTCTCCCAGGCGGCGATCATCCCGACGCGGCCGGGCCTCGGGGCGGGGAGGAGGCCGCCGCCGAGCGGGGCCGTGGTCACGGTCTCGGCGTAGGCGAGGCCGGCGACGGCGTCCGGCTCAGGCGGCTTGCGAAGCGTTTTCAGGGCGGCGCGAGGGCCGACGTCGGCGAGGTGAACGGAAACGATCATCGTGCGGCTCCCTCCGCTCGGAGAACTAACCTAGTGGAGACTAGGAAACTACCTAGGGGATACTAGGTTGTCAACCGGCTCAACCCCTGAAGCAACGAAGCGCAAGCGCCTCAGTGCCGCCGCCCGGCGCGAGGTGATTGCTGCCGCCGCGACGGAAGTGTTCGCCGAGCGCGGCTACCACGGCGCCTCGATCGAGGAGATCGCCCGGCGCTCCGGGGTGACGCCGCCGGTCGTCTACGACCATTTCGCCTCCAAGCAGGACCTCTATCGCTCTCTGCTGGAAGCCCACTTCGCCGACCTGCGCGAGGTCTGGCGGATCAACTTCCCCGGCGAGGACCCGGCCGGGGAGCGGGCCGAGCGCTCCTTCGACGCCTGGTTCGCCTACGTCGAAAAGCACCCCTTCGCCGGGCGCATGCTGTTCCGTGACACCACCGGAGACCCTGAGATCGCCGCCATGCATGCCGAAGTTGCGGCCGAGAGTCGCGCCGGGGTGATGCCGCTGGCCGCCGCCGAGCTCGGCGTCCTCGACCTCGCCGACAGCGCCACGGTCGACACCCTGTCGATGTTCTGGGAGGTGCTGAGAGGCGTCCTCCAGGGGCTGGCGATGTGGTGGAGCGAGCGCCCGGACATCCCCCGCGAGCAGGTCGTCGCCGTGGCGATGAACACCCTCTGGATCGGTCTCGAGCGCGTCCAGCAGGGCGAAGCCTGGAGCCCCGGGGGACGTCCCGAGACCTAGGAGGTCCGGCGCTCGACCAGCCGTTTGAGCCCGGCCAGGCTGCGGTCCCACTCGGCGCCGACGTGATCGATCCAGGCCACCGCCTCGACCAGCGGCTCGGTGTCGAGCTCGAACAGCGCCTCGCGGCCGCTGCGGTGGCTGCAGACGAGCCCGGCCTCGGCGAGCAGCTTCAGGTGCTTGGCGACCGCCTGGCGGCTGATCGGCAGCCCCGATGCGAGGCCGGTCGCGGTCGCTCCCGGCTGCGCGGCGAGGGCCTCGACCAGGTGGCGGCGGGTCGGGTCGGCGAGCGCGCTGAAGACGGTGTCGACGCGGACCTCGGCTGCTGAACCTGACGTGGCCACGGTTCAGGCGAGAACGAGCCGGCCGACCTGTAGGCGCAGCGCCCGCAGCCGCGGCGCCCAGCCGGCGGCCAAGAGCGGCGCCGCGTTCGGCACCAGCCCCGACTCGATCACGGTCAGGCGGGTTCCCTCGGCGACGGCGTCGACGACGAACTCGACCCGGCTCGGGCCGGCGCCCTCGCGCCACCATCTGAAGGCCAGCCGTTCGGCCTCCTCGACCAGCTCGACCTCGCCGCGGCGCTCCTCGCCGTCCTCGAAGCGGCAGACGACCTCGCCGCCCTCCTGCGGGTCGAGCTCGACCTCAGGCGCCAGCCACTCGCTCAGCTGCCCCTCGTCGGTGATCGCCTCCCAGACCTCGGCGGGCGGGGCGTCGAGAACGACCGACCTCGTTACGGTGTGTGCTAGCGTTGACACGCAACCATATAGTTGCACATCTAACCACGGAATGGAATGGGAGGCCCAATTGCCACTGGTACCGATGGTCGTCGAGCAGACCGCTCGCGGTGAGCGCTCCTTCGACATCTACAGCCGCCTGCTCGCGCAGCGGATCATCTTCCTCGGGGAACCGGTGACGGAGGACCTCGCCAACCTGATCATCGCCCAGCTCCTCCACCTCGAGGCCGACGATCCCGACAAGGACGTCAGCCTCTACCTCAACTCGCCCGGCGGCTCCGCCTACGCTGGCCTCGCGATCTACGACACGATGCAGTTCATCAAGCCCGACGTGCAGACGATCTGTTACGGGATCGCGATGTCGGCCGGCTCGCTGATCCTCACCGGCGGCGCCAAGGGAAAACGGATGGCGCTGCCCAACAGCCGCATCCTCATCCACCAGCCGAGCAGCGGCTTCGAAGGCCAGGCCAGCGACATCGAGATCCACGCCAGAGAGGTCCTGGGGCTGCGCGACCGGCTCAACGACATCTACGTCAAGCACACCGGGCAGGCCAAGGACCAGATCGAGCTCGACATGGAACGCGACAAATTCTTCCAGCCCGATGCGGCGGTCGAGTACGGCCTGATCGACCGCGTGATCGACTCCCACGACTTCCAGCCCACCCCCGTCGGATTCCGCGACAGCGACGGCTCCAACGGCGACGGCGAGCCCCAGCCCGGCTAGCTCGTTGAGGTTGCCTTTCGGGTAGCTATAGAGACCAAAAGGCAACCTCGGCATTCAGGAGAGGCGGCGGCAGGCCCAGGCGCCGGCGAGGACGGCGGCGCTGGCGCCGAGGAGGCCGGTGACGCCGGCCTTGCGGGTCTCGGGGCCGCCGAGGGCGAGGCCGAAAGCAGCGGTGTCGGCGGCGTCGAGGGCGGTCCCGGCGAGGGTGGCGGCGCGCAGGGCGTCGCGGTCGTCGCGAGCGGCCAGGGTGAGGAGGCCGAGCGCGAGGTCACGGGCGCCGACGACCTTGGCCAGCGCCGTCCCGGTCGCGTCGGTCTCGGCGAAGCCGAGTGCCCGCAGCCCGGGCCTCGTCGCAAACAGGGTGCCGACGCCGATCGCGACGCGCCCGGCGCCGATCGCCAGCGCCGCCTGGCGGCCGAGGGGATCGATCTGTCGCCGTCTCGCCACGGGCCCAATCTAGCCGCTGGGCGCGCCTCGGCATGATGGGGTGGTGGCAGAGGGCGACACGATCCTGCGCGCGGCGCGGCGGCTGGACCAGGCGCTGGCGGGGGAGACGGTCGCGGTTAGCGCCCCCAACCCGCGCGGTCGCGCCGCCGGCGTCGAGCGCCTCGACGGCAGGCGCTTCGAGGGCGCCGAGCCCCGCGGCAAGCACCTCCTGCTCAGCTTTGGCGACCTCGTCCTCCACAGCCACCTGGGGATGAGCGGCGGCTGGCACGTCTACCCGCGGGGCGCGCGCTGGCGCCGGCCGTGGGTCTCGGCCTGGGCGGTGCTGAGCGGGGAGCGGGCCGAGGCGGTCCAGTTCGGCGGCCCGACCCTGCGCGTTCTGCCGGCGGTCAAAGCGCACCGCGACCCGCAGCTCGCCCGCCTCGGCCCCGACGTCCTCGCTCCGGAGTTCGATCCCGCCCCGGTGATCGCGGCGATGCGCGCCGACCCGAGCCGCGGCGTCGGCGACGCCCTCCTCGACCAGACCCTCGTCGCCGGGATCGGCAACATCTTCAAGAGCGAGGCCTGCTTCGCCGCCCGCGTCGATCCCTGGCGCCGGGTTGGGGGCCTCAGCGACGAAGAGCTCGCCGCGGTCCTCCTCGCCGCCCGGGAGCAGATGCTCGACGCCGTCGCCAAGGGCGGTCGCAGGAGCTTCTCGGTCTACCGCCAGCGCGGCCCCTGCCCGGCCTGCCGCCGGCCGATCTCGAGCCGCGGCCAGGGCGATGCCAACCGGACCACCTACTGGTGCCCGAGCTGCCAGGGTTAGCCGCTTGAGGCGCCACCCCAGCTACTACGCCGTCGTCGGCGTTGCGCTCGACCGCGAGATGGACCGCCTCCGCGCGCTGCCCGTCTTCGCCGACGGCCCGCTTCCCACCCGCGCCCCCGAGCTCAAGGTCCGCCGCGCCCGCCGCAAACCGAACCGCCTCGGCTTCGCCGTGCCGACCCAGTACCGCCTCTCGGTCACCGTCTACCCCGGCGCCCGCCCCGGTGACCTGCTCGAGACCCTGCTCCACGAGCTCACCCACCTCCACGTCGGCCGCGCCGCCGAAGCCCACGCCTGGCACGGCCCCACCTTCAAGGCGACTCTCGCCCGAGCGATGACCGAGGCCTACGGCATCACCGACGCTCGCCCCTCGAACACCCTCCACGGGGTCTACGCCGAGGCGATCGAGCGGGCCCTGGCGGCTCAGACGCAGGCCAGCACGGTCGCGTACTTGGAGGCCTGAAGGTTGAGGCCGGGAGCGGGCCCGCACTCGCCGTGCAGCACCTCGGCCCGCTCGATCCGGGCGAGCTCGAAAGCGCGCCAGTCCGGCAGCGGCCCACCCGACTTGCTCGGGCCGCTCAGCTGCCAGCAGTCGACGAGCAGAGTGCCGCCGGCGTCGAGGTAGAGGACCTGAGGGCGGACGGTGCGGTTTGCGCCCCCGTCGCCCTCATAGACCAGCGCCAGGGGCGCCCGCAAGCGCAGCGCCTCCCGGATGGTCGCCTCAACGTTCACCCCGCAGAGCCGACGCCCGGACTTGAACCGGGGACCCCTTCATTACGAATGAAGTGCTCTACCAACTGAGCTACGCCGGCACGGGGGCGCATTCTAGAGAGCCTCGCTCGCGATTCCGTCGCGCCCGACCCCGATGATCCCGGCGTGGCCAGAGAGCAGACCCCGCGCAAGCGCGAGGAGAACGAGGTCGAGTTCTCGCGGATCGTCGCCTTCAGCGACGGCGTCTTCTCGATTGCGATCACGCTGCTGATCCTCAACGTCACGATCGACAGCGGGCACCTCTCCGACAGCGAGCTCTGGGACGCCCTCTGGGGCCAGCGGGAAAACCTGGTCGCCTACGGGATCAGCTTCGCCGTGATCGGGCGCTTCTGGCTCGTCCACCACCGCTTCTTCGGCGAAGTCACCGCCTTCGACAACCGCCTGATTGGGCTCAACATGCTCTACCTGGGCTGGATCGTGCTGATCCCGTTCAGCAGCCAGCTGCTCGGCGACTACGGCGGCCAGACGCCGTCGGTGATCGTCTACGCGCTCAACCTCGCGGTCGTCGTCCTGCTCGGGCTGCTGATGGCCAGCCGGGCGCGGCGGGCGGGGCTGACTTCGAGCGACGGCGAAGACGACCGCGAGGCAAAACTCCGCGCCGGCTTCATCGCCGCCGTCTTCCTGATCTCGATCCCGGTCGCGGTTGTCGCTCCGGACTACGCGCCGCTGCTCTGGCTGGCCCTCTTCTTCGACCCGACCGAGCGCCTGCTTCGCACTAACGTTTTGAGGTGAAGGCGATCGAGCGGCCAGGCTTGGAGCAGCTGACCGAGACACCACGTTCGGTGCGGGTGGCGATGCACCGGTAGGAGCGGACCGTGCAGGCGACGTGGGAGATGCCCTGCGAGCCGACGCAACCGTTGTTCCGCTGCCAGGCAAGGAGAACGGCCTTGGTCTCTCCGCAGGAAATGCCGGTAGCCCGCACCGCTTCGACTTCGGCGACGTTGACGTCGCACTTCGCGGCCGAGGCGCCGGCTGGAGCGGTGGCGGCGCCCCCCTGCGGCGCCGCGCCCGACCCGGTTTCGGTCGAGTCGCTCTCGGATGACCCACCGCAGCCGGCAAATACGGCGGCCGCGAGGGCGATGATCGATATCGGGACGGCGATCCTCATCGGTCGCCGCCAAACCTACCCGCCGCTGGCCTCCTTCGAACTCTCCTCCTCTTTCGCCGGCTGCAGGTGAGCGCAGATCGGGCAGTCGGGCTCAGGTACGACCGCTTCCCGCTCGACCTCCATCGTCCGCAGGTCGTAGATGTGGGCGACGCCCAGCGTCGAGGGCTCACTCAGCCCGGTCAGGTGGTGCATCACCTCCATCCCGACCTGGCCGCCGATCAGACCGCAGGCCGGTCCCAGCGTCGCCGCCGGCGTCGGCAGTGCCCGCCGCTGCTCGACGGCAACGTCGAAGAGCGGGTACTGCCTGCGGTAGGCGGTCTCCTGGCAGGCGAAGCAGCCCGTCTTCCCCGGTACGTAGAGCGGCCCGACCCTGGCGATCGGCGGGAAGTGACTCATCGTGATGTACGGGATCCCGGCCTCGAAGCAGGCCGAGTTGCACCAGCGCTCGATGTCGTGTGCGGGCCAGTCGGCGGCATCGATGACGATGTCCGCCCCGTCGATGAAGTCGGCGATCTCGACCTGGCTTTCCAGCCGCCGCGCGGTCGCAGTCACCTTCATCGCCGAGTTGAAGGCGCGCAGCCGCGCCGCCGCCACCTCGACCTTGAGCAGGCCGAGCTCGGCCTCGGTGTAGAGGATCTGGCGGTTGAGGTTGCTGACCTCGACCCGGTCGCCGTCGACCAGCCACATCTCGCCGACGCCGCAGCAGGACAGCGCCCAGGCGGCCCAGCCGCCGAGGCCGCCGACCCCCAGCACCGCGACTTTCGCCTCGCGCAGCCGGCGCTGGCACTCCGAGGGCGTCAGCCCCGGCGTACCGACGTCGCTGAAGTAGCGCAGCTGGCGATCGAAACGGGCCAGCTCGCCGGCGGCGAGCAGATCGTCATCGGCGGCGTCCTCGACGACCTCCAGCTCCTGCAGCTGTGAGATCAGGTCGCCGACCGCCTCCTCACCGAATTCCGCGTGCAGCTGCTCCAGCGTGTGCTCCCCATCGAGCGCTCGCAGCAACCGCAGGTCGTCCTCGTCGGGAGTCTCGATCCGGATGTCCCCTTCAGCGCTCGGACGCAGCAGGTAGAGGTCGCCGTCGGGCGCGTCGATCGGCTCCGTCGTTCGTTTGATTCTTGGGCGCCTCATCATTTTCTGTTCATTCCCCCCGGTGGTCTCAAATTGGGCAGCGGGTCCCTCGCGGAGCCCGCCCTGGCTATTGGTTGAGACCAGCAAACCGATGGAGACGTTTCCCTTGGTCCGCTTGCGCGAGCGTGGTTTCTCCTAACTTGCCAATTTCCGGGCGCGGGAGAAGACCGCGTCGATCATCGGGACGGTCAGCCTGCCGGTGAACGTGTTCTGCTGACTTGGGTGATAGCAGCCCAGCAACGTCCACTGACCGAGGGCCGCCTCGGCGCCGTGGCCGAAGCGCGGCTGCGGTCGCGGCACCTCGATCCCCAGCCCCCGTGCGGTCCGCAGGACCACGTCCCAGCCGAAGGCGCCGAGGGCGACGACGACCAGGCAGCGATCGAGCAGCGGCAGCTCGCGCTCCAGATACGGAAGGCAGTTGTCACGCTCCGCGGGCGTCGGCTTGTTGGCCGGCGGCGCGCAGCGGACGCCCGCGGTCACGTAGGCATCGCGTAGGCGCAGGTCGTCATCGCGGCGCTCGGACTCAGCCCGGTTGGCATAGCCGGCGCGGTGCAGCGCCGCGAAGAGCCAGTCGCCGGAGCGATCGCCGGTGAACATGCGACCGGTTCGGTTGGCGCCGTGGGCGGCTGGTGCGAGGCCAACGATCACGACCCGCGCCGCCGGGTCGCCGAAGCCGCTGATCGGCTTCGCCCAGTAATCCTCGCCGCGGTAGCGGCGCGGCGGATCGGCGGCGCAGGCCTGGCGCCACTCGACCAGCCGCGGGCAGCGCCGGCAGGCATGAATCTCGGTTGCCAGCGCCGTCAGGGCCTCGTCGCGCGCTGAGCTCATAGGCTTGGCCGCGTCTTGACGGCGGGGAGCCAGATCCGGCAGGTCATCGCAGCGAACCGAATCACGCGCGCCGCCGCCGTGCGTCGCGGCCTGCCGGTTCTTGCGGCGGCGGCCCTCGCCGCTGGCGCCCTGGGTGCTTGTGGCAGCAGCGGTAATGACAGCGGCGCCGACACCACCGCGGCCGCCGAACAGGAAGCCGACGCCGAAATCCTCAACGAAATCCTCTCCCGTCAGCTCGCCGCGGTGCGTGCTTACCGCGACAGCTTCCCGGCGCTGCACGATCGCCAGAACCTGGCCGCGGCGCGGCTGTTCCGCGCCCAGGAACAGGAACACGCCGACGCGACCCTGAAGGCGCTGCGCGGGCTCGGGGCCGAACCGGAACCAGAACCGGAAGCGATCCCCGCCGACGGACTCGACGCCGAACCTGAATTCCTCCTCTTCCTCTACGAACTCGAAAGCGCGACGATCGAGGCCGAGACCGCGGCGATCGGCAAGCTGACGGACTTCGCGCCGCGGACGATGCTCGCCGGCACGGTTGCCAGCCAGGCTCAGCACCTCGCCTTCTTACGCGGCGCGCTCGGCGCGCCGCCGCTTGACACGATGCCGTCGCCATTCGAAAACGGCACTGTCGCCGCCCCGTAAGGGATACTTTTCCGGCAATGACGGGGCCCCTCTACGCGATCGGCCGCTTCTGCTCGCGCCATCACTATCCCGTCATCGGCGCGTGGATCGCGATCGCGATCGCGCTCGTCGCGATTTCCTCGGCCGCCGGCTCGAAGACCAGCGAAAACCTGACGCTGCCGGGAACCGGCTCGACGATCGCGACCGAACTGCTCGAAGAAAACCTGCCTGAACAGGCCTACGGCTCCAACCCGCTGGTCTTCGAAGCGCCGGCCGGCAAAAAGCTGACCGAACCGAAGTACGCCGCCGCGATCGAAGAATCGGCCAAGAAGCTGGAAGCGTTGCCGGACGTCAACTCGGCGAAAAGCCCGCTGGTCGAAGGCTCGAAAACGATCAGCAAAGACCAGCGGATCGCCTACATCCCGGTCGTGCTCGCGGTCGGCCCGGGCGAAATCAACGAAGAGGAATCGCAGGAGATCCTCGACGCCGCCAACCCGGCGAAGCGGGCCGGCATCGATACCTCGATCGGCGCATACGTCGGCCAGCAGCTCTCGAAACCGGCGACCGAGTTCGCCGAGGTGGTCGGCCTCGCGGCGGCGGTGATCATCCTCCTCTTCGCCTTCGGCACCGCGACGGCGATGATGCTGCCGATCGTCTCGGCGATCATCGGCCTCGCCTGCGCGCTCTCGATCATCAAACTGCTCGAGCACGCGCTCCAGGTGCCGGGGGTCGCCGCGACGCTGGCGACGATGATCGGGCTCGGCGTCGGCATCGACTACGCGCTCTTCATCGTCACCAGACACAAACTGCAGCTGGGCGAAGGGATGGCGATCGAGGAGTCGATCCCGCGCGCGGTCGCCACCGCCGGCGGCGCCGTCGTCTTCGCCGGCTTCACCGTGATCATCGCCCTCTGTTCGCTCGCCTTCGCCGGCATCCCGCTGGTCAGCACCCTCGGCTACACCGCCGCGATCGCCGTCGTCGTCGCCGTCTGCGCTGCGGCGACGCTGCTGCCGGCGATGCTGGGGGCGCTCGGGCCCCACATCAACTCGCTGCGGGTCAAGCTCGGCAAGACCCACCCGGACGACAAGAAGCCGCACGGCTGGCTGCGCTGGGCCGACGCCGTCGCCGACCGGCCCTGGCGGTCCGCCATCGCCTCGCTGGTGATCCTGTTCGTGCTCGCCCTGCCGATCTTCCAGCTCCAGCTCGGGCAGAACGACATCAGCGCCCTGCCCAAGGACTCGACCTCGCGCGAAGCGTTCGAAGGGATGAAGGAAGGCTTCGGCCCCGGTGCCTACGGACCGCTGCTGATCGCCTCCGAATTCGGCTCGCCCGAAGAAGCGAAACAGGTGCTGCCGGAACTGCAGAAAGCGATCGGCGGCGCGGGGGACGTCGCCGCGGTCTCCGAACCGAGCCTCGACCAGGCGGGCAAAGTCGCCGTCTTCACCGTGATCTCGAAATCGGAGCCGTGGAAGGACGAGACCGTCGATCTCGTCGAAAACCTTCGCGACAACGTGATCCCGGCGGCGCTGGAAGGGACGAAGGCGAGCTCCTACGTCGGCGGCCAGACCGCCGGCTACATCGACCTCGCGACGAAGATCGCGGAAAAGCTGCCGCTGATGATCGCGATCGTCGTCGCCCTCAGCTTCATCGTCCTCCTGGTCGCCTTCCGCTCGCTGCTGGTGCCGATCAAGGCCGCGGCGTGCAACCTGATCTCGGTCGCCGCCGCCTACGGCGTCGTCACCGCCGTCTTCCAGCTCGGCTGGGGCGTGGAGCTGATCGGGCTCGACCACGCGATACCGATCGTCAGCTTCGTGCCGTTGCTGATGTTCGCGATCCTCTTCGGCCTCTCGATGGACTACGAGGTGTTCCTGCTGACGCAGATGAAGGAACACTTCAAGGAAACCGGCGACGCCCGGGTCGCGGTCGTCCAGGGGCTCGCCAACACGGGCCGCGTGATCACCTCGGCGGCGGCGATCATGGTCTGCGTCTTCACCAGCTTCGTGATCGTCGAAGACCCGGTGGTGAAGGAGTTCGGGATCGGGCTGGCGGTCGCGATCGCAATCGACTCGACCCTGGTCCGCTGCCTGCTGGTGCCGGCAGTGATGGTGCTGATGGGCGAGAAAGCCTGGTGGCTGCCCCGCTGGCTCGACAAGGTCGTGCCCCACATCAGCATCGAGGGCGAGGAGTACTTCGCCCGCAAGGACGCGGAGGCCAAAGCGGCCGCCGCCCCGGCCCCCGCGGCCTCTGCGTCAGACTGAGCGGACCATGTTCCCGCTCAACCTGCCGAATGCGCTCACCATGCTGCGCATCCTGGCGGTGCCCGTGGTGGTCGTGGCGCTGCTTGGCGAGACGCCCAACGGCGACGTGATCGCGGCCGCCGTCTTCGCCCTCGCCGCCGCGACCGACGGCCTCGATGGCTACTTCGCCCGCTCCCGCGGCTCGGTCACCACCTTCGGCAAGCTGATGGACCCGCTCGCCGACAAGCTGCTGATCATCGGCGCCCTCGTCTCGCTGGTCTCGCTCAACCGCCTCGAAGCCTGGGTGGCGATGGTGATCATCGCCCGTGAGGTCGCGGTCACGATCCTGCGCACGATCGCCGCCGAGCGCGGCATCGTGATCGCCGCCTCCTGGCTCGGCAAGCTGAAGACGGTCCTCCAGATCGCCGCCGTGATCGCCCTGATCATCGCCAACCCGGCCCCCCTCGGCGTCGATCTGCTGGTCTACGCCGCCCTCGCCGTCACCGTCCTCAGCGGGGCCGATTACTTCTTTGGTTTGCGCAAGCGGATCGAGGAGCAGCAGAAGCAGCGGGCGGCGGCGAAGACGACCGCGGCCGGCTAGTCGGCAGGACGGTCGAGAGCCGTCAGCCGCTGGGGCCGTCGAGCCACTCGCGCATCGTCAGGTGCCGAGCCGTGTGCTCACCGCTGTCCAGCTCGCGCCGCAGCTCGCCGAGGGTGCCGTAGCGCTCGGCGACGACGTTGTGCCGGTGGATCGTCTCGAGGTTCTCCTGGCGGGCCATCACGAACGCCTCGTCTGGGAGGTCGGGGTAGCCGTCGACCACCTGGCGCACCATCTCGCGCACGCAGTCCTCGACGAAGCGGGGCTGTTCGTGGGCCTTGACGACGACCGCCATCTCGTCCGGTCGCTTCATCAGCTCGTAGATCTCAGAGCTCATCGAGCTCTCGACGATCCGCAACAGCTCCGGCGCGTCGATCCAGGCCGGGCCGCCCTCGGGGCAGCCGACGTGGAGGGTGCCGATCCCGCGCTGGTTGTGGGTGGCGATCGGGACGACGTCGATCACGCGCTCGACGTCGTCGGCCTCGAAGCCCTGCTCGGCCAGCCGTTCGCGGGCGAGGCCGGCGACCATCTCCTGCGCGCAGGGGCAGGCGGTCATGCCCTGGGCCTGAACCCCGGTCAGGGTCCGGGTATCGCGATCGGAATCGACCGCAGTTCCATAGAGGACGTAGATCTCCTGGGTGCGCTTGCCGCTCTCCGGCGTCTCAACCGTCTCCGGGTAGTGCGCGGTGACCGAGACCTCGGCCCGCAGGCCGCCCTGGCGTTCGCGCACCTTTTGGGCGACGTGGGCGGCCAGCACCTCGGCCTTGAAGGCCTCACCGAGGACGACCTCGTCGATCGCCTCGCCGACGATCTCCTCGAAGCGCGACATGTGAACCCCGGCCTGCTGCGGGTTGAGGTCGACGAAGCACTCGAACTCGGCGTAAAAGAGGTTTTCGCCGCGGTCGGCCTTGACCCGGATCACCTTCTCGACCCCGGTGACGCCGACCCGCGAGAGGCTCACCTGCGTCGCTGGCAGGGAGGCCTGGACGTCGGGCGCGGCTGGGGTGGCGGTCGGCTCGGATGCCATCGACTGTCAAAGCCTAGGGGACGGTGATTGCCGGCCGCCCACTAACCAGCATTGTGCGGGTACTTGCCTATACTTCGTCGCGGTCCGGAGAACTGGGGCCGGCCATCCCGGGGAACGGGGAGAGGGAAGCACCGGAGGTAGTGAGATAGAACCGTTGGAGACGGTGACTGACGTGATGGAGCGCGAGCCCAGCGAGGGCCCGATCGTTGAGATCGAGGAGCTGCGAGGCCTCGTCGCCCTCGGTCGCGAGCGCGGCTACCTGACCTTCGAGCAGATCTCCGCGACCCTCGAGGAGGTGGAGATCACCAAGGAGCAGGTCTCCCAGCTCCACGCCCACCTGGTCGAGCACGGCGTCGACGTGATCGCCGAGGACGGCGTCAGCGCTTACAAAGAGCAGCGCGGCGGCGGCGACTCCGGCAGCCAGACGAAGAAAGAAGAGCTCGATCTCACCGTCGAGCCGAGCCTCGACTCGCTGCGCCTCTACCTGCGCTCGATCGGGCAGGTCGACCTGCTGACTGCGGCGCAGGAGGTCGAACTGGCAAAACGGATCGAGCGCGGCGACATGCTTGCCAAGCGGCAGATGGTCGAGGCCAACCTGCGCCTCGTCGTCTCGATCGCGAAAGGCTATTTGGGCCGCGGCCTCAGCTTCCTCGACCTGATCCAGGAGGGCAGCCTGGGTTTGATCCGCGCGGTCGAGAAGTTCGACTACCGGCGCGGCTACAAGTTCTCCACCTACGCGACCTGGTGGATCCGGCAAGCGGTGACGCGGGCGATCGCCGACAAGGCACGGACGATCCGCATCCCTGTCCACATGGTCGAGAAACTGAACCGGGTCGCCCACGTCGAACGCCAGCTGGTGCAGAAGCTCGGCCGTGAGCCGGAGCCGGCGGAGATCGCTGAGGAGCTGCGCTGGCCGGTCTCCGACGTGCGAGACATCCTTCGCGTCGCCCAGCTCCCGGTCTCGCTCGAGAAACCGGTCGGCGACGAGGACGAATCGGAGCTCGGCGACTTCGTCGCCGACGACGCCGTCCTCGAGCCGTTCGAGGAAGCCAGCGAGCACTTGCAGAAGGAGGGCGTCCGCAAAGCCCTCGACGCCTTGCCCGAGCGTGAGCGTCAGGTGATCGAACTGCGCTACGGCCTCTCCGGCGCCGAGCCGCTGACCCTTGAGGAAGTCGGCCGCACCTTCGGCGTCACCCGCGAGCGGATCCGCCAGATCGAGAACAACACGCTGAAAAAGCTAAAGCGACTTCCCGAGGCTCAGATGCTTCGCGACGCCTCCTGACCGCCGTAAGGCGGGGTCATGCGGCGTCCTCGGTCGCTTGCGTGCGGAGCACGCGGCGCT
>DATKIA010000075.1:0-17319 GCA_035509895.1 Solirubrobacterales bacterium
ACCGCCCGCGCGAGCTGTTCGTGGGCGGCTTCGCTGAAGCTCAGCATCCGCACGTAGCCGAGCTCGTGCCCGTCGATTTTCTTGACCTGACTGCTGACGTTGGGCAGCGACACCTGGGCTCGGGTCAGGGTCAAACCACGGGTCTTGCCGGTCTTCGGATCGAGCACGCCGACCGTCACCTGGGTCCCTTCCGGGCCCTTGATCTTTGCGGTCGCCTCGGTGGTTTCGAGACCAGCGATCGAGTTGCCGTCGACGGAGACGATCACCTCGCCGGCTTTGATCCCCGCTTCCGCCGCCGGGGAGCGGCCGAAGACCTGGGCCACGAGCAGTCCCTTCTTGGCTGGTCCGACCGAGAGGCCAATCCCCGAGAAATGGCCTTCGATCTGTTCGTTGAAGGCGACCAGCGCTTCCGGTGAGAAGTAGTCGGAGAAGCGGTCGTGGTGGCGGCGGCGCAGCTCGCGGACCATTCCCTGCAGCGAGGAGTTCTCGAGCTCGGTGTCGCCGACCGACCGCCAGTAGTTGTCCTGGATCACTTCCGCCGCTTCCCCGGTCAGCCCGGCCGGTTCGGCGACGAAGCGTTCGCGAAGGAAGTCCGGAAGCTGCGCCGGGTGGCCGCCGAACCAGAGCCCGACCCCGAGTGCAACGACCAGCGCGACGCCAAACGCGACGGCCCCGCGTGCCCTCACGCCGGCCTCAGACCTTGAGGAAGCGCCGCAGGGTGAGGCCGGAGCCGAGCGTCGAGACGATCACGGCCGCGGCGAAGAGGATCACCATCAGCTCCGGGAAGTTGACCGCAGCGTCGTTCTGGGCTTGCAGGAACTTGAAGGTGCTGCTGAGCGGGTCGACAACGGTCAGCTTTCCGAGCCACAGGATCAGTATCGCGATCACGCCCCCGGCGAAGCCGACCACGACTCCCTCCAGCATGAACGGCCAACGGATGAACCAGCGGGTCGCCCCGACCAGTCGCATCACCTCGACCTCGCGCCGGCGGGTGAAGATCGAGAGCCGGATCGTGTTCCCGATCAGCATCAGCGAGGCGAGCACCAGCAGCACCGTGATGATCGTGAGAACGATCTTCAGCGCGCTCGTCACCTGCTCGATCTTCTGCGAGGAATGCTGGCGGTCGAACGGTTTGGCGATGATCGAATTGATCGGCTCGCCATTCGGATAGTTCGGCCAGACCGCTTCGCGGATGCCGGGCAGGTTGCTGGCGTCGTCGGCGAAGACTTCGAAGCTGTTCGGCAGCGGGTTCGTTCTCAGCTCGCTGACGATCGATTTGTCCTTGAGTTCGCTTTCGAGCGTTTTCAGGGCTTCGGCTTTGGTCACGTACTTGACCGTCGCGACGTGAGGGATCGCTTCCAATTCGTCGCGCAGCTGGATGGTTTCGGCTTTGGTCGCATCGCCATAGAGTTCGTACTGAACATTCAGCTCGCTGCGGACTTCGTCGCTCTTGGCCTGCGCGGTCTGGAAGATCGGGATCAGGACGCCGAGCAGGATCACGGTCACCGCCGTGGTCACGATCGCGGCGAGGCTGGGGGCGGCGTTGCGGCGCATCGCCCGCGCGGCCTCCTGGATGAAGAAGATCAGCCGGCCCATCAGGATCAGACGAGGTGCTCGTGGTCGTGGCCGTTGGTGCGGGGCTCGCCCTCGGCGCCGATGCCCATCCCGGCGCGCATCCGCAGCCCGAACTCACTCGTCGACTCCTCGGTGTAGCCGCCGGAGACCTCGTCGCGGACGACGCGACCCTCGTAGAGCTCGACCACGCGGCGGCGCATGTTGTCGACCATCTCGCGGTCGTGGGTGACGACGAGGACGGTCGTGCCGGTCTTGTTGATCCGGTAGAGCAGCTGCATGATCCCGATCGAGGTGACCGGGTCGAGGTTTCCGCTCGGCTCGTCGGCCAGCAGCAGCGGCGGGTGGTTGACGAAGGCGCGCGCGACGGAGACACGCTGCTGCTCGCCGCCGGAGAGCTGGTCGGGGTAGTTGTTGAGCTTGGTCGAGAGGCCGACCAGGCGCAGCGTCGCTGGGACCTGCTCACGAATTTCGGCGCGGCTGGCGCCGATCACCTGCAGGGCGTAGGCGACGTTGTCGTAGACGGTGCGGTTGGGGAGAAGCTTGAAGTCCTGGAAGACGGTGCCGATGTTGCGCCGCAGCTGCGGGATCTTCTTCTCCGACAGCTGGCCGATGTCGCGGCCGGCGATCTTGACCGAGCCTTCGGTCGCCTCGAGCTCGCGAATCAGCATCTTGATCAGCGTCGACTTGCCGCAGCCGGTCGGGCCGACGAGGAAGACGAACTCGCCGCGGCCGATCGCCAGCGAGACCCGGTCGAGGGCCATGTGGCCACCTGGGTAGACCTTGGTGACGTCGTCGAGCTCGATGATCGGGGCCCGCCGGGCGCGGGGGCGCCGGGACTCGTCGTCGCGCTGCTGTCTCTTCTTCGCTCTTGCCATGCGTGGGGTGGCTTCTCCGAATACAGGTTGACTCCTGCGCGGCCTCGACCGCGCAAGAACGCGCCCACCAAGGTAAGCGAAAGCTTAGCGAAGTATTAGCGGACGCTCGCATACGGATCGGCAGCGAAGGCAGCGAGCTCGTTCGCGTAGGCCCGCGCCCGCGCCGGGCGGTCGACGCAGATCCGCGTCACCGGCAGATCGGTGACGCGGCCGAGCCGCGCCGGCAGCCCGATCCGCAGCCAGGTCGAGATCCCGCGCGGCAACGTCGCGACGACGATCTCGTCGAAGCGCCGGGCGTGGAGAACGTCGCCGACCGCGGCCATCGGGTCGGGATCGCCGACGATCGTCTCCTCGAGATCCACGCCGGCGTCCGTCAGCCGGGCCGACGCCCGCTCCGCCCGCTCGACCGCCGCCGGCCACCCCGAGTGCATGTCGGTGGCCCAGGCAAAGCCGTTCGGGACCGCCGGGACCAACAGGGTGAAGCTGGTCGGGACCCCGGCCCGGTGCAGACGCAAGGCGTCGGCCAGGCCCGGATAGTCGGCAGATCGACCGGCGACGACAAGGGTGCTGTGAATGGAAGACATCTGAAGCTCCTCTCTCGTGGACGTGAGAGCAGCCTCCACCCCATCGCTAACCGCCGGCTAAGCCAAAGCTGAGAGCTTCCTAAGAGTCCTCGGGCCCTACCCGATCGCGACCATGCGCTCGATCGGGATCCTTGCCCGCTCGGCGATGGCGGGTGAGACGCTGACCTCGCCGGTCAGGTCGAGCAGGCAGTCGCGCAGCTTCGGCAGGGTGATCATCTTCATGTATTTGCAGAAAGCCATCCGGTTGGCCTCGACCAGGTTCGCCTGCGGCGCGGCCTGCTGCAGCGGGTAGAGCATGCCGTTCTCGGTGGCGACGATGAAGCTGCCGTCGGGGTGGGCTTCGACGTGCTGGAGCATGCCCGAGGTCGAGAGCATGTGAACGCCCTCGGGGTCGATGTCGCCGGAGGCGACGTACTCCATCGCCTGGGTCGAGCAGCCGCACTCGGGGTGGATCAAGAACTCGGCCTCGGGGTTTTCGGCGCGGGTGCGGGCGATGTCGTCGGGGCGGATGCCGGCGTGGACGTGGCACTCGCCATCCCAGACGTGGAAGCGGGCGCGGCGCTCGGGATCGTCGACGAGGCCGGTCTCGCGCTCGACGAAGGCGCCGAGCCACATGTCGGGGCCGAAGAGGATCTCGGTCTCGGGCCCGTGCTCGGCCCAGATGTGCTCGACGACGCTGACCGCGTTGGAGGAGGTGCAGCAGTAGTCGGTCTCCGCCTTCACCTCGGCCGAGGTGTTGACGTACATGACGACGAGGGCGCCAGGATGCTCGGCCTTCCAGGCGCGCAGCTGGTCGGCGTCGATCGAGTCGGCGAGCGAGCAGCCGGCGTCGAGGTCGGGGATCAGGACCTTCTTCTCCGGCGAGAGGATCGAGGCGGTCTCGGCCATGAAGTGGACGCCGCAGAAGGCGATCACGTCGGCGTCGGTGGCGGCTGCCTGGCGCGAGAGTCCGAGCGAATCGCCGAGATGATCGGCCACGTCCTGGACCTCGGGCAGCTGGTAGTTGTGGGCGAGGATGACGGCGTTGCGCTGCGCTGCCAGGGCACGGATCTCGTCGCTGAGGGCAGCGATCTCGTCCGGCGCGAGCGCCGCGGGCATCGTCGGTTGGATCGTCGGGAGCTCTTGCATGAGCCCTTCCTTTCCTGATGTTCGCCGGCAGACCTGCTGGTCGAGTCCGGTCGAATGAACGTTGATGAATCCTAGCGTTTGGGCGAGGCCGCCCCCGGGGGTGTCCTGCGGGCGGGGCTAACTGGCTCCGTTCTCGGACACCCCCGGCGCCGGCCCCACGGAGCCGCCAGAATTGCTCTGTGCCCGAGCTACCGGAGGTCGAGATTGTCGCCAGGCGTTTGAACACCAGTCTCTCGGGAGCTTCTGTGGAATCCGTTCTTGCCCCTGGGATGAACGTGATGAAGACCTTTGAGCCGCCGTTGGACGCGCTCGCCGGCCGGGAGCTGACCGGGGTGCGGCGGGTGGGGAAGATGCCGGTGGTCGAGTTCGGCGACCTGGCGCTGCTGATCCACCTGATGTCGGCCGGGCGGTTGCGGGTCTTCGACAAACGCGGGTCGTTGAAAGACCGCGCCTCGCGGGTCCTGATCAGGCTCGAAGACGGGCGCGAGCTGCGGTTGCGCGAGTTCGGCACCAAGCAGCGCGCCTGGGCGAAACTGCTGCCAACCGAGGCTGTCGCCGCCGATGAAATGGTCGCCTCGCTCGGCCCCGAAGCGTGGCCCCCGCCGCCGCTCCCCCAGTTCGCGGCGGCGATCGAAAAGCCGCGCCACCTGCACCCGCTGCTGCGCCACCAGAAAGACATCGCCGGGATCGGCCGCTCCTGGGTCGATGAGATCCTCTGGGAGGCACGGCTCTCGCCGTTCAAGAAAGGGTCGGAGCTCGACCCCGAGGAGGTCGCGCGACTACGCGCCGCGCTGCACGTGCTCGGCGATGCGATCGATCACTACGAGGAAACGATCGGCCCCGAGGTCCCGGACAAGGTGCCGATGCCGCTCCAGGTCCACAAGCACGAGGGCGAGCCCTGCCCGCGTTGCGGGACGACGATCGAGGCCGTCTTCTTCTCCGAACATCAGATGAACTACTGCCCGAAAGAGCAGACCGGCGGCAAGGTCCTCAAAGACCGACGCCTCTCAAAACTGCTCAAGTAAGAGGCTGAAGTCGAGGTTCGGCGCCGAGTGGGTGAGGGCGCCGACGGAGATGAAGTCGACGCCGGTTTCGGCGACCTCGCGGACGTTCTCGAGGGTGACGCCGCCCGAAGCCTCCAGTGAGAGTCCGTCGGGACCGCCGTGGTGCTCGTCGCGTAGAGCGACGACCTCACGCATCTGGTCCGGGCTCATGTTGTCGAGCAGCAGACGATCGGCGCCGGTGCCAATCGCGTAAGCGGCTTCTTCGACGTCGCGGACCTCGACCTCGACCGCCAGCTCCGGGTGCTTGGTCCGCGCCCCGTGGACCGCCTTGGCGAGGCTGCCGGCGAGGGCGATGTGGTTCTCCTTGATCAGGATCGCGTCGTAGAGACCCATCCGATGGTTGAGGCCGCCACCGGCGGCGACCGCCGCCTTCTCCAGCGCCCGCAGCCCCGGCGTCGTCTTGCGGGTGTCGAGGATCGTCGTCCCGGTCCCTTTCACCGCCTCGGCGAAGCGGGCGGTGAGAGTGGCGACGCCGGAGAGGTGGCCGAGGAAGTTGAGCCCGACCCGCTCGGCAGCGAGCAATGAGCGGGCGCTGCCGCTCGCGAGCAGGACCTCGGCCGGGACGTCCTCGCGCCAGGTGCCCTCGACGACGAGGTTGTCGACGTGCTCGGCCCCACACTGGTGCATCGTCTCGGCAACGACGGCGAGCCCGAAGGCGACGCCTGGCTGTTTCTGCGCGATTCGCGCCCGCGCCCGCGCCTCGGCGGGCACGGTCGACTCCGAGGTCACGTCGCCGTCGCCGAGATCCTCGGCCAGCGCCCGCGCGACCAGCTCCTGCAGGGGCTCTCCGAGATCGGGCATCGGCGCAGCGTAGGTCATCTCGTCGCCTTCACGGATCTCACGTTTCCCCCCATCGGCACGTTTAAATCCATGCGTGAGCAAGTTGCCGCCTTTCCAGCTGTTGATCGACGAGCACGCCACCGAGGTGATGGCAGTGCTGCGCGGCGCGGTCGGGCGTGAGGGGGCCGAGGACGCCTTCCAGGAGACGTTCCTCGCCGCCCTGCGGGCATACCCCAAACTGCACGACAGCGGCAACCTGCGCGGCTGGCTGCTGACGATCGCCCACCGCAAGGCGATCGACCACCACCGGGCGAAGGGGCGGCGACCGCTGCCCGTCGCCGAGGTGAGGGAGACGCCAGTCGAGGACCCCTTGCCGGACGACGGCGTCTGGGCGGCAGTCGGAGCGTTGCCGCCCAAGCAGCGGGCGGCGGTGACCCTGCGCTACGCGAGCGATCTCCCCCACGCCGAGATCGCAGCGGCGCTCGGCTGCAGCCCCGAGGCCGCGCGCCGCAGCCTGCACGAGGGACTGAAACGACTGCGAAAGGAGCTGGCATGACTGAGACCGCCCTGCAACGCCTCACCGAGCGCGCGCGTGACGAGGGCCTGCTCGACGTCGCCTACACGACCGCCGACTCGCCGTTCGGGCCACTGCTCCTCGCCTCGACCCGCAAGGGCCTGGTCCGGGTCGGCCTCCCCAACCAGGACGCCGACGCCCTGCTCGTCGACCTCGCCGACCGGGTCTCCCCGCGCGTGCTCGAAGCGCCGGCCGAGCTGGACGAGGCGCGGCGCGAGCTCGACCTCTACTTCGAGCGCAAGCTAGATCACTTCGAGCTGCCACTCGACTGGCGCCTCAGCGACGGTTTCCAGCTGCGGGTACAGAAGGCGATCGCGCGGATCCCTTACGGCGAGACCCGCAACTACACCGAGATGGCGACCAGGGCGGGCAACGAGCGCGCCGTCCGCGCGGCCGGCACCGCCTGTGGCCGCAACCCGCTGCCCCTGGTCGTCCCCTGCCACCGCGTCCTGCGCAGCGGCGGTGGCCTCGGCGGCTACGGCGGTGGCATCGAGATGAAGCGCGGCCTGCTCGAGCTCGAGGGCGTTTTAGATCACCGATAAGCGCAATTTGGACACATAGCTCGCATTCCTAAAGGTCTGCGGCGGACAGTCCGATCACCTGGCTGATGCGCCGCAAGCAAGCAGACATCAGCCCCGAGGACGCCCACCTCGCCAGGGTCGCCTGGTGGGGCGCTTTCCTCCTCACCCTGACCCTGATCATCGGCCTCGGGATCGTCCGCACCGCCCAGGCAGCGACGTCTCCGCTGCCGTCGGTGCAGGTGCCTGGATTCGTCGAAATCGACGACGAAGAAGAAGACGAAGGCGAAGAAGAAGAATTCGAAGTCGAGGAATGTGAAGTCGTCGACGAAGAAGGCGAAGAAGAAGAATGCGAAGGTGAAGAAGTCGACGCCGGGCCGCCGCCGGCCTGCTTGCTCGAAAGCGCCGACGCCGCCGTCTCCGCCGACCTCGTCCACGACAAGCTGCGGCTGGCTCTGCGCTACACCGCCGGCAAACCGGCCGCCGTCGCCGTCGACTACTTCCTGCGTGGCAGCAAAGGCCCGCTCAACCTCGAAGGCGACCAGAAACACTTCGGCCGTGACGGAGTCTTCCGACTCAGCCAGGACCTGACCGAGGCCCAGGCGAAAAAGGTGGCTGCCGCCAAGAGCTTCACGGTGACCGTCGACCCGGTCAACGCGCCGCGCTCCTGCGGCCAGTTCCTCGACCAGCAGCTGACGGTCAAGCGCGGCGCCCCGGGCGGCGCGGTGTGGGTCGACGACGACTCGACCTTCCGCCACGCGCGGCGCTCACGCCACTCCTAGGCCCTCCTACTGCTTCGGCAGGGTCTCACCGAGCCAGACACCGGCGTCGGCCAGGTGGCCGGGGTCGATCTGGTGACCGAGCTCCGACTCGCGGTACTCGAGCGGCAGACCGGCGGCACTGACGAGGTCGCGGGCGCGGCGGGCGAACTCGACCGAGATCACCGGGTCGTTGTTGCCGTGCGAGATGAAGACCCGGGTCGACTGGCGATCGTCGAAAGACGGCTGCCAATCGTCGACGCTGGGGACGAAGCCGCTGAAGGCAAGGATGCCGGCAACCGGCGGCCGCTCGGGGCTGAGGCCCATCGCGTAGCTCATCACCGCGCCCATCGAGAAGCCGCCGAGCACGGTCCGCTCGGGACCGACCCCGGTCTCCTCCCAAAGCTGGTCATGGAGCTCGGCGAGGGCGGCCCGGGCGGCATGGAAGGTGTCGTGGTCGGGATAGCCGACCCGCGGCACCAGGTACCAGTGGAAGCCCGGCGAGCCGGGCAGGACGAGCGGCGCCCGCGGCGTCACCACCCGCAACCGCTTCTCCGGGTCGATGTAGTCGGCCAGCCGCAGCAGGTCGGTCTCGTCGGTGCCGCGGCCGTGGTGGAGGACCAGCAGCCCCTGCGGCTCACCCGCCGCCGCCCGTTCGAGATGCGCCAGCGCCGCCACTAGCTGGCCGAGGCGGCAGCGGTTTTCTCGAGGTAGTCGCGCACGAACTCGTCGATGTCGCCGTCCAGCACCCGCTGCACGTCGCCTACCTCGTGCTCGGTGCGGTGGTCCTTGACCATCGTGTAGGGGTGCAGCACGTAGCTGCGGATCTGCGATCCCCAGGCGACGTCTTTGACCTCCCCCCTCGCCTTCGCCAGCGTTTCGGCCCGTTTGCGCTCCTCGAGCTCGATCAGCTTCGAGCGCAGGAGCTGCATCGCCACCGCCTTGTTCTGGGTCTGGGAGCGCTCGTTCTGGCACTGGACGACGACGCCGGTCGGGATGTGGGTGATCCGCACGGCCGAGTCGGTCTTGTTGACGTGCTGGCCGCCGGCACCGGAGGCGCGGTAGGTGTCGATCCGCAGGTCGCCGTCGTCGATCTCGACCTCGACGCCGGAATCGACGACCGGCCCGACGTCGACCTGGGCGAAGCTGGTGTGACGGCGCGAGGAGGAGTCGAAGGGCGAGATCCGGACCAGGCGGTGGACGCCGCGCTCGGCGGCGAAAAGGCCGTAGGCGTTCTCGCCGCGGGCGATGAAGGTCGCCGACTTCAGCCCGGCCTCCTCGCCCGCGGATGCCTCGACCATCTCAACCGCGAAACCACGCCGTTCGGACCAGCGCAGGTACATCCGCAGCAGGATCTCCGCCCAGTCCTGGGAGTCGGTGCCACCGGCCCCGGCATGGACCGTGACGACGGCGTCGCCGGCGTCGTACTCACCGCTGAACAGCCGCGCCTCCTCGAGCTCGGACAGCCGGCTCTCGACCGCGTTCAGCTGGGCCGAGAGCTCGCTCGCCAGCTCCTCGTCCTCGGTCGCCATCTCGGCCAGCTCGCCGAGGTCGTCGACGTCGGACTCGAGCTGGCGGAACATCTCGAGCCGGCGCTGGGCGCGGGCGTGCGCCGCCGAGATCTTGGCCGCGGCCTCCTGGTCGTCCCAGAATCCGGGCTGTCCCATCTCCTGCTCGAGGCGTGCCGCCTCGGCCTCCAGCGCAGCCGGGTCAAAGATAGTCCGAGAGCAGGGACAGCTGCTCGCGGACGGCGGCGAGGCGCGGCGCTACGGATTCAGTCGGCGCGTCAGGCATCGAGAACAGGTTATTGGGCGGCGCCGTCGGCGGCCGGAGCGCGGGCGGAGATGATCCAGGTCGAGGCCGGCGCCATCACCCCGTCGGGACCGTCGAGGTCCGCGAGCGCCGACCGCAGATCGGCCGCGATCTGCGGCCGGACCTCGTCGATTCGGTCACCCCAGAGGCGCAGCACCTCGCCCGCCGGGCCAAGCGCCATGTTGAACTCGATCGCCTGCTCGAGGTCGACGCCGATCTTCAGCGGCAGATCGGAGCGCTGCAGACCGATTTGCTCGAAGCCGGCGATCTTCAACTGATCGGTAACGGTGTCGGCGTTGGCCATCGAGAACGGCCCGGGCCCGCAGGTCGGTTCGTCGGTCTCTTCCGGGTGCTCCAGGTAGCGCTCGACCACCTGCTCGGCGCGGTGAACCCACTCGTTGTCGAGCTTGCGGCGCCAGACCACGGCGCAGAGCCTGCCGCCGGGGACGAGCGCTTCGCGCACGTTGCGCAGCGCCTGAACCGGGTTGGCGAAGAACATGATTCCCATCCGCGAGAAGGCGTAGTCGAAACGCTCCTCGAAGCTCGTCACCTGGAGGTCGCCGAGGAGGAAGCGGATGTTGCCGCCACCGGCAGCCGTCGCCTCCTCGCGGGCCACATCGAGGAAGGGCTCGGCGACGTCGATGCCGACCGCCTCACCCGCGGGGCCGACCAGCTCGGCAAGCCGCTGGGTGGTGTCGCCAAATCCGCAACCGAGGTCGAGTACCTTGCCGCCGGCGGGCGGCGGATGCGCCGCCAGAGCGGCCTCACCGTGAGCGCCGAGGCCATCGGCGACGAGCGGGCGGTAACGGACGAAGGTTTCGAAGAGCGGACCACTCCAAGCGTCCGTGGCCTCCTGGTTGTCAGCTGCCACACGCTCCACGCCAGCGATGATACGCCCGTTGGTTCTTGCTCGGGCCTGACGTTGGAAGGCCTAGACGGAAGGGCCTGGCTGGAACCCACCCACCCGCAGCGCCTCCGCTCGGTCGGCGTAAGGACGCCAGCTGAGGACGCGGCGGTTGCGCAGCTCGAAGACCCATGCCATCTCGTCAGTGCCGGCGTGGGACTCGTCCTCCTCCCAGTGCCAGTGACGGCGAATCAGCGCCACCGCACGCCCTCCCCCGCCTTCGGTGTCGTCCTCGTAGAGCTGCTCGAGCTCAATCGACTGCTGGACGCCGCCGGGCGGCCGCGTCGCCCACTGACGCGCGGCCTCCAGCCCCTTGCGCAGCCCCTTCATCGAGTGCAGCTCGACCTCGGGGTCGAGGACGGCGACGAAGGCGTCGAGGTCGCGCTCGTCGAAGGCGCGGATGAACTCGCGAACCGGGTCGGGATTGGTCAAGCGAGCGCCCTCAGGCGCCGTGGCACTTCTTGTACTTTTTCCCGCTGCCGCACCAGCAGGGATCGTTGCGGCCGATGTTGTCGTGCTCGTCGTTGACCACGGTCTCGACCACCTCGGCGCTGCCGCCGTTGCCAGGGCCGGCCGCCTGCGCAGCGGCGACGTCGACCGCGCCGCCGGCACCAGCGGCGGCGACCTGCTGGAGCGCCGAGGGCTGCGCCTCGAGGGTGCCGCCCGAGTAGTCGAGCTCGGCTGGCTCGCCGGCGCCGGCGGCGACCGCCGCACCCGCAGGGGGCTGTTCGACCTGGATTTCGGCGTTGAAGACGAGTTTGCTGAACTCCTCCCAGATCGAGTGCATCAGCTCCTCGAACATCGTGAAGCCTTCGTTTTTGTAAGCGACGAGGGGGTCGATCTGGGCGAATCCACGGAGGTGGATGCCTTCGCGCAGGTAGTCCATGTCGAAGAGGTGTTCGCGCCAGCGGTTGTCGATCACCTGCAGCAGGATCGAGCGCTCGAGGTAGCGCATCAGCTCGGCGCCGAGCTGTTTTTCGCGCTCGTCGTAGGCGTTCATCGCGTCCTCGTCAAGGTCGTCCTTGAGCTGTTCGCGGTCGACCGTCTCCGGCGCCAGCGAGGCGACGTCGACGCTGACCGGCCAGATCTGGCGCAGCTGCGTCTCCAGCTCGTCCAGGTCCCACTCCTCGAGCAGGTCGCCGGCGGTGTACTCGTCGACGAGGCGCTCGATCACGCCCTCGAGCTCGTCGCGGCCGGTCTCGGAGATGTCGCGGCCTTCGAGGATCTCGCGCCGGTATTTGTAGACGACGCGGCGCTGCTCGTTCATCACGTCGTCGTACTCGAGCACGCGTTTGCGGATCAGGAAGTTCTGCTCCTCGACCTTCTTCTGGGCGTTCTCGACGGTTTTCGTCAGCATTTTCGCTTCCAGCGGAACTTCGGTTCCGTCCTCGTCGACGGGGCCGAGTTTGTCGAGGATTTTGTAGATGCGATCGCCGGCGAAGAGGCGGATCACGTCGTCTTCGGCGGAGAGGTAGAAGCGGGTCTCACCGGGGTCGCCCTGGCGGCCGGAACGGCCGCGGAGCTGGTTGTCGATCCGCCGTGACTCGTGGCGCTCGGTGCCGCAGATGAAGAGGCCGCCGAGCTCACGGACTTCCACGGCCTCGGCCTTGCAGTGCGGCGTCAGCTCCTCCGTCTTCGCCGTCAGGGCCTCGTAGTAGCCCTCGCTGTCGTGGGTGATCCCCTGCTTTTTGAGGTCGTGGATCGCGAGGTGTTCGGGGTCGCCGCCGAGCTTGATGTCGACGCCGCGGCCGGCCATGTTGGTGGCGATCATCACCGCTCCTTTGCGGCCCGCTTGGGCGATCAGCTCGCCCTCTCGTTCGGCGTGCTCGGGCTTGGCGTTGAGCACCGCGTGTTCGATCCCGTCGCGCTTCAGCGCCGCGGAGATCATCTCCGAGACCTCGACCGAGACGGTGCCGACGAGGACCGGCTGGCCCTTCTCATGGCGGGCGACGATCTCGTTCAGCACCGCCTGCCACTTGCCGTCTTTGGTTTTGAAGATCTGGTCGTTCTGATCGGCCCGGACCATCGGCTGGTTGGTCGGAATCTCGACCACGGGCATTTTGTAGATCTTCATGAACTCGGTCGCCTCGGTGAGGGCGGTTCCGGTCATGCCCGAGAGCTTGTCGTAGAGGCGGAAGTAGTTCTGCAGGGTGATCGTCGCCAGCGTCTGGTTCTCCTCGCGGATCGCGACGCCTTCCTTCGCCTCGACCGCCTGGTGCAGGCCTTCCGACCAGCGCCGGCCCTCGAGGATGCGGCCGGTGAACTCGTCGATGATCATCACCTCGCCGTCGATCACGGCGTAGTCCTGGTCGCGGTTGTAGAGGGACTCGGCCTTCAGCGACTGGACCAGGTGGTTGACGAGGTTGCCGTGTTCGGCCAGGTAGAGGTTCTCGACCCCGACGAATTCCTCTGCCTTTTTGACGCCGCGCTCGGTCGGGGACACCGTCTTGTGCTTCTCGTCGTACTCGTAGTCGTAGTCGGCCTCGGAGGTGTCCTTCGACTCGCCAAGCGATTTCAGCTTCTCCTTGGCCGGCACGCCGACCATCTGCTTGGCGAGGCGGGCGAAGGTGTAATAGGTCTGGGCGGCCTGTTCGGGCTGGCCGGAGATGATCAGCGGCGTCCGCGCCTCGTCGATCAGGATGTTGTCGACCTCGTCCACGATCGCGAACTGGTGGTCGCGCTGGACGCACTGCTCGAGCGAGCCGGACATGTTGTCGCGCAGGTAGTCGAAGCCGAACTCGGAGTTGGTGCCGTAGGTGACGTCGCAGGCGTACTTGCGCTGCCGGGTGGCGTGGTCGTCGCCGTCCTGCAGGGCCGAGACGGTGACGCCGAGGGCCTTGTAGATCGGTTCCATCCATTCCGAGTCGCGGCGGGCGAGGTAGTCGTTGACGGTGACCAGGTGGACGCTGTTGCCCGCCAGGGTGTTGAGGAAGACCGGCAGCGTCGCGGTCAGGGTCTTGCCCTCGCCGGTCCTCATCTCGGCGATGCCGCCGTCATGGAGAACCATGCCGCCGATCAGCTGGACGTCGTAGTGGCGCTGGCCGGTGGTTCGCCGCGACGCCTCGCGGGTCAGCGCGAAAGCCTCCGGCAGGAGGTCATCGAGCGAGGCGCCGTCGCGGGCCCGCTCCCGCAGCTCGTCGGCGACCTCGCGGATTTCCTCGTCGGAGAGCGCTTCCATCTCCGGCTCGAAGCGGTTGATTGCCTCCGAGCGCTTCTGGTAGGCCTTGAACTTCCGACCCTCCCCCGCGCGCAGGGCCTTCGTGACGAGGTCCATTGCTGGCATTGGTCAAGAGTAGCGAGGGGGGATCGAGGCCCGGCTTCCCCCTCCCTTTTTCGGCCTTGTCAGCGACGGGTAGCAGGCGTACCATCGGACGTTCACCCAAAAGGAGGCACTCATGCGGATTGAGATTCGGGGCCGAAACGTCGAGATGACGGATGACCTGCGTGAGATGGTGCGGAAAAGGTTCCAGCGCCTGGGCCGGCAAGTTTCGCCGCTGGCCACCCTTGACGTGATGCTCTCGGAGGAGCGCAACCCCTCGATCCCGGACAGCCAGATCGCGGAGGCGACGTTCCACCTCAAGGGCGTGACGCTGCGGGCGCGCGAGGCATCGCCGGAGATGACCCACACGGTGCACGAACTGGCCGAGGATTTGCGGCGGCAGGTGAAGAAGCATCGGGATCTGCGGCGGAAGCGGCGGCGGACGCGGAAACTTGTCGGCGAAATGCGGGGGCGGACGGCGGCGACTTAGGTTCTTGATCAGGGATCAGGGTTTGGGGGAGGGTCGGGTGGCCCTCTACCTTCGCTGGGATTTCTGCCTTTAAGATCCCCGGCTCTCGCTAACGGGCACTGCAGAAATCAGGACGCCGCTCGTACGAGGGCCACCCGACCCTCCAACCGAATCGCTGATTCCGAATTGAGAAGCTGGCGGGGCGGGCCGGAACAGCGCAGCGGATCGAGCCCTCGGAAGCTTCTGAGCGAGTGACCGCCGTCCCCCACTTTCGGAAGCTTCCGAGGGACGGGGGGTTCAAGCGAGACTTCGGTGCCCGGGCGGCCGACGAAAGCTGCTGACCTTGGGAGCTGGATGAGCTTTCGTTGGGAGGGGCGGGGTGCACCCTCGACGCGAACTGTGCGGGAGGAGAGGAGCTCCGCGAGGCGACAGCTTCAGCCTCTCGGGCGACGAGGTGCGAGCGGCGAGGGTGCACCCCGCCCCTCCACGCCAAACCCCTAGAGCCTTCTCGCAAAGGTGACCGCAACTACTCGGACGGCCCCGGCGTTCCGCAGTGCCCTTGCACACGCCGTCAGCGTCGCTCCCGTCGTCAGGACGTCGTCGACGAGGATGACACTGCGGGGGGCGGCGGCGAGGGCGCGGATGCGCGGCGGGTGGGCGATGCGCTCGGAGCGGCGGCGGCCGACCTGACGGCTGGCGCCGGTGCGGGCAAGACATGCTCGGGGCTCGATTGCGAGGCGCTCGGCGAGGGCACCGGCCAGCTCGCCGGCGGGGTCGAAGCCGCGGCGGCGCAGGCGCGAGGGAGCGGGCGGCACCGGCACGATCGTCCCGCTCAGCATGTGCGCCGGCGCCAGCCACTGGATCCGGTCGGCCATCAGGTCGGCGACCGGCAGCAGGCGCCTGAACTTCAGCGCGGCGACGAGATCGCGAACGACGCCCTCATAGGAAGCCGAGGACCAGACGCGGTCGAGGCCAGCCGGGCCCCGACCGAGCAGCGGCCGCGCGTCCGCCAGCCGCCTCCCGCAGCGGGTGCAGATGACCGCCTGCGGACGACAGGACCGCCCACAGGCGACGCAGAGGGTGGGCGCCAAGCCGGCCGCGGCGATGCGCAGGGTCTCCATGCGCCGATCCTGCCCGGCGCCGGCGCACCCGTTGCCCGCGCTTTGTCAAGAAAGTGTCAGGACTTGCCGGCGAAAGGCGCTCAGGAGCGGCTGGCGCCGGCGATCGCCCCGACCAGCACCGAACCGGCGCCGATCTCGGCACCCGGCAGCGCGATCACCTCGCGCAGGCGGCAGCCGGCACCGATCCGGGCGCCGTCGCCGATCACCGAGGGCCCGTCGATGCGGACGTCGTCACCGATCTCGGCTCCGGGTGCGATCAGAACCGGGCCGACGGGCGCCCCCTCGTCCTCGCTCGCCGTGCCGCTGCGGAAGCCGTCGGCAAGCTCGCCCTCGCGCTCGACGACGACGGCGCCGGTGAGGGCGTCGACGGTGCTTTCGCGCAGCTCCTCGAGGTTGCCGATGTCGTTCCAGTAGGCATCGATCTCGTGCGAGTAGAAGGGCACGTCGCCCTCGAGCAGGCGCGGGAAGACATCCATCGCCCAGTCGGCGAAGCCGGGTGGGTCGCCGGCCCCGGCCGCCTTGCTGGTGCCGGGGGCGGGAAAGAAGTCGAAGATCTCCGAGCGGAACATGTAGATGCCGCAGTTGGCCAGGTCGGAAAGGGCTTCGGCCGGGTCGGGCTTCTCCTGGAAGCCCTGGACGCGGCCGTCCGCGCCGGTGATCGCGACCCCGAACTGGCTGGTGTCGTCGACCCGCTTGGTCGCCAGGGTCGCGATCCCGTCATGGGACTCATGCGCGCGGCGCATCGCCGTCAGGTCGATGTCGGTGAGGGCGTCGCCGGAGATGACGAGGAAGGAGTCGCCGAGGAACTCGGCCGCGTTGCGGACGCCGCCGGAGGTTCCGAGCAGCTGCTCCTCGAAGCTGTAGGAGAGCTCGATGCCGAGCTCGGAGCCGTTGCCGAAGTGCGCTTCGATCAGCTCCGGGAACCAGTGCAGGTTGGCGATCGTCTCGGTGAAGCCGTGCCGGGACAGAAGGCGGGCGATGTGCTCCATCACCGGCCGGTTGAGCACCGGCACCATCGGCTTCGGCATCTCGTAGGTGAGCGGCCGCAGGCGAGTGCCGAGACCGGCTGCCAGGATCATCGCGCGCATCGCGCGGCGGACGCTATCGGACGACGGCGGCGGGCGCGCCCAGCGGGGCTACGGCCGCCCCATCGCTTCCTTGAAGCGCTCGATCGGCTCCACCGGCAAGGGGTCGACGCCGCGACGCTCGGCCAGCTCGAGCGAGACGAGGTCGCCGAGCATCGTCCCCCAGAGGAGGCGGGCGACGCGGGTCTCGCCGGCGGTCTCAACCCGGATCGCGGTGGCGCCGGCGTCGCCGACGGCGGCCGCGGTCAGCTCGATCCGGCGCCGCTCGCGCGGATGCTGGTCGGAGTCTTCGAGGAAGACGGCGGCCAGCTTCGACCCGGCGGCGATCTCGTTCCAGCCACAGATCTCGTTGTGGTCGGCCTCGGGAAGCTCGGAGTAGAAGCAGGGAAGCTTGGCGTTCTCGTTGACCTGGGTCTTCCAGCGGCGTGCCACCGGCCCGGTCAGGTCGACGCCGTAGACGACCGGGACGAGGCCGTCGAGCTGGTCGGCGATCTCGCCGGCGCGCCGGCGCAGCTCGGGCAGCATCGCGCGGGCGCGCGCCATGATCGCCGCTTCGCTGATGCGCGGATCGGGTCCTTCCATCTGCCGACGATATCCCGCCCGCCGCCCCCTTGACCAGCGGCGGCGCGCGATGGTCTAGTCGCGCGAGTTTCACGCGGGGCGGTCATGGCAAAATCTGACGCGCGGTTCGTCGGCATCGACAGCGTGGTGTTCGGCGCGCCCGACCTGGCGGTGCCGAAGAAGCTGTTCGGCGACTGGGGCCTGACCAAGACCAAGGACGGCCGGAGCGGCCTGACCTTCGCCACCGAGATC
>DATKIA010000076.1:0-3469 GCA_035509895.1 Solirubrobacterales bacterium
AGGTCAGGAACGCTTCCCGCGCGCCCTCGTTTTCGAGCGCCTTCGGGAACCACTCGAGGGTCAGCCCCTTGGGCGGCCACTGCTGGCTGGTGCCGCTGGCGTTGAAGGCGTAGATCCCGATCACGATCAGCGGGATGTAGATGAAGGCGAGGCCGACCCCGACGGCGACCCTCAGCAGCGCTTGTGATCTTCGCGAGAGCCTCATCGTCTAGACGTGCTCGAAGGCGCCGAGCTTCCGGGCGACGCCGAGGTAGGCGATCATGACCACGATCGGGACCAGCGCCAGCGCCGCGGCGAAGGGCAGGTCGTTGGTGATCGAGGAGGCGATCGTGTTGCCGATGAACTGGCTGTTGGAGACCAGTTTGACGGTGATGAAGTCACCGAGGGTGAGCGAGAAGGTGAAGATCGAGCCGGCGACCACGGCCGGGAAGGCGAGCGGCAGGATCACTCGGCGGAAGGTGGTGAACGGCGCGGCGCCGAGGTCCTCGGAGGCGCTGATCAGCGAGTTCGGGATCCGCTCGAGGCCGGCGTAGATCGGCAGGATCATGTACGGCAGCCAGAGGTAGGACATCACCAGCCAGACGGCGGTCAGACCGTAGCCTGGCCCGTGCAGGCCGATCGGATCCAGCGCCCAGTTGATGACCCCGTCCTCGGAGAGCATCGTCCGCCAGGAGAGGACCTTGACCAGGTAGCTCGACCAGAGCGGCATCAGGACGAGGACGACGAGCAGCGCCTTGCCGCGGGTGCTCGCCACCTTGGCCATGTAGAAGGCGATCGGGAAAGCGATGATCGCGTCGGTGATCGTCACCAGGGCGGCGGTCCGCACCGTCCGCCAGACGATTTCCCGGTAGACGGGTTCGTTGACCAGCGATTCGAAGTTTTCGAGGCTCCAGCCCTGGATCACTTCGCCGCTGAGTGGGTCGACGGTCCAGAAGGCGGTGATCAGCAGGACCGTCAGCGAGCCGAGGTAGAGGACGACCAGCCAGGCTCCGGGCGCGGCCAGGAGCGACCCCACCTGGAGGCGGGGACGGCCGTGGAAGAGGCCGGCGAGCTTGCGCCCCGCCGACCTCTTCACCGCGACCGCTTCAGTCGTCATCGACTTCGGCCAACCTGCCTAGCCCTTGATTTCGGTCCAGGCTTTGACCCAGTCGTTGTAGTCCATGCAGTCGTTCTCGCCGTTGCCGCATTCGGCGAGCGGCGTCTCCCAGTAGTAGACCCGCTTCCAGAACGCCGGATTGTCCGCGTGGTATTCGGTGCAGAAATTCTTGTTTTCGGTTTCGTCGCAGGCCAGTTCCTGGGCCGGAGCCTCGCCGAACCATTCGGCCACTTCGGCCTGGACTTTCGGTTCGATGATCCAGTTCATCCACTCGTACATGCAGTTGGGATGTTTGGCTTCGGAGCTGATCATCCAGGTGTCCGACCACCCGGTCGCGCCCTCCTTGGGAAGGAAGCCCTGGCTCGCCGGGCTCGCTTCGACCGGCACGCCTTCTTCTTTCAGCAGGAAGTACTGGTACTGCCAGGTGGTGCCGACTTCGACGTCGCTGGCGCCGAACGCCTGGACCTGTTTGGCGGCTTCGCCCCAGTATTCGCCGACGTTGGGCTGCTGTTCCTTCATCAGGTTGACCGCCGCTTCGAACTGTTCTTCGTTCAGCTCGTAGGGGCTTTCGATCCCCAGGTCGGGCTGATGGAATTTGAGGTAGACCGCGGCTTCGGCGATCGACATCGGGTCGTCGTACTGGCTGATCTTGCCCGCGTACTGGCTCGCGACTTTGGGATCGAGGGTCACGTCCCAGGAGGTCGGCGCCGGCTTGACGCCGTTGCCGTTCCACATCAGCAGGTTGGCGCCGCGGCCGTGCGGGATCCCGTAGGGCTGCCCGTCGAAGGTGTTGTACGGCTGGTCTTTGAGGTCGGCGAAGACCGTTTTGTAGTTGGGGACGAGTTCGGTGTTGACCGGGTCGACGAGGTGGGCCGCCCAGAGCCGGGCGCTGGCGTTGCCCGAAGCAGAGACGCCGTCATACTGGCCCGTTTTCATCAGCTGGACCATTTCGTCGGAGGTGCCGGCTTCCTTGTTGCTGACCTTGCAGCCGGTTTTGGCTTCGAACGGCGTCACCCAGTCCGGGTTTTCGCCGCCGCCGGCTTCGACGTAGCCCGGCCATGAGATGAGGTTCAGCGCACCCTCGCCTTTGCCCAGCTTCTGGAGCTCTTCGCCACCACCGCCGCTGGTGTCGTCGCCACCGCCTCCGCAGCCGGCGAGAACCAGCATGAACGCGACTAGGCCCCCGACAACGAGCCAAGCCGTCCTTGCTGGGTGAGTCTGCTTTCTCCTCCTCATGGTGCAACCTCCTCTTTCATCGTTTTGCCGCCGACGGTGGCCGCGTGCTCCGGCCGCCATCCGACGAGTACTTCCTGCCCCTGCTCCGGAGCCGCCCCAGACGCGGCTGCCCCGACGTTTTGACGGACTAGTTGAAGCGTTCCCCCCTGCTCGAGGTCGACCGTGTAGCGCGTCACCATGCCGGCGTAGGCAACCTCGGTGACCCGGCCGCGCTCGGTTTGAAGTTCAGGCGGAGCGGCGCCGGAGTCGAGCAGCTCGATCTTCTCGGGCCGGATCGTCAGTCGCTGGCCATCGCGCTCGATCACGTTCGAGACGCCGACGAAGCCGGCGACGAACTCGCTCACCGGACGCTCGTACAGCTCGACCGGAGAGCTCACCTGCTCGATCCGCCCCTCGTTGAAGACCGCGATCCGGTTGCTCATCGTCAGTGCCTCGTCCTGGTCGTGGGTGACGTAGACGAAGGTGATCCCGACCTCGCTCTGGATCGTCTTCAGCTCGACCTGCATCTGCTCGCGCAGCTTCAAGTCGAGGGCGCCGAGCGGCTCGTCCAGGAGCAGCACCTTGGGCCGGTTGACGATCGCCCGGGCGAGGGCGACGCGCTGGCGCTGGCCGCCGGAAAGCTCGCCCGGCTTGCGGTTGGCATAGCCGGGCAGGCGGACCATCTCCAGTGCCTCTTCGCCGCGCTTGCTCCGCTCGCCCTTGTCCACCTTGGCCACCTTCAAGCCGTAGGCGACGTTCTCGCCGACGGTCATGTGGGGGAACAGGGCGTAGTCCTGGAAGACGGTATTGACCGCTCGGTCGTACGGGGGTACCCGGCTTACGTCCTCTCCGGCCAACTCGATGGACCCCGCAGTCGGGTCCTCGAAGCCGGCGATCATTCGCAACGTCGTCGTCTTGCCCGACCCCGACGGACCGAGCATGGTGAAGAACTCCCCACGCTCGATTTCCAGGTCAATCCCCGCAACCGCAGTCACCTCACCGTACTGCTTGGTGAGACCGGAGAGACGGATGTCAGGAGGAGCGTCGACGACTCCGTGACGTTATCCGAGGTGGCCGGGAATGCAAGGACAAAGAGGACGCCTGGGATTAGACAACTTGTACTCCTCTAGCGGTCGCAGAACCAAGCAGTTTGGCGGA
>DATKIA010000077.1:0-42928 GCA_035509895.1 Solirubrobacterales bacterium
CACCGCCGAGAGCGACGTCGGCGTCCAGCGCTCCGCCTGAGCGCACCGGTTAGCCTTCGCGGCGTGGAGAGGCTCTTTGAGACCTTTGTCCGTCTCTGCGAGATCCGCAGCCCGACCGGCGAGGAGCGCGAGATCGCGGACACGCTGAGCGCCGAACTGCGGGCGCTGGGGTACGAGGTCGGCGAGGACGACGCCGCCGGCCCGGCGGAAGCAGGGTCCGGCAACCTGGTCGCACGGCTGCCGGGCAGTGGCGAGGAGTGGGCGATGTTCTGCGCCCACATCGACACCGTCCCGCACCAGGGCCTGGTCGAGGTGGTCGACGACGAAGGCGTCTTCCGCAGCGCCGGCGACACGATCCTCGGCTCCGACAACAAGGCCGCCGTCGCCGTTTTCCTGGAGTTGGCCGCGCGCCACGCCGAGAACCAGGGCCCGGTAGGGATCGAGCTGGTCCTGACCGTCGCCGAGGAGCAGGGGCTGCGCGGCGCCAAAGCCTTCGACGCCTCGGGCCTGCGCTCGAAGTGCGGCTTCGTCCTCGACCACGCCGGTCCGGTCGGGCAGGTGATCGTGCAGACGCCGACGCAGCAGAAGATCCGCGCCGACTTCGCCGGGGTCGAGGCCCATGCCGGGATCCGGCCCGAGGACGGCAGCAGCGCGATCGCCGCCGCCGCGGCCGCGATCTCGCGGATGGAGCTGGGCCGCCTCGACGAGGGGACGACCGCCAACGTCGGCCTGATCAGGGGCGGCACCTCCGGCAACGTCGTCCCCGGTCACTGCGGCATTCACGCCGAGGCGCGCAGCCTCGACGCGAACCGGGCGGCGGCGGTCGCCGGCAAGATCGCCGAGGCCTGCGCCTGGGGCGCCAGCGAGCACGGCTGCGACGTCGACGTCCGGATCGAAGAGCTGTTCCGCGGTTACGAACTGCCGAAGGACTCGCCGGCGCTGGGCCTCGCCGAGGCCGGCCTGCGCAGCGCCGGGCTGGAGCCGGCGCGGGTCGCGATCGGCGGCGGCAGCGACGCCAACGCGCTCCGTCTCGACGGTTTCGACTGCGTCCTGCTCGCCAATGGCACCGACATGGTCCACACCGCCGACGAGCACGTTCCCGCCCGGAACCTGACGAAGATGCTCGAAGTTTGCGAGGGGATCGTCGTGGCGGTCGCCGCCGGCGCCAGCGGCGACGGCACGTGAGCGGCCGCCTCGACCTGCGCCGCGGCGTCGTCGTCTCCGCCGACCCGCTCGAGGTCGAGGTCGCGGGCGAGCGCCGGCCGGCCTGGGCCGACGAGTTCCTGCTGGGGGAGATGCGCGAGGGCGACGAGGTCATCGTCAACGTCGCCGCCCTCGACCTCGACCTCGGCTCCGGCGGCTTCGACGTCGTCCACGTCAACCTCAGCCGCGGTTTGGAGGGCCGGGAGAGGGGGGACGAGCACGTGATGAAGCTCAACTACACCTCGCTCCAGCACCCGGTGGACCCGGTGGAGAGCTCGCAAGGCGCCTTTGTCACCCATGAGGCGACAAAAACGCCTCGCGACGATGAGACCGTCGGTCTTTCAAGCCGAAGGTCGCAGGTTCCAGTTCTCGTCTTGCCGCTGCACGGCCACTTGGCGCCCGCGGCTTGGGCGGCGGCGCAGGCGAGCCCGGATCTTCGTGTCGGCTACATCCAGACCGCGGGCGGCGCCCTGCCCGGCTCGATGTCCCGCGACGTCGCCGAGCTGCGCCGGCGCGACCTGCTCTGCGGACACATCACCGCGGCGCCGGCCTACGGCGGTGAGCACGAGGCTCTGAGCACGGTCGGCGCCCTCGGTGCCGCCGCGATGCGGCTCGGCTGGGACGCGATCCTGGTCGGCCCAGGGCCGGGCATCATCGGCTCCGAGACCGACTTCGGCCACGGCGGTATGGCCGCCCTCGACAGCGCCCACGCTGCCCTCTCACTCCAAATTCCGACCCTGCTCTCGCCCCGCCTCTCGTCCGCCGACCCCCGCGAGCGACACCGCGGCTTGAGTCACCACACGGCGACGGTCCTTGGGCTGCTGCTGGCGCCCGTGCTGGTTGCGGTGCCGGAGGGAGACGAGGCCACAACCGAACTGCGGGAGGCTGCCGCCGATCGCCACCGGCTGCTGGTCGGCGCCGCTGACCTCGACGGCTACGCGGCCTCGGGTTTGCCGACGACGACGATGGGCCGCTCGATCGCCGAGGACCCGCTCTTCTTTGCCGCCCCACTTGCCGCCGGTGGGCTGCTCCAGCGGGCCTAATGGTGCGGCCTCACTTGTTCTTGAAGCAGCGCGGGTTCTCGATGCAATACCAGTTGATGCCGGAGCATCTCCCGTGGCAGCCGGCGAATGGCGCAGCCGGCTCGGGCTGGCTTGCCCCGACACTTTTGACGAGCAGCTTGGCCGGGTTGCGTTCGTAGAGGATGCGACCGTCCTCGTGCCGCGGAACGTCCACTCCTTCGCGTGCCTCGGCCTGCGTCAGCTGAACTCCCTCCAGGGCGACGTCGTAGACGTACTCCCGTTGCTGGATCGGACCGGCCAGGCCTTCGCTGAAGAACGGGAGCCGCAGCTCCCGTTCGCGGATCTTGATCGCCCGCGGCACCCGGCGGACCTCGTGTCGTTCGACGGTTCGACCGACGATCAGGGTCAGGTGACCGGCTTGCCAAAACGCATCCCATGCTGCCGCCAGGTAGGAGGCAAAGCCGCCGACGAGAGCTCCGGCGACGAGTCCCGCCCCAAGGGGTACTGCGATGTGATGGGTCAGCGTCAAGGCGATCGCCAGGGACAGGCCGAAGCGCAGCGCAACCGCCGCGACGATGCGGTGGATGTACCACCAGCGGGTCACCTCGCGCCAGGTTTCCGGACGCCGGGGGAAGTCGGTATCCGGGTCGCGGCACGGGCGAATGCCCAGCAGCCCGCTCATCCGGGGCAGGATGATGAACCAGTCGACAAGACTCGACAGCAGGATCACCGCCGCCGTCAGCGCCAGGATCGCCGTCGAGATTGGCGCGATCCCGAGGTCCGGCCGCTTGAGGGCGAACAGCATGGCGATCCCACTCACGAGCCCGACCAGGACGGTCAGGCGGACGAGGCCCACGACCATCACGTCCGGCGTTCCACGGTGCTCCGGGACTGCCCTCACGCCGGCCGCCCGGAGATCTCCCCGATAGCGGGCGAGCAGGATCCAAGCTGCGAAGGCAACGGCTGCCGTACAGGCCAAGCCGACTAGCGCCGAGCCGAGAACGCTGACCGCGACCAGCGCCAGGATCAGTGCAAATGCTTGTCCGCGAACGTATGGATCTGGACTCATCCGCTCGGAATAGTGCACCAAATCGTGTCACCGAACGAGGAGAAGGTGAGATCGACCCGCGGGCCGGTGCGCACGGTCCCTTGCGGTTAGAGGGCTGCGCCGGCCCGGGCCGAAACCGGTCCCATGGCCATCGCAGTCAAGCCCCCGACCCCTGCCCTGCCGGCGAGCGCCGGCGCCGATGCGCGCTTTGAGTCACTGGTCCTCGATTTCCTCGCTTACCTGGAGCTGGAGCGCGGGCTCTCCCGCAACACGCTCAACGCCTACCGCACCGACCTGCTCCAGTACGGCGAATACCTCTCCGCCCACAACCTCGACGCGCTGACGGCGCGGCCGGCCGACATCGCCGACTTCCTCGCCGAGCTGGCGACCGGCGGCGAAGACCGCCCCGCCTGCTCCTCGTCGACGATCCACCGCAAGGCCGCCTGCCTGCGCTCCTTCTACAAGCACCTGCGCCGTGACGAGCTGATCGGCGACGACCCGACCGCGGCGCTGAGCGCGCCCCGGCGCTCGAAGAAGCTGCCCCAGGTCCTCAACTACGCCGAGGTCCAGAAGCTGCTTGCGGCGCCGAAGGGGAGCGAGCCGACGGCATTGCGCGACCGGGCGCTGCTTGAGGTGATGTACGCGTGTGGGCTGCGGGCCTCGGAGACGATTGGGCTCGAGCTCGGCGACGTCGACATCCGCGAGGGCTTCCTCCGTGCCCGCGGCAAGGGCTCGAAGGAACGGCTGGTGCCGCTCGGCCGCCAAGCGATCCTGGCGATCAATGCCTACCTGCGTGGCGGCCGTCCGAAGCTGGTCGGCGACCGCCACGAGGCAAAGCTGTTCGTCAACTTCCGCGGTGGGCCGCTGACCCGCCAGGGCCTCTACAAAATCGTCCAGCGCCACGCCCGCGACGCCGGCCTCGCCGGCCAGATGAGCCCGCACACGCTGCGCCACAGCTTCGCCACCCACCTGCTCGCCGGCGGCTGCGACCTCCGCGCCGTGCAGGAGATGCTCGGCCACGCCGACATCTCGACCACCCAGATGTACACGCACCTCTCCGGCGACCGCCTCAAGGAGGTCTACTTCGAGGCGCACCCCCGCGCCAGCGAATAGATAGAACTCGGGGATGCCCGAGCTGCCCGAGGTCGAGACGGTTGCGCGGCAGCTGGAGCCGGAGATCGAAGGCCGCCGGATCGAGCTGCTCGAAGTGCTCGACCCCCGCTGGTCGCGGCCGCTGCCGCCCGAGCAGCTCGGCGCCGCCGTCACCGGCAGCACGATCGAGGGGCTGGGACGGCGCGGCAAGTACCTGCTGCTGGCGCTCGACGGCGACCGCACCCTGGTCATGCACCTGCGGATGACCGGCAACCTCGTCCTGGTCGAGGGCGACGACATCCTCGACCCGGCCGAGGGGCGGCTGCTCTACCAGGGCGAACGCACGACCGAGGCCCGCCACCTGCGCGCCCGCTTCGTCCTCGACGACGGCCGTGAGCTCTGGTTCACCGACCCGCGCCGTTTCGGTGAGGCCTTCCTGCTCGATAACGACCAACTGCCGGTGCGATTCGCCAAGCTCGGGGTCGAGCCGTTCTCCGACGAGTTCACGCCGGAGCACCTCGGCGAGGTCGCCGCCGGTCGCACGGCGCCGCTGAAGTCGTTCCTGCTCGACCAGTCGCGGATCGCCGGCATCGGCAACATCTACGCCGACGAGGCGCTCTACCGGGCGCGCCTGCACCCGCTCTCACCCGCCGGCTCGATGAAGCCCGAGCACTGGCAGGCACTGCGCGACGCGGTCGTCGCGGCGCTGGCGGCCGGGATCGACGCCGGTGGCTCCTCGATCGACGACTACCGCGACGGTCGCGGCGAGAAGGGGACGATGCAGGAGAAGTTCCTCGTCCACACCCGCGAGGGGGAGCCGTGCCCGAGCTGCGGGGGCGAGATCGTCCGCATCGTCGTCGGCGGCCGCTCGACCTACTTCTGCCCGAGCTGCCAGGTGCGGCTGCGGCGGCGTCCGCGCCGCCGGGCAAAGTAGGAGGGTGCCCGGAGTTACGGTCAAGACCGAGGCAGTCGTCCTGCGCAGCATTCGCTACGGCGAGGCGGACCGGATCCTCCACCTCTACTCGAAGACGCGGGGGCGGGTGAATGCGATCGCAAAGGGCTCCCGCAAGCCAAAGTCACGCTTCGGCGGCCGCCTGGAGCCCTTCTTCCGGCTCGACCTCGTCCTCCACGAGGGCCGCAGCGAGCTGCTAACCGTAACCAACGTCGCCACCGTCGATGGCTATCCGCGGCTGCGCTCCTCCGGTGCCGCCCTCAGCGCCGGCGCCCGCGCCTGCGACGCGGTCCTGCGCCTGCTCGACTCGGCCGAGCCGAACCTGCCCGCCTACAACCTCCTCTGCCGCTACCTGCAGCTGCTCGACGAACCCGAGCGTGAGCCGCGCGGCCCCGGCCTCGAAGTGGCGCTCTCGTTCCGGTTGAAGCTGGCGCTGGTCGCCGGTTTCGCGCCGGAGCTCGCCTCCTGCGCCCGCTGCGGCGAGTCCGAGCATCTCGCCGGCTTCTCGGGCGCCGCTGGCGGCGTCGTCTGCGCCAGCTGCGAAGCCGGCTCCTTCGGGCTCACCGAGGAAGCACACACGTTCATGGTCGCGGCGCTGGCGAAGCCGCTGAACGAGGCTCCGGAGGCGGAGCCGCTGGCGCTGCGCCAGGTCGAGCGCGCGGTGGGGGAGACGCTGGAGCACCACGCCCACGTGCAACTGCGGGCAGCGGCGTAGCCGTCCCGGCCCGGCTCGGCGCCTGCGCCGCCCTATGATCGCTGGGTGCCCATCACCGCCACCTTCGAGGACCGGATCCGCGCTCTGGAGGACGAGTTCCTCACTGAGCATGCGACCCGCTCCTACCCGGCGCGACGGGCGGTGGAGGAGCCGGACAGTCCGCTGCGAACGCCGTTCCAGCGCGACCGCGACCGCATCGTCCACTCCAAGTCCTTCCGCCGGCTGAAGCACAAGACCCAGGTCTTCGTCGCCCCCGAGGGCGACCACTACCGGACCCGCCTCACCCATACGCTGGAGGCCTGCGGGATCGCCCGCACCGTGGCCCGGGCGCTGCGCCTGAACGAGGACCTGACCGAGGCGATCGGGCTCGGCCACGATCTCGGCCACCCGCCCTTCGGTCACGCCGGCGAGTCGACCCTCAATGCTGCCCTGCGCGAGCGCTGCGGGATCGGCTTCAAGCACAACGAGCACTCGCTGCGGGTGGTCGAGGTGCTGGAGCGCGACGGCAACGGCCTCAACCTGACCGAGCAGGTCCGCGACGGGATCCTCAACCACACCGGTCCCGACAAGCCGGCGACGCTGGAGGGCCGGATCGTCAAGCTGGTCGACCGCGTCGCCTACATCAACCACGACATCGACGACGCCGTGCGGGCCGGGATCCTGCGCCCCGAGGACCTGCCGGCGGCGGAGATCGAGCTGCTCGGTCCGACCGGGTCGCTGCGGATCGACACCCTGGTCAAGGACATCGTCGAGCACTCCGAAGGCGTCGACGACATCGTCCAGAGCGAGGAGATCGGCGGCGCGATGCTGCGCCTGCGCAAGTTCATGTTCGACCGCGTCTACCTCGGGCCCGACGCCCGCCGCGAGCACGACCGGGTCGAACGGGCAATGCGCGGCCTTTTCATCCACTACCTGGAGCATCCGGACGAGATTCCGGCCTACGATCCCGGAGCCAGCGACTGCCAGCGCGTCGCCGACTACATCGCCGGGATGACCGACCGCTACTGCATCGCCAAGTTCACCGAGCTCACCGTGCCCGAGGAGTCGCGGTTCTGATGGCGGCTGTGGTCGGCGCATATCGGCGTCCTCGGTCGCTTGTGTGCAGAGCACACGGCGCTCGCTGCGTCCTTGATCTGCTTGCCCACAACCACCGTCGAAGTTTGAGGAGAAGTTCATGGCGCTGATCTCGGCCGAGAGCGTCGAACGGGTCAAGCAGACGGCGGACATCGTCGAGGTGATCTCCGCCCACACCGACCTGCGCCGCCAGGGCGCGCGTTGGGTCGGCCTCTGTCCCTTCCACGAGGAGCGGACCGGATCGTTCTCGGTCGACGCTCAGGAGAAGCTCTACCACTGCTTCGGCTGCGGGGTCGGCGGCGACGTGATCAAGTTCGTCGAGGAGAAGGAGGGCCTCGGGTTCGCCGAGGCGGTCGAGGTGCTGGCCGACCGCTACGGGGTCGAGATCGAGCGCGAGCAGGAGGACCCGCGGGCGGAGGCGCGTCGCCAGCAGCGCCGCCGGCTCGAGCAGCTGCTGGAGCGGACCGCCGGCTACTACGCCAACTACCTCTGGGAGTCCGAGGAGGCGGGTAAGGCGCGCGAGTACCTCGGCGGGCGCGGCCTCGGCGAGGAGGTCCTGCGCGCCTTCGGCGTCGGCTTCGCGCCCAGCGCCTGGGACAAGATCCTCGTCCGCGGCCAGCAGGCCGGTTTCAGCGTCGGCGAGTTGCACGGGGTGGGCCTTGCGCAGCGCAACCAGAGGGGCCGCGAGTACGACCGCTTCCGCTCGCGGATCATGTTCCCGATCCGCGACCGCCGTGGCCGCACGCTCGGCTTCGGCGGCCGGGCGATGCGCGACGACCAGGGCGCCAAGTACGTCAACACGGCCGAGACCGACTTCTTCCACAAGAGCCAGATCCTCTACGGCGTCGACCTCGCCAAAGGGGCGATCGCCAAGGCTGGCCGCGCCGTCGTCGTCGAGGGCTACACCGACGTCCTCGCCCTGCACCAGGCCGGCGTCGAGGAGGTCGTCGCGGTGATGGGGACGGCGATCACCGGCGAGCAGGTGGCGACGTTGTCGGGGATGGTCGACGAGGTGGTGCTGGCACTTGACGCCGACTCCGCCGGCCAGGAGGCGATGCTGCGGGCGCAGCGGGTCGCGGCCGGGCGCAAGATGCGGCTGCGGGTGGCGGCGATGCCGGCCGGGGTCGACCCGGCCGAGATGATGGCCACCGACGGCGGCGCCGAGCGCTTCCGCAAGCTCGTCGACGACGCCGTCGAGCTGGCCGACTTCCAGGTCAGCCTGGTTCTTGCCGGTACCGACGTCGGCTCGCCGGCGGCGCGTGACCGCGCGCTCGAAGAGGTGGCGCCGGTCCTCGCCGGACTCGGTGAGTCCGCCAGCCGCGACGACCTCGTGCGGCGGGTCGCAGAGCGGCTCGATCTCGAGCCGGCGATGGTGATGGGACGGGTCGTCGCCGCGACTCCGGCCACCGGCGGCGCCGCGGCGCCGCAAGCGCCGGTCGGGCGCGGCGGGCCGCCGCCCCCCGAAGCGCCGCGCCGCGCCGCCGAGCTGACCTCGCGCGAGCGCCGCGAGCGGGCCCTGCTGGCGATGTGCATCGCCCTGCCCGACGAGGGCGCCGGGTTCCTCGCCCGGCTCAGCGAGGCCCACCTTTCGGCGACCGGCGCGAAAGCGGCGGCGTGGCTGCGCAAACACCCCGACGATCCCGCCTCCAACCTCCCCGAGGACCGCGAGCTGGCCGGCCTCGTCACCGAACTGGTGATGCTCTCGCGCGACGAACCTGCTTCGACCGAGGCGATGGAGCTGAACTTCCTGCAGCTCGAGCAGCGCCGGATTGAGGCCGAGATCGCCGCCGCCGGGGAGCGCGGCGACTACGAGCGGCGGGCGGCGCTGAGCCGCGAGCGGGCGGCACTGGTGGAGCGAATCGCCCACGCCGAGCGGGTCGGGAGCTGAGTCGGTAAATTCCGAGCGGTCCGGCTAGGCGCCGGACGCCCGGTCCGGGGTAGCTCAATCGGCAGAGCATTCGACTGTTAATCGAAGGGTTGTGGGTTCGAGTCCCACCCCCGGAGCTTCGTGGTGGCTAGGCCGCCACCCGTGAGGCAGCGAGCTCCTCGACCAGCTCGGCGCCACGCACTGCACCGTCGTTCTCCCGGCCCCAAGCGGCGATCGCCTCGGCCCGCGCCGTGAACGAGGGCTCCCAAAGCAGTCGTCGCGCCGCCCAGCGCAGCGCTGCCGGCCGGCACAGCCGCCAGGGCAGCGAGAGGCCGCAGCCGGCCCAGTCGACCCGCATCGCGGTCTCCCTCATGTCGCCGGCGATGGCGCTGATGAGGACCGGGGTCCCCGCCCCGAGAGCGCGGGCGACGGTGCCGTGGCCGCCGTGGGAAACGATCAGCGCCGCCGCCGGCATCAGCTGCGAGTAGCTGAGCCAGTCGACGAGGACGGCGTTGGCGGGAACCTCGATCGGGTAGCTGGGCACGACGCGGTTGGTCGTCGCGACCACCCGCACCGGCTCGTCGGCGAGTGCAGCCAGGGCGGTGCGGACGAGGCGGTTGTCGGAGTCGTGGGCGGTGCTGGGGGCAACCAGGACCAGCGGCGCATCCCCCGGCGGCAGCTCGACGTCGGGGTAAGGCTGCTCGAAGGCCATCGGACCCGTCACCCGCACCCCCGCCGGCCACTCCCGCGGGTACTCCAGCTGGGGGTAGGTAGCGACCAGCGCCAGGTCAGCGCTGATGCCGCCGTGGAAACGCTCGACCGGCGCCAGGCCGAGGCGCTCGCGCTGCTGGTTGAGGTCGCGGCGGCCGTGTTCGAGTCCGATCCTCAGCACCCGCTGCCCCGCCCGCCAGCCGGCGCGGCCGAGCGGCGTCCGCGGCGCCCCCAGCCCGATCGCGAAGAACGGCTGCCCTGCCTCGGTGACCGGGTAGATGTGGGGGATCAGGGTCGCCAGCGGCACGCCGGCGCGCTCGGCGGCGAGAGCCGGCGCCAGGGTGAGGATGTCGCTGACGGCGACGTGGGGTCGCATCTCCTCCAGCAGCGGCAGCAGCGCCCGCGCCGCCTCGGCGGCGTGCTGGCCGTCGTCGGAGTCGGCCCCCGGCGGCGGGAACATCCGGTATTCCTCGGCCGGGGTGAAGCTGAGGCCGGCCCCTTCAACTGCCGCCCGCCGTTCCTCCCAGGTCTCGACGACGACCTCGTGCCCGCGCGTCGCCAGCGCCCGCCCCAGCGCGATCGCCGGGAACGCGTGCCCGGCGTCGCCAAAGGCGGCGACTAGTACACGCATTGACGAGACCCGGGCGTTGCCAGGCAAGGACGCAGGGAGCCCGAATGGCAGCGCCAGTTAGGCGACCGAGGACGCCGCATGGCGGCGCCAGGGGCCGTCAAGGGGCGTCAGGTCCCTCGCCCGGCCGGTTGAAGACAATCTCCGGGATGTGGCAGTTGGGGGAGATGTGGAGCAGGAAGCGGACCGCCTCGCCGATGTCGGAGGGCTGGATCATCTTGTCGGCACCGACCTCGCTCTTGATGAAGTCGGTCATCGCGGTGTCGACGAAGCCCGGCGCGAAGGCCGTGCACTGGATCCCCTGGCCGCTGGTTTCGCGCGCCGTCGCCTGGGTGAAATTGATCACCGCCGCCTTCGTCGCGCCGTAGACGGAGAGGAAGGGCTGGCCGCCTTTGCCGGCAATCGAGGCGGTGTTGAGGAGCAGCGCCTTGCCGTGCTCGGCGCCGGCCTCGCGCAGCCCCGGCAGGCCCTCGCGGGTGCCGATGACGACTGAACGGAGGTTGATCGAGAGCTGCATGTCGAGGTGCTTGGACTGGATCTGGTCCATCGGCCCGCCGATCCCGATCCCGGCGTTGTTGACCAGCGCGTCGAGGCGACCGTACTTCTCCTTGTGGGCGGTGAAGACGCCGACCAGCTCCTCCTCCTCGGCGACGTTGGCGGGGACCGTCTGGATCTCGATTCCGTCCTCGCGCAGGCCGGCGACCGCGTCCTCGAGTTTCTCCGGCCGCCGCGCCGAGAGCGTCAGCCCGTAGCCCTCTTCTCCCAGAGTGCGGGCGATCGCCAGGCCGATGCCTCCCGATCCCCCGGTAACGATTGCCGAACGCTCTGCCATATCCCTCTCCTCCCAGTTCGAAGTCGCAGTCACCCTATCGGCCGCTCAGAAGGGTTGCCGGCGGTGCGCGGTCGGCTCTTTGTCTGAATAACATGGCCGCGATGCGCGCCGCCCGCCTCGCCCTTGCTTGCGCCTGCCTGCTCGCGGCCGCCGCCCTGCTCGCCGCCTGCGGCGATTCGGACTCGACCGATTCCAGTACGTCAGCGTCGAAGCCGGCTCCGAGCCAGCCGGCGCCGCCCAAGAGCGCTTTCCCCAAACCCTTCGGGCGCACGCTCGAGGAGCTGATCAAGCTCGCCGACGCCCGCTCGGAACTGATCGTCACCCCGGCGGCGCAGGTCTTCTACCCGGGGGAGAACCGCTACCCATTCGGGATCGCCGAGCGCAAGGGCGGACCGGTCTCCGACGCCGAAGTCGCGCTCTACTACGCGCGGGTGCCGAAACCGGAGGCCGGCGCCGAATCGAAGCCGGGCAACAAGGGCCTGGCCGGCAAGGCCCAAGGGGAAGCGCTCGAACAGGAAGCGATCGGCCCTTTTCCGGCGAAGATCGAATCGCTGGCGACGAAGCCGGCCTTCCGGGCGAAGGCGACCGTCGAGGACCCCGACGTCGCCCGGGTCGTCTACTCGGCGGAGATCCCGTTCCCCGAAGACGGCGAATGGCGGCTGGCGGCCTTGATCAAGGAAGGCGACGAGCTGACCGGGACGATCCTGCCGAGCGCCGCCCGGGTCGGCGAATTCCACCGAATCCCCCGGCCCGGCCAACCGGCACCGAAGATCCAGACGCCGACCGCAGAGGAAGTCGGGGGGGATCTATCGAAGATCACGACTCGCATTCCCCCCGACACCCAGAACAAGGTTGACTACGCGGACGCTCTAGGAAAAGAACCGATCCTGCTCTTGTTTGCGACCCCTCAGTTCTGCCAGAGTCGGGTCTGCGGCCCCGTCGTCGACGTGGCTGAGCAGGCACAGCAGGAATTCGGAGACAAGGCGGCTTTCATCCACATGGAGATCTACAACGACAACGACCCGGCCAAGCACGTACGGCCCCAGGTGCGCGCTTTCCACCTGCCGAGCGAGCCCTGGCTGTTCGCGATCAACCGCGCCGGCGTCGTCAGCTCCGCAATAGAGGGTGCATTCGGACTTGAATTGATGGACGAAGTTGCCGAAAAGGTGATCTCTGAATGAGTGACAACGCTGCCGCTGACAACACCGAGCTGCTCGAGTCCTTCGCCGAAGAGGCGCGCCGCCGCTGCGACGTGATCGCCGCCGGCCTCGCCACCGCGACGACCGACTTCGAGACGATGCGCGCCGAAGCCCATGCCCTGCGTGGCACCGCCGGCGTCGTCGGCCTCCGCCGCCTCGCCGAGCTCGCCGGCCTGATGGAGTCCGACCTCGCCGAAGCGAAGAAGACCGGCGTCATCCGCGGCGGCCGCGACCACCAGATCGCCGACGCCGCCAAAGCCCTCGCCGACGGCGCCGCCGCGGCGGCCAAGGGCGAGGAAGAGCCGCCCGACGTCGGCCGCTCCCTGGCGCAGCTGTTCAGCGCCTGAGTGGCGAGTGGGCGAGTCGCCTCGGGACGGTGCGCCCTATCGCCGCCGGTTCCCGTCAGTCCCGTTTTGCGGATCGACTAGGGTCGTCGGGCGCAGCGCCGCTGTGCAAGACAACTGAAAGGCGGTCCCTTTGGGCCCTGTCGGATATGAGCTGTGCACTTCTGAAGGGGGCAAGGGTGGCGGCGTTCGCGCGACTCGTGGCTTCCGGGTCGGCGAGACGGTGATGATCGGAGTGCTCGAAGGCGACCTTGCCGCCAACGACTCCCACGCAACTCAGGTCAGTCGCACCCGCTGGGCTCGGCATGGCGGCCTCGGTCCCAAGGTCAACCACTCGTGCAGCCCGAACTGCGGCGTCGAGCTGAACGACACAGGCGCCTGTAACTTCGTCGCTCGGCGGGCGATCTCCGACGGCGAAGAGATCACCTTCGACTACGCGATGCGTAACTACACGATCGAGCACTTTCCGGATGGCTGTTTGTGCGGCGCTGATATCTGCCGTGGCTCGGTGACGGGCTGGAAGGATCTTCCCGCCGAGCGCAAAACCGCCTACCGGGGCCAGGTCGCGCCGTACCTGCTCGAAATCGATCGCGATCGCGACGGTGCCTGCGAGATAATCGCCCCGCTGGGGCGGTAGCTCAGTTGGTTAGAGCAGCGGACTCATAATCCGTCGGTCGCTGGTTCGAGTCCAGCCCGCCCCATGGTCGTCAGAGGTAGCCGCGGACGCCGGCGCCGATCTTCGGTTTGTCGCGGAGGAACCCGCGCAGGTCCGGTTTCATCAGGCGTTTGATCGCGTTATCACTGAAGCCGACGTCCTTCAGCTTCGCTGCCAGCACCTGGTCGGGGGTCTTGTCGTCCTCGCTCGTTCGCGGCGGGCTCTCGAGCAGCTCGAAGACGGTCTGGTTGCCGCCGCCGCTGGTCGGCAGGGCAAGGGCGCTGAGCAGGCCCGGCCAGCGGATGCCGAGCACGGCGAGCTTGGCGACCTCGGAGAGCGAATTCGGCGCCGGCAGGCCCTCCAGTCGCCGCTCGGTGTAGATCATCGTGTAGAAGCGGAAGAGGTTGACGAAGCGCTTGATCTCGCGGGGGTTGTGCCGCAGATAGCCTCGCGCATAGTCCATCGCTTTTTGGACATCGGGTTCTTCGAGGGTCAAGCGCAGCTCGACCACCTTTCGCACGGCCTCCTGGGCGGCCGGTTCGGGTTTCGTCGTGCCGGCGATCGCCAGCGCTTCGGAGAGGCTGGCATCGTCGATCGACTTTTTGCCGCCGCCGTTCCCCGCAGCGTGGTCCTCGGCGTGGGCCGGCCCGGCGCCCGTCGGGAAGAGGGACCTGAACATGGCCGTGGTCCGCTCCTGCTCCATCGCCGGCACCGAGAGCGGCAGCTGGACGATCTTCTCCAGGAAGCGCCAGCCGAGGTCGAAGGCCTGTCCGGCGGCGCCGCTGCTGTCCAGCTTCTCGACCAGATCTCCGTAGACGGCCTCGACGTGGGCGGCGACCATCTCAGGCTCCATCGCGATCACGAAGATGGTGTTCGGGTAGGCACCCGCGACGAATAGGTTGACGGCCTCGATTACCTGAACGACCGAGTTCGGCGAGCAGCGGTCGAGGTCGTCGACGAAGATCACCAGTGGTCGGTCCGGCGTGGCGACGAGGTCGAGGACACGCTGGATGTCGCACTGGACCAGGTACAGGGCGCCGGACTGGGCCCGGTAGTCGGGCTTCTCGACCGCATCTTCGTAGGCGCCGGCCAACTGTTCGCCTGCGAATCTGCCGATGCCGCCGGCGGGTTGGACCAGTCCGGCCAGATCGGTGCCAAGGCCCGAGCCAAGGACCCGCAGGCTGGAGAAGGCCATCCCCGCGAGAAGCGCTCCCGGGCCGCCCAGGGCAAGGATCGTTCCCAGCGCTTCGAGCCGGCCGGCGGCGATCAGGACGAGCCCCGCCACCAGCAGGACGAGGCCGGTGACGGCGAAGGGGACGATCCGGCTCAGGATCAACCCGTAGAGGCGCCGCCGAACCGCCTGCTCGTCGATCCGCTTGACGTTGAGATGCAGCCAGAAGCGCTCCCTCTCCCAGCGGCTCATGCGGGCGGTGATCTGCTCGATGATCTCGTGCGCGAGGCCGGCCCAGATCTGCTCACCCGTCTGGTAGGCCCAGGGGTTGAACCAGACCGTCGGTCTCCACCTGGGCTCGTTGCGAGCTGCACGGTCGGACGGCGGTTTGAGCTCGGCCTCGAGCTTGGGGCGCTTGCCGTCGGAGTGGGGCGGGTCGATGTCGCTCGCCTGGGCTTTCTTCGCCTCCTTCAGCACTTCGCGGTTGGTGACCCTTGGGCGGGATCGGGAACCCCACGGAAGCAATCTTCGTTTCGGTGCCGCGATCTGATCGGTGCTCTCCCGGGTGAGGTGGATCGGCCGCAGTTCGTCCGCGGTTCCCTCCCTGTCCGGCCACTCCAGGCGGTCGCGGATCATCCGCATCAGCGAGGTCTTGCCCGAGCCCCAGGCTCCCTTGATCCCGATCGTCAGCGGCGGCTTGGTCTCCAGGTGCTGGATCCCCCGCGCGATCGCGTCGGCGTAGGTCTTGGCGCCGACGGTGTCGCGGCGGGTCCAGAGGTCGCTGTCGAAGCCGGAGCGTTCGAACACCCTTTGCCGTTGGGAGTACGGCGCGCCTTCGGTCGCCATCTCCTGTCGCAGGTTGGGGCTGAGCGCGTTTGCCGGCGGGATCGGGAGCAGTATTTCCAAGCTCGCCGCTCGCAGATCCTCGATGCTGATCAGGGCATGGCCGCCGTCCCCCCAGCCAGTGCCCCAGCTGTTCTTGAAGCGGACGAACCCGGTCACCCCGCCGATCTTGAGGTTGGGCTGTACACCGTTGAGGAGGATGCAGTGGGTGCCCTGTACCGAGTCCTCCTGGTCCAGCCTGCACACGGTCCAGCCATCGAGTTCCTCCGGTTCGCTGAACGACGTGTACCACGAGAGCCCGGCGAGCAGGGGGCCACGCTCGAGCAGCGCGTTCACCGCCTCGTCGGCGTCAGCGCACACGTAGCACTCCTCGAGCAGGTTTCGCTCGTGCAGCACTTCCGCTCCGGCGCGAATCGTCGTCCCCTTGTCGACGTCGACGCCGACGTCTTCACCCGACTCGGTGCGCGCATCGTGGTAGAGCTGGCGAGCGAAGCCCTCGCCCAGCTCTTCCTTACGGGTCTGGACGCCGCGATCGGCCAGCCATTGGGTCCAGGCGAAGGCGACGACTGAGTTGTCAGCGCCTTGGGTGAGCCAGATGCCGTCGGCGAACCACCATCGCTCCTTGTGGAGGCTGACCGCAACGCGGTAGGGGGAATCGGCCAGCGCCGGGTAGGTCAGCTGCGAGGGCTCGTCATCCTTGGAACCCGCTTGTGGTGGGGCCGTTGCCACTTCTCTCCCGCGATAGTGGTCAGGCCGGAAGCTAGCCGGCCGCAGGTGCCGTGGCAAGTGCAGCGCGGTTTGTCGGTGGCCCCCCGGGCTACTTGAACTGGAAGCTGGTCAGGTCCTGGCCGAAGGTCGGGTTGAAGATCACCTTGTCGAGGTCGATGCTGCTGGCGACGAAGGTCGCGACCTGGAGGTTGCCGTAGGGCGCCCACGGCGCTTCACCCATGAAGTCTTCGTCAAGCGCCGCGTATTCGGCTTCCTGCTGGGGGCCGAGCTGTTCGGTCCGCAGCTGGTCGATCTTCGCGTTCAGCGCCGGGACGTCGATCTGGGGCCAGTTGGTGTTGTTGGTGGGGGCGATGCTGGCGCCGTCGAGCAGCGGCTGGAAGAAGTTGTTGGGATTCGGGTATTCCTGGTACCAGTTGCCCCAGCCGGTATCGAGGTCCGGGGTCGAGGTGTTGCCGACCAGGGTGAAGTAGTTGTCGGAGTTGACGATTTTCAGGTCTGCATCGAAGCCGAGTTCGTTCAGCACGCCCTCGTAGTATTCGCCCGCTTCGTTGTTGGGGCTTTCGGTGTCGGTCCAGACCGTGATCTGGCGGTCGGCGGGGTCGGCCGTGGCGATCATTTCCTTTGCCTTCGCCATGTCGTGTGGGTAGGGCTCGAATTTCTCGTAGCCCGGCATCCCCGGCGGCAGGATCTGCTGGGTCGGCTCGATCTGGCCGGCGTAGATCCGTTCCAGCGCCCGCGGGTCGACGGCGTAGTTGACCGCCCGCCGCACTTCGGGATCATCGAACGGCGCCTGCTGCGTGTTCATCCAGAAGTAATAGGTGTTGATCTGCGGCTCGGTCCGGAACTGCGTGCCATCGAACTTTTCCTTGACCTCGGCGATCCGGTCGGCCGGCGGCGGGTTCTGCATCCAGTCGTAGCGCCCCTGTTCGATGTCGTTGACCTGGGTCGAGGGATTGCGGATCACGGTGACGTCGATCTTGTCGACGTGGCCGCTCGGCAGTTCGGGCATCAGCTTCGCGTTGTTCTTCAGCCACTGCGGGTTGCGTTCGTATTCCCAGCCCCGACCCGGCTGCGACTTGGTGATCGCGTAGGGGCCGGTGGCCGGCGGCGGGCTGGCCGAGAGGTCTTCGGTCGGCGTGCTCGGCGGCAGCGGCGCGGCGTACATCAGGCCGAGCTCGTTGGTGAAGGTGCCGCGCGGCTCGGTCAGGTGGATGACGATTTCGCCGCTCTCGTCGTCGGCTTCGATTCCGGGAATCCCGCCCTTCTTCGTTTCGGCGAATTCTTCGGCGCCGACGATGTCGGTGAAGAGGTAGGAGCCGCTGGAGTTGAGCTTGAACATCCGTTCGACGGCGAAGGTGAAGTCGGAGGCGCGGACCGGAGTCCCGTCGGAGTATTTGAGCCCTTTGCGGAGGAAGAGCGTGTAGGTCTTACCGTCGTCGGTCACCTTCGGCAGCGCTTTCGCCAGCCCGGGGATGACCTTGCTGCCCGCCTCGCCGCTGGCATGGGCGTAGGTCAGCAGCGGGATGTACGTGTTGTACATCGCCGTCAGGCCTTCGGTGTCGTAGGCGAGCGCCGGATCGAGGTAGGCCGGGAACGAGGCGTAGGTGACGCGCAGGGTGCCGCCCTCGCTGCCGCTCGACGAGGAACCGCCGCAGGCAGTGAGGCCGAGCGCGAAGGCGACCACGGCTGCGGTCGCTGCAATGAAGGCGAGCGGTCGTTTCATCGGACCCAGTGCCCCCTCGGCAGGTCCGGCGCGGAACTTGAATGCTGTCAAGCGATTGCCAGGCTGAAGCGAGCGCTGAACGTCTCGCCGGGCGCGACGAGAGGCAGGTCCTCGCCGCTGAGGAGGGCGTTGGTCGGCGCCGTCATCGGCTCGATCGCGATTACCTCGTCGTCGCCCGGGGCGTAGGCCTGGGCGAAGCGGTAGCTCTCGCCGAAGCGCAGTTCGAGCCGGCGGCCGCCTCCGGCAAGGACGAAGGGTGCGCCCGCGGGCGGAGCGCGGAAGGCGTCGTCGAAGGTCCGGGCCCCGAGTGGCCCAGGCGCGATCTCGCCCGGCTCCTCGGCGCCGGTCGGCAGCATCCGCTCGTCGAGCAGGATCCGCTCGCGGACGGGGATCTCGACCTCCCACTCGGCCCGTGGCGCGTCCGGTAACCGCAGGTAGGGGTGGAAGCCGAAGGCAACCGGGACGGCGACCCCGCCGCTGGGCCGGACCGTGACCGTCACAGTCAGCGCGGCGCCGCCCAGCGCGGCCTCGAACCCGATCTGGTGCGGGAACGGGAAGGCCGCCAGCAGCGACGGCTGGGCGGCGAAGTCGTAGCGCGCGGCGAGCACGCCGCCGTCGCCGGCCGACTCGTGCCGCAGAACCTCCCAGCCCGCCGCTCCCGCCAGCAGGCCGTGCATCGGCAATCCGGCGGCGTCGGTCGAAAGGCGGAGGCCGGCGAGGCCGAGGTCGACCTCGCCGCCGGCAACCGCGAAGTGGCGCTCGCCGAGCCGGTTCGCCCACGGGTAGAGCAATGGGATCCCCATCGTCTTGCCCGCCTCGGCGTAGCGGCGCAGGCCGCCGCGCTGTCCCAGCAGCTCCTCGCCGCGGTGTCGCAGCGAGCAGCCGATCATCCCGACCTCGGGTGCGAAAGCGACCTCGATCCCGCCCGCAGCTTCGCTGCTCAGCTTCAGCACGGGGATCCCCTCGATCTCGCCCGCGCTTGCCACCTCGCGCAGTACATCACGGTTCCCCGAAAACGTGGGAAAGTGATGCGGGATGGCGCGGTGGAACGACGGCAAGAGGTTCGATGGTCGGGTGGCGATCGTCACCGGGGCCGGCGGTGCGCTCGGTGGCGCCGTCGCCCGCGCGCTCGGCCGTGAGGGCGCGACCGTCGCACTTGGCTACCGCAGCTCCGAGGACTTGGCCAAGGCGGCGCTCGCCGACGTCGAGGCTGCCGGCGGCCGCGGCCACGCGGCGCCGATCGAGGTGACCGACGAAGGATCCGTCGCCGGCTTCGTCGCCGACGTCGCCGAGCGCTATGGCCGGATCGACGTCGTCGTCAACGCCGCCGGCCGCATCGACCCCGCCGACGCGGTCCGCTTCGACGCCTCCGCCACGACCGCCTTCGCCGAGCTTCTCGACGTCGACCTGCTCGGCAGCTTCCGCGTCTGCCACGCGGCGGCGCCGCACCTGCGCGCGAGCGGCAACGGCGCGATCGTCAACTTCTCCGGCTCCTACGGCAACGGCGTCAACCAGGAGAACCTCGTCAACTCGGTCGCCGTCACCTACTCCGCCGCCAAGGGCGGCGTCCGTGCCCTCACCTCGGCCCTGGCCCGCGACCTGGCGCCGGAGGTCCGCGTCAACGCGGTCGCGCCCGGCGCGATCGAGGCCAACTGGGAGGACGACTGGGAGATCCCGCAGGAGCACCTCGACGAGGCGCTGGCGATGACGCCGCTCGGCCGCATGGGCAAGCCGGAGGAGATCGCCGAAACGGTCCTCTACCTCGCTTCCGACGGCGGCGGCTACACGACCGGCCAGGTGCTCGAGGTGAGCGGCGGCTGGATCCTCGACGGGTGATTGCGTGACCGGCCTCGACGTCGACCTCAGCGCCCTGCTCCCGGCCGACCTGCCCGACGGGCGCGAGGCGGTGGCCGAGGGCAAGGCGATGGCCGGCGGCGTCGAGCGCGCCCGCTCGCTCTACTGCGAGACCAAGGACGTCGGCTCCGAGCGCGAGTGGCGCGAACGGGCGCGGGCCGAGGGCATCGCCTGCACCTGCATGAACATCGGCCTCGCGACCTGGGCTGACACCCGCGAGGCGCTCGGCCTGATCTACGAGAACGCGCTCTCGCGCGGCGTCCGCCCGCCCGACCGCTTCAACCTGATCGCCGAGCGGCGGATGGGGCTGCCGAAGGACAAACGGGCGTCGGCGCCGCAGGAAACCGGCCCGGCATTGTGGAGTGAGCAGGACTGGTGGGACCTCGCCCACACGGTGCCGATCCAGCCCGAGGCGGCGGACAACATGATCGGCGGGCCGGGCTCGCTCGACAACGCGGTCGATGCGCTGCGGGTCGGAATCACCCACATCGGCGTCCTCTCCCAGTATTCCTGGCGCTGGCCCTACTGGGACGACGACGTCAGCCAGACGATGGCGGTGCTGAAGGCTGCGGGTCTCCTGGCCGCCTTCAAAGCCGAGGGGGTCTGCTTCGACTCCTACCTCGAGGACGGCTACCCCGGGGTCTTCCACGATTACGCCAACTACGTCGGCTGGGGGCTGCTCGAGCGCTACATCAGCGAAGAGCTGATCGGCGCGGCCTACTCCTGCTCTTGGGGTGGGCTGACCCAGGACCCGGTCGTCAAGTCGGCGGTGACGCTGGCGCTGCACGCGGTCAATCCCGACGAAGTCCCGGCCGGCTACGTCCAGGGCGACACGATCGGCAACACGCCCGACTTCGATTCCAACCTGGCGGTGCTCAACACCGACGTCCTCTTCATGAAGATGGTCGACAGCCGCTACCGGCTTGGCGGCGCCCCGATCGCGGTGCCGGTGACCGAGACCGAGCGGATCCCCACTTGGCAGGAGGTGGCGACGGTGCAGACGGTCAGCCGCCGGCTCGAGGAATACGTGCCGCTGGTCGATCCCGTCGTCGACTGGGCCAAGATCGAGGCGATGCGCGATCAGCTGGTCGCCGGCGGGCGGCGCTTCTTCGACGCCGCGATCCAGGGCCTCGGTGGCGCCGGGATCGACGTCCGTGACCCCGCTCAGCTGCTGCTGGTCCTGAAACGGCTCGGCTCCAGCCGCTGCGAGGAACTGTTCGGGGCGGGGGAGCCCGACCAGGAGTTTCCGCGCGGCCGCCGGCCCATCCTCCAGACCGACCTCGTCAAGAGCACGATGGCCGAGCGCGAGCGATTGCTGGCGGAGCTGCGCGGCCGCGGCCAGCAGGAGGCGATCAAGGGGATGAAGGTGCTCGTCACCTCGACCGACGTGCACGAGTTCGCCGAGTTCCTGCTCGCCTCGGCGCTGGCGGCGGTCGGCACCGAGGTGATCGACTTCGGCATCAACCGCGACCCCGAGGACATCGTCAAGGCGGTGATCGAGACCGATGCCGACGCCGTCGTCATCACCACCCACAACGGCGTCGCCCGCTCCTTCGGCCAGCGCCTCGTCAGCGAGCTGGGACAGGCGCAGGCAGGGCAGGTCCCGGTCTTCATGGGTGGGGTCCTGAACGAGGACGTCGACGGCTCCGAGATCCCGGTCGACGTCAGCGCCGACCTCAACGCGACCGGAATCGAGACGCCGGGGACGATCGACCGCCTCGTCGACGCGCTGGTCGCGCGCCGCGATCGCGGCGTCCCGGCCTAGGGCAGCCGGTTTGGCCGCCGTCGCCCTCACCGACTTCGGCAGCACCTACACCAAGGTCCGCCTGGTCGACCGCGATCAGGGCCGGGTATTGGCGCGGGCGCAGGCGCCGACGACGATCGGCACCGACCTGATGGCGGGCTATGCGGCGGCGCTGGAGGCGGCCCAGGGACAGCTGCCGGAGCCGGTGGCGATCGGCGACGCGCTCGCCGTCTCCAGCGCCGGAGGCGGCCTGCGGGTGGCGGCGATCGGGCTGGTCGCCGACCTGACCGCGGCGGCGGCGCGCCAGGCGGCACTCAATGCCGGCGCCCGGGTCGGGACCGTCCTCGCCGGCGAGCTTGGCGCGGCGGAGCTGGCAAGGCTCGACCAGGCGGCGCCGGAGATCGTTCTCTTCGCCGGCGGCACCGACGGTGGCCAGGCCGACCTGGTGCTGGCCAACGCGCGCCGGCTCGCCGCCCATGGTCTCGCGGCCCGGGTCGTCGTCGCCTGCAACGCCGCGGTCGCCGAGCCCGTTGCGGCGACCCTCGACGCAGCGGGAATTGCTGCCGTGGTTGCCGACAACGTGATGCCGAAGCTGGGGCGGCTCGAGATCGAGTCCGCCCGGGCTGCGATTTCGGCCGCCTTCCTCGAGCACGTGATCGGCGGCAAGCGCCTCAGCGCCGACCCCGAGTTCGCGCGAATGGTGCGGATGCCGACCCCGGAGGCAGTGCTCGCTGCGGTCCGGCTTTACTCGCGCGGCCCTGGTGGCAGCGGTGGGGTGGGGGACGTGATCGTCGTCGACGTCGGCGGCGCCACCACCGACGTCCACTCCGACCGTGCTGTGGAGCCGGCGACGCCGGGAATCGAGGGGCCGCTGCTGCCCTCCCCGCCCACCCTGCGCACGGTCGAGGGCGACCTCGGCCTCCGTGCCGGCGCACCCGGCGTCCTCGCCGTCGACCGGCGCTGGATCGAGGAGCGGCTGGCCGCGGCAGGTGGCGAAGGCCACGGGGGGGAGGGGCTCGAGGGCGCTGCCGCAGTCCGAGTCGCGCGGCCCGCTTGGGTTCCCGAGGAGCCGGGCGAGACCGATTTCGACCGCCTGCTGGCGACCGCCTGCGTCGCTCACGCTCTCGACCGCCACTGCGGCACGATGCTGCTGAGTCGCAGCGAGCAGGGGCCGCCGACGCTGGTTCGCGACGGCCCCGACCTGCGCGAGGTCAGCCGCCTGATCGGCACCGGCGGCATCTTCGCCCACGGCGAGGGCGGGGAGGCGGTGCTGCGTGCGGCGCTGGAGCGGCGTCAGCCGCGCTCGCTGGCGCCGCGGGCGCCGGCGATCTCGCTCGACCGCGGCTACGTGCTCGCCGCCGCGGGGCTGCTGGCCTCGGTCGACGAAAGCGGCGCCTTCCGCCTGCTGGAGAGGGAGTTGGGGGACCGTGTTCAGGCGTAGGCAGAAGCAGCAGCCACTGCGGCTCTTCTACGCCGGCGACGTCCACGGCTCGCGCGTCTGCTGGAAGAAGTTCGTCAACGCCGCCGCCCACTACCCGGCCGACGCGCTGGTGATGGGCGGCGACCTGACCGGCAAGGCGCTGGTGCCGATCGTCCGCCAGGGCGACGGCTCCTGCGTCGCGCAGGTGATCGGCGAGCGCCGCGAGGCCGCAAGCGCCGAGGAGCTCGAGCAACTGCGGGACGCGATCGCGACCAACGGGATGTACCCATTGCTCGTCGACGGTGACGAGGCGGAGCGGCTGCGGACCGACTCCAGCCATCGTGAGGCGGCATTCGAGCGGGCTCTGCTCGATGAGCTGCGGCTCTGGGTCGAGCTCGCCGACGAGCGCCTCGCCGGGACCGACGTCCGCGCCTACGTGATCCCCGGCAATGACGACCCCTGGTCGATCGACGCGGTGCTGGCGGCGGGGACGGCGGTCGACGCCTGCGACGAGCAGGTGCGGCTGGTCGGGCCGCACGAGATGATCTCCTTCGGCTACGCGAACCGGACTCCGTGGCAGACGCCGCGCGAGCTCGACGAGGGCGAGATCTACGACCGGCTCAAATTCCTGGTCGACCAGCTCGAGAATCCGGGCGCCGCGATCTTCAACATCCACGTCCCGCCTCGCGACAGCAGCCTCGACATCGCTTTCGAGGTCGACGAGGACCTGCGCTACGTGACCAAGGGGGGGCGGCCGCACGAGATCGCGACCGGCAGCTCGGCCGTGCGCCAGATCCTCGAGGAGGCGCAGCCGCTGCTCAGCTTGCACGGTCACATTCATGAGAGCAAGGGTGTGACCAGGATTGGCCGTACGGTCGCGATTAATCCCGGATCCGACTACGGCAGTGGTCATCTCGACGGCTGTTTGGTACACCTTGCGCGCGACCGTGTAATCAATCAGTACCTGGTCTCGGGGTAGGCATAAGCGAACTGCAATGTTTTAGTTAGCAGGAGGAGACGGTAGGGGTATGAGTGAGAGCGGGGGAGAGGGAGCGCCGGCGTCCGGCACGCCGGCAACGTATGCGCGCAAGGCGACGGGGCTGGTGCGGGAAGTCTCACCGTTCTCGACCTTTGTCTTCAACATGGCCGGGCAGCCGACGGCGATCTTCCTCGCCGTCGCGATCTTCTTCACCCTCGGTCTCTATCCGGGGGGCTCGATCTGGCTCGGGTTCGCGATGGCGTTCGCGGTCGCGATCGTTCTCTGCGTTTGTTACGGCCTCTTCACCTCGGCGATCCCCCGCAGCGGCGGCGACTACGTTCTCGTCGGCCGCGTCACCCACCCGGTGATCGGACTGATCTCTTCGTACTTCTGGATCTCCGGTGTGGTCCTCTCGATCGCCTTCACCGCTTACGCTTTCGTCACCGTCGCCCTCGGGCCGTCACTGACCGCGGTTGGCCTCGTCAGCGGCCACAACTCGCTGGTCACCGCCGGCGACGACCTGGCAACCAAGGAAGGCTGGCAATTCGCGATCGGCACCGTGGTGATCCTGATCTCGGTCGGCCTGCTGGCTGGGGGCTGGCGCTGGACGACGCGGATCATGAACGGCCTCTGGATCGTGACCATGCTCGGGCTCGCGACCGTCTTCTTCGTCCTCTTGCTCAAGAGCAAGGACGGGTTCATCCACAGCTTCAACCAGTTCTCAGCCTCGATCACCGGCGAACCGGACTCCTACCACTCGTTGATCAAGGCGGCGGGCAAGGAAGGGGTCGACCTGAACCCCGGCTTCAGCATGCACAACACCTGGCCGACCTTTGCGGCAATCGCAGGCCTCTCGCTTTACAGCTGGCTCTCGATCTACATCTCCGGCGAGGTCAGGCGGGCCCGGGATACCACCCAGATGAAGATCATGAGCCTGGCGACGACGGTCCACATCGGCATCGCGGTGATCCTCTCGGTCGTCTTCTTCTGGAAGTTCGGGCACGACTTCTTCGTCGCGATCAACGCCCTCAGCGGCACCGAAAGCTACCCGTTCGCGGCGCCGCCCTACTACACGTTCCTGACCTCGATCGCCGGCGGCAGCACGCTCCTGGCCTGGTGGTTGTTCATCACTTTTGCGGTTGCCTACCCGCTGCTGATCCTGCCCAACATCACGATCGCGGTGCGGACTTTCTTCGCCTGGGCGCTGGACGGGATTCTTCCGTCGCGCTTCGCCCAGGTCTCTCCCCGGACGCATGCCCCGAACTACGCGATCGGGCTCACGGTCATCGTCAGCATCCTCGTTCTCTACTGGGCGGTGTCCAGTGGTGAAGGTTTCCTCAAGGTCCTCTACGAGGCAGTCGTGCTGCAGTTGGTGACGATGATCCTGATCGGGATCTCGGCGGTGCTGCTGCCTTACCGGCGGCCAGAGGTCTGGCGTGCATCGGCGACCACCAAGCGGTTTCTCGGTGCGCCGGTCGTCGCCATCGCCGGTGCCCTCACCACCGTCCTGCTGGCCGGGATCTTCTTCATCTACATGCACTATCCCGAACTCGGGATCGCAAACAAGGACCACTTCTACCGCGACTGCGCGATCATCCTCGGCGCATCGCTCCTGACCTTCTTCGTCGCACGGGCCGCTCGCAGGCGTCAGGGCGTCGACGTCGACAAGCTTGCGACGGAGATCCCACCTGAGTAGCGCGGCCCCGCAGCCAGACCCCGTCGCCGAGGGAAGCCGGATCGCGGCCAGAGCTGCCGAACGCGGGCTGCCCCTGCGCCTCCTCGGCGGCGTCGCGGTGGCCGTCCGCTGCCCGAGTGCGGCGCGCTCGCCCCTGCGCCGAGAGTACGCCGACGTCGACCTGGTCACGCTGGGACGCGCGCGCGATGGCGTGATCGAGCTGATGGCGGAGTTGGGCTACGCCGGCGATCGTGAGTTCAACACCCTGCACGGCCACCGGCGCCTCTACTTCTGGGACGGTGGCAACGAGCGCCAGGTCGACGTCTTCGTCGACGAGGCCAAGCTCTGTCACAGGATCGACTTCCGCACGCGAGTGGAGCTGGAGACGACGACGCTTCCCCTCGCCGACCTGCTGCTGATGAAGCTGCAGGTGGTGGAGACGAACGAAAAGGACCTGCTCGACGTCTGTGCGCTTCTCGCCGACCACGATCTCGGTACCGATGAGGAAGCAGTCGACTCCACATATATCTCCGGACTTGCCTCCAGCGACTGGGGTTTGTGGCGTACGCTTGGGATGGTCGCCGAGCGCGGTGAAGAGTTCGCGCTCCGGCTGGCTGACTTTGGTGCTGGGGATCAGGTCGCCACGCGATTGCGGCAGTTGCGTCGGGAGTTGGAGGCGGCGCCGAAGAGCCGCGGTTGGAGGATGCGCGCGCGAGTAGGGGATCGCAAGCGCTGGTACGAGTTGCCCGAAGAGGCCCACTGATCCGGCTGGGAGGGGGATATGAAGCAAACCAGGAGTAATCTCGAACGTGTTATGTGGTTTTTGGTCCGCCCAGGGAGGAGCGTCCGTTGACGCGCCCGCGGCGGGGTGAGCCCCGGGCGAGGACGAAGATCCTCGACGCCAGCCGCAGATTGTTCGCCCGGCGCGGGTTTTCCGAGACCTCTGTCGGCGACATCGCCCGCGCCGCCGAAGTAGCGCGGGCGACTGTCTACAACAACTTCGACGACAAGCAGGACATCCTCGCGGCGATCATCAGCGACTACATGACCGGCTACGCCCGGATCTCCCAGCGGCTGCGCGAAAATGCCCGCTCCGGTCAGACTTCGTTCGAGCTGATTCAGGAGATGGTGCGCGAGGCGCTTTCCTGGAAGGTCGAGAACGCCGACCTGCAGCCAATCGTCGCCGTCGCCCGCAACCTGCGCGGCTCCGGCTGGGAGGAGGCGAACAAAGCCGCCGATGACTCGCTGGTGGGGTGGATCCTCGCCGTTCACTCCGCAGATCAGGCCGCCGGGTTGGTCCGCGGAGACATCGACCTCGAGTTCGGAGTCCGGGCCGCCTACGCGATGATCGATTCGACGCTCTCCTCGTTTGACGTCTCCGCCGACGAGGAGCAGATCGAGAAGGCGTCGTACCAGCTGGCGCTCCTGCACTGGTACGCGATCTGCTCGGTCTCGCCCGAGCAGGCGCCGCGCAGCCCACTCGGCCAGCGTGAGCCCTGACTTACTTCAGTCGTAGTCTGGACATCTTGTAGTGGCTACACGGCGGTTTCCCGCGGTTCTACGGTCACGGTTGTCTAAAAGTTCGCTGAACAACTTGTCTAATTTGGTACGGTTTGAGTCCTGTTGCTCCTGCGGCGATGGAGCCCGGCGACGCGGCAGGCAACGGGAAGATGACGACGCGCGCTCGAAATCACGCCGAGTTGGACCTCGCTCACCTGATCCACCCCTTAACTGACCACGCCCAGCTGGCCGACGTGGGCCCGCTGGTGATCGTCCGCGGCGAGGGCTGCGAGCTGATCACCGAGGACGGCCGCCGCCTGATCGACGGTGCCGCCGGACTCTGGACCGTCAACCTCGGCCACGGCCGCGCCGACCTGATCGAAGCGGCGACGCGGCAGATGTCCGAGCTCGCCTACGCCTCGACCTTCAGCGGCGTCTCATCGCCGCCGGCGATCGAACTCGCAGAGCGCCTCGCCGATCTCGCGCCCGGCGAGCTCAGCGGTGTCTTCTTCGTCTCCGGTGGCAGCGAGGCGAACGAGACCGCGATCAAGCTTGCCCGCCGCCACTGGATTCGTGACGGTCAACCCTCGAAGTCGATCGTGATCGCCCATGACCGCGGCTATCACGGCCTCACTGGGTTGACTACTACGGTGACCCGGCTCGCCCCCTACCACGGCGATTTCGGCCCCGAAGCTCCTGATGTAGTCGAGGTCCCCGCTCCCTATCCCTACCGCTGCGACGCGGGCATCCCCTGCGATCCCGAGACCTGTCTGGTCTGCACGGGGGTGGCGCTTGAGCGGCGGATCGAAGAGCTGGGTGCCGAGAACGTGGCGGCGGTCGTCGTCGAGCCGGTTTTCGGCTCCGGTGGAGTGATCGTGCCGCCACCTGGGTATCTGCAACGAGTGAAGGAAGTCTGCGCTCGCCAAGACGTCCTCATGATCGCCGACGAGGTGATCACTGGATTCGGCCGTACAGGGACCTGGTTTGGAGTTGATCACGAAGACGTCGTGCCCGACATGATCACCTTCGCCAAGGGCGTCACCAGCGGCTACGTGCCGCTCGGTGGCGTAATCGTCTCCGACCAGCTCTGGGACGAGCTGCGCGACCCCGAGGCCGAGCCGGGCTACCTGATGCATGGCTTCACCCACTCCGGCCATCCCGTCGCCTGCGCGGTGGCGCTGGCGAACATCGAGGCGATCGAGCGCGAGGGAATGCTCGCCCGGGTGTGTGAGGCGAGCGAGACCCTGGCCGCCCTCGTCGCGCCCCTGGCGGAGCTGCCGGATGTCGGAGAGCTGCGCCAGGCGGGGCTGATGGTGGGCGTCGAGCTGGTCCGCGATCGCGAGACCCGTGAGCGCTGGCCGTCGGCGCTCGGTCGCGGCCGCTCGGCCGCCAACGAGGCTCGCGAACGCGGGCTGCTGACGCGAGGCCTACTTGACGACATCCTCTGCCTGGCGCCGCCGTTCACGATCTCCGATGAGGAGATGCGCCGGGCGGTCGAAATCCTCGCCGCCAGCATCGAGAGAACGGGGGTCGGGGCCGATGGCTAGCGCAGTCGTCAGCGAGAGCGGCCTCTTCATCGACAACGAGTTCGTCGAGGCGCGCGACGGCGAGATGCTGGAGAGCTTCGACCCGGCGACGGGCGACTCGCTCGGCCTGGTCCACACGGCCGGGCCGGTTGACGTCGACCGCGCCGTCGCCTCCGCCCGGCGCGCTTTTGAGTCTGGCCCCTGGCCGCAGCTGACCCCGGCCGAGCGCGGGCGGCTGCTGTGGCGGCTCGGCGACCTGGTCGAGCGCGACGCCGACGAGCTGGCGCTGCTGGAGACGCTCGACAACGGCAAGCCGATCACCTTCGCCCGTCGCGACGACCTGGCACTGACGGCCGAGATGTTCCGCTACTTCGCCGGCTTCGCGACCAAGCACCCCGGCCAAACGGTGCCGGTCTCGACCCCGGACCGCTTCGTCTACACGCTGCACGAGCCGGTCGGCGTCTGCGCCGGGATCGTCCCCTGGAACTACCCGCTGATGATGGCTTCGTGGAAGCTGGCGCCGGCGCTCGCTGCCGGCAACACGATGATCCTGAAGCCGGCCGAGCAGACGCCGCTCTCCTCGCTGCGGCTGGCCGAGCTGATCCGCGAGGCGGGCTTCCCGCCCGGTGTCGTCAACGTCCTCAACGGCGTCGGCGAGGTCACCGGAACGGTGCTCGCGGCCCATCCGGGGATCGACAAGGTCGCCTTCACTGGCGGCACCCAGGCCGGCCAGATGGTGTTGGCGGCCTCGATTCCGAGCCTGAAGCGGGTTTCGCTCGAGCTCGGCGGCAAGTCGCCGAACATCATCTTCGCCGATGCCGATCCGGAGCTGCGCCGGAATGGGGCGCTGTGGGGGATCTTCTACAACATGGGCCAGGACTGCACCGCCGGCTCCCGCCTCTACGTCGAGGACTCGATCTACGACGAGGTGCTCGCCGACCTCGCCGCCGACGCGGCCGAGCTCCAGATCGGCCCCGGGATCGTCCCGGAGACCGAGATCGGCCCGATCATCACCCCCGAGCAGCTGCGCCGCGTAGAGCGCTACCTGACGATCGCCGCGGCCGAGGGCCGGGTGATCGGCGGCGGTCGCGCCGAAGAGGGCGAGCTCGCCGCCGGCAACTTCCTGCGGCCGGCGATCGTCGCCGACGTCGGGGCCAACTCTCCGGTCGCCACCGAGGAGGTTTTCGGCCCGGTCGTCACCGTCTTCCCCTTCTCCGGCGAGGACGAGGCGATCGAGCTCGCCAACGACACCAGGTACGGTCTCGCCGCCGGGGTCTGGACCCGCGACGGCGCCCGCGCCGTTCGCATGGCCAAGCGCCTGCGCGCCGGCACCGTGTGGACCAACTGCTACGGCGACGTCGATGCTGCCGCCCCGTTCGGCGGCTACAAGATGAGTGGGCACGGCAGGGAGATGGGGTCGTATGCGATGGACCTCTATACGGAAGTGAAGAGTGTCTGGATGGGGTTGGAGGGGAGCTAGGTTTGGTGTGGAGGGATGGGGTATGCCCTCCCGGCTCGCACCTCGTCGCCGGAGAGCCTGTAGCTGTCGCCTCTTGGAGGCCGGCCTGATCCCTAGTCCTTTTTCCTCTTGTGTTTGTCCCGCATCTCTTTGCTTTTCACCTTCGCGTCGCTATAGCTCGACTCGACGAGCGCTTTGCCTCCCGTCCACCCGAACACCCACGACACAACAACGACGGCGAAGACGACGTTCCAGGCCGATGTCACCAGCTGCTGGCCGATCGAGTAGGCGGTCGCGGTGGCGGCGTCCACCGACCCCGAGAGCGCGGCGGTGTTCATCGCCTGGGTGACGCCGACCCCGCCTGGGGTGGCGGAAACGCTGTTGGAGATCGAGTTCGAGGCGGTGACGGTGGCGATGTTGTGGAAGGTGACCGGGATCCCGTAGGCGCCGAGGAAGACGCCGACGATCGCGAGGCGGGCGGCGTAGCTGCCGAGCGAGGGAAGGAAGAGGCCGAAGAAGGTGCGGCGAGGGCTGCGCAGGATGGCGCCACCGGCGGCCGCCTCGCGCCGAAGCTTCTCCAGGCGCGCCCAGAAGATCCGACCCAGCAGCGCCAGCAGGACGACGGCGCCGATGATGATCATGAACACCAGCGCCTGATGGTCTTCGAGGAAGCCGAGCTTGATCCCGAACGAGCCGCTGACCGAGAGGAAGAGGTAGAGGTAGACGCCGACGTTGAAGACGGTGAAGAAGATCTTCTCGACGATCAGGCCGGAGAAGACCATCGTGAAGGTGGCGCCGGTGAGCAGCGTCGTGAACATCAGCAGCATCACCCAGGTGCCGATGTTGGCGGGCAGGAACGCATTGAGCGCGACCGCGGTCGCATAGCAGGCGAGGATCAGCCGGTAGGGGATCGGGGTCTCGGGCAGGGCTGCGCGCAGGATCCCGAACCAGGTCAGCGCCGCCAGCGAGGTCTGGGCGGTCTGCAGCCCGATGCCGGCGACCAGCGCCCAGGGCGGGATGTCGTCGAGCTTGCGGACCATTTCGCGGATCCACTCGCTGACTGGAATGCCGAGCAGGTCGAGGACGGCGATCGTCCCAGCGACGCCGCCGACCCAGATCGCGATCCGCGCCAGCCGCCGCCACAGTGGGTTACTTTGCGGCGGTGAAGCCGTCTCGCCGCTCGTCGCTGGTCTCACTGGCGCTGACTGTATTGGCGCTTGCGGCGACCGCAGCGCCGGCATCCGCAGCGTCTGGCGGCGGCGAAGCGGAGCCCGCGCGGCCAAAGCTGGCGCCCTGCGATCTCGGTATGCCGCGCCTCTTCCAGTGCGGGCACGTGACGGTGCCGATGCGGCGGGCCGATCCATCGCTGGGGACGACCAAGGTCGCCTTCGCGGTTCGCACCCGCTCGGACCGCAGCCGGCCGCCGCTGGCGACGATCTTCGCGATGGACGGCGGCCCCGGCTACGCCTCGACCGCCACCGAATACGCCAGCTCGCTGGTCGCTGCGCTGGGCCCGCTGCTGCGCCGTCGCGATCTCATCCTCTTCGACGAGCGCGGCACCGGCCGCTCGGAAGCGATCGACTGTCCCGGTCTGCAGGGAGGGCTGGTCCAGGAATACATCGCCGTCGGCGAGTGCGCCAACCAGCTCGGCCCGCGCTACGCCGGCTACACCACCGCGGAAGCGGCCGAAGACCTCGACGTCGTCCGTCGCGCGCTCGGCCTCGGCAGGATCTTCTTCTACGGCGATTCCTACGGGACCCTGTTCGGCCAGGCCTACGCGGTTCGCCATGAAGCGAGCCTTCGCGGGCTGATCCTCGACTCCAGCTACCCCGGGACCGATGACCCCTACTACCGCTCGATCTACCCGTCGAGCCTGCAGGGGCTGCGGATCACCTGCCGTCTCGCGCCGAGCTGCTCGGGCGACCCCGTCGGCCGTCTCACCCGCGTCGTCAGGCGCTTTCACGCCGCCCATCGTTCGGTCGACGACCTGATTTCCTTCCTGCTGGCGGCCGCCTACCTGGCGCCGCGCTCCTACCTGAGCTTCGACGACGGCCTCCGCCGCTTCCTCGCCGGCGACCCGCGGAGACTGAACCGTCTGCTCACTCCCGGCCAGCCCGGATACGGGGACCCGACCGGGTTCTCCTACGGACTCGAGATCGCGGTCGAGTGCAACGACTACCCGCTGCTCTGGGACCCCGAGGCCCCGCTCGACGAGCGGATCCGCCAGCTCTCGGTCGCAATTGGCAGGATGCCCCGCGACTACTACGCTCCCTTCACCCGCCGCGAGTACATCCTCTCCTCGGCGGCGCGCCTGACCAACTGCCTCGCCTGGCCGGCGCCGCCGGCCGGCGGTCTCGAGAAACCGGTGCCCTCGGGTTGGCGCGCCTCGACCAGCTTCCCGACCCTGATCCTCGCCGGCCAGGTCGACAACGTCACCACCGTCGCGGAAGGCAGGGAAGTCGAGAAGCGCTTCCCCCGCTCGCGCTTCTACGTCGTCCCCGACCGCGGCCACGTCTCCGCGCTCTACTTCCCCTTCCGTTCACCTGCGGTCGGCGTCATCCGCAACTTCATCGCTTCGCACTGAGGGCAATGTCGAGTTTGTTTCCCACGTGGGAACAAACTCGACAGCTCAGGACGCGGTCGGCGTCCCGGTGACCTCCTCGCCCATCTCGACCGTGAGCGAGACGCCGAAGCGCTCGATGATGTCGCCCGAGCACTGGCGCATCTCCGCCCAGGCCTCGGACTCGGCCGACTCGGCCATCGCCGCGGCGCTGTCGAAGACCATCTCGGCGACCCGGTAGTGCGGCGTCTCGCCGCCCTCGAAGCCATCGGCGGTGCGGGTGGTCTTGATTTCGGTCAGGTTCGGGACCGCCGCGGCGCGGGGGACGTGGGTGGCGGCGTAGTACTCCTCGAACGCCTCGACGTCCTCCGCTTTCGGCGCGGACCAGTAGGCGAAAAGCTTGTAGGGCACCTGGGTCTCCTTGCAGTCTGGGGGTTTGTCCCAGCCAACCAGGAAGGCTCGAAGTTTCGGGGCGATTTCTAGGAACTGCTTCGTTGTATCCCCAATCGCCGCTAGCTTTGCTGAAGATGAAGAGAGCAATCACCATCGCCTGTCTGCTCGTCTTGCCGATCGTGCCGGCGGCGCAGGCGAAGAGCGCCCCCGACCGGATCGCCGTCGGCAAGATCTCCGTCGCCCCGCTTCCGCACGGGCGCAGCGCGCTTCTGGTGCGGGTCTCCTATCCGATCGTGTTCGCGGGCCGTCAGCTCCGGCTGGAGGTCTTCATCAACCAGCCGGGCTCCGGCAACCAGCTGCTGGTCAGCCGCCGAACCCGCCTCAGCGCCGGCCTGCCGCAGGTGCCCGAGCACCGCCGCCGCTTCACCTTCGTCCACCAGATCGTCCTCAACGCCGCGCAGACGCGGGCGGCGCGCCTGGAGGGGCGGGTCGCGGTCAAGGCCGCGGGCCTGCTCGACGTCGACCACGACGGCACTCCCGAGCTCGAGGCCGGGGATTCCGCCCTGCGCTCGCTCTCAGGTGCCTCCGGCGGACCGAGCTGCGGCACCATGCAGCAGCTCTTCGCGCGCCGGGGCTCCCTGGTCTCGGTCAAGCTGCCGACCTGCACGACGCCTCGAAGCTGGCGGATCGCCGCTCTCCCCGCGGATGGCAAGGCGAGGATCCACGGGCCCTGGCTGACGTACACGCCGGCAGCGAAGTTCAGCGGCACCGACACCCTCGAACTGGCTGGAGCCGGCGAATCCGCCCCGGTCGTGATCCGGGTCGGGACCGCCGCCGACGCCGTCGTGCGGGCGATGGGGGACTCGGTCACCGCCGCGTTCGGCTACTACGAAGAAGGCAAACCGATGCTGTTCACGAGCCTCCTCGAATGCAAACCGGGGGCGATCTACAACGACGCCTGCTCCTCGAACTCGTCGATCCGAAAGAACACCGCCGAAAAAGTCGTCTACTCCCCCGACTACGGGCTCGCCAACGACGTCTCTTGGGCGGCCCAATGGGCGAACGAGTACGGCATCACCAACTACAAGAACTTTGCGATCAGCGGCTCCGAACCAGTCGACTGGGCACCCGGCGGCAGGCTCTACGCAGCGACGCGGCAGATCGAGGCCGAACGACCCGACTACATCCTGATGACGATCGGCGCCAACCCGCTGCTCTCCGAAATGCTCTTCGGGATCGAAAACATGGGCTGCGCGATCTGGTCCGACTTCTGGGAAGAATACGACCGCTGCATCGAAAAAGCGTTCGCCAAAGTGAATCTGCAGCTGCGCCTGGCAGCGCTCTACAAAGAGCTGCTGAGCAGAACCGGGGCGACGATCTTCCTGATGCAGTACCCGGTGACGATCCCGTCGACGGCGCTGCTCTACACCTCGAGTCAGATCGCCGAGATGGGCAAGCTGCTGAACCGGGAAATCGCCAGCATCGCGCGCAGCCTCAATCCGACCCGGCTGCAGGTCGTCGCGCCCGAGCATTTCAACGTCGGCCTCGACATCTCGCCCGCCTATCCGGCGGAATACAAATGCCGGTTCGGCTACCTCGTCGACGGGCCAAGCGTCCAGACCGAAGCGACCCAGGACGAGCTGGAGATCCATCCCTCCTTTTGCTCCGGGCCACGGCCCCCGGGCCCGGAATGGGTGATCAGCGGCGATACCGGGATCCACCCGAGCGCCACCGGCTACAGCCATATGGCCTCGCAGGTCCCGGCGCCGGAATAGCGGACAAACACTGGAGTTTTCACCAACCGGTGACAGTCGCGCCGTGCACGCCCGGAGGCTCCCGCATAGCGTCGAACGCGGGACAACCAACGGAGGAGGAACCGGCATGGCACGTATTCCCCTGGCTGACGAGACTGCCCTCGACGGCTTCGTCAAGGAAATGCACGACGGCGCCGACGAGGGCGACTGGGCGACCCAGCACGTCGCCCGCGTCTTCGACGCCCATCCGGAGTTCCTCGAGCAGTACCTGACCTTCTACTACCCGTGGCACTCGAACGTCGAAGACGCCGAGGAGGTGGCCAAGCTGACGCCGCGGATGAAGGAGCTGGTGCGGCTGCGGATCGCGATCCTCAACGGCTGCGTCACCTGCCAGTCGGCGCGGCTGGCGCCGGAGTCGGTGCCCGAGCGGCAGGCGACCGGGATCTGGAAGGACGACTTCGCCGCCAACTCCGAATACAGCCCGGCCGAGCGCGCCGCGGTCGAATTCGCGGAAACGATGGCGGTCGACCACCACAGCATTGGCGACGCCGAGATCGAAGTTCTGCGCCAGCACTTCGACGACGCCGAGATTCTCGAGCTGATGATGATGGCCGGCCAGTACATCGGCTTCGGCCGCTGCCTGGCGATCCTCCAGCTCGAGGACGTGACCTGCCCGCTGCCGGCGCGCTGAGGCGCCGGATCGTCAGCGCCCGGCCAGGTCGGCCTGGCGCAGGCCGGCGCCGCGGCCGTCGATCGAGCTGCCGCGCTGGGCGACCCGGTAGAGCTCGTCGGCGCGGGGGTCGTCGGCGTGCCACTTGATCCAGACGTCGTCGAGGTAGCGCAGCGCCGGGTCCTCGAGCGGCAGCGCCGCCGCCTTGGCGGCCGGGTTGAGCTGCTCCTCGGTCAGCCGGCCCTGCGTCGTCACCCAGGCCCCGGTCTTCGGCGCCAGGCTGCTCCAGCGCTTCTGCGGCGGCCCGATCGTCGCCGTGAAGTCGTCGTCGGCGAGCACCGAGTAGGGCACCCGCGACTCCATGTGCCGCGGGCCGTCGGAGTGCCGGCCCATCACGTAGTCGTTGTCCTGCTGGGAGGGGAGGGTGAGGAGGGCGATCAGCTCGGTCAGCGAGTCGCGCCCGTACTCGTCGTTCATCAGGCCCTTGAAGCGCTGCGTGCGCTGATCGATCGACCACCACTCCTCCTGCGAGTAGATGCCGGCGATTTTCGCCAGGTCGCGGACGGCGGCGAAATAGACGAGGGCGCCGGCGTCGAGCATCTGCTCGCGCGTGTAGCCGGCGAAGACCTGCCACAGCCTCGTCGTCGCCTCCTGGAACTGGTCGCGCAGTTCCTCCAGCTTGTCCGCGAGTTCGGCAGCCGACCCCATCGCGACCGGGATGAAGCCGCCGGAGAGGTAGTCGGAGGAGTAGAGGCCGACCCGCACGACCTTGTCGGCGTCGAGCGCCGGCTGGGTCTCGAACGAGCCCCAGTCGTCGAGCAGGTAGACGTGGGTGTCCTCGACGAACATCGGCACCACCAGGTTCGGGTACTCGATCGCCCCGGCCACGCCGTCCAACCAGGGGAAGTCGCCTTCGGCCAGCGCCATGTAGCTGCGAACCAGCATCTCGCCGTCTGCCGTCTTGTAGGGGCCGTCGTGGTGGATCTGCAGCCGGCACTCGCAGCTGGCGAGGAAGGCGTACTGGGAGATCGTCGCGTTGAACTGGCCGAGAACGGTGTGGAGCCGGTCACCCGGCTTCATCGCAATCGCGTCGGCGTCGAAGACCTGCAGCGTGCGCTCGGAGCGGATCTGCGCCCGGTTGCCCATCTCGCCGTTGGTCATGTGGCCGTCGGCGCGGTGGTAGGCAAGCTGGAAGCGCTTCCAGAAATCCATCACGTCGACGATGTCGTCGACCGCGTCGGTCGCCCGCAGCATGCCCATGTCGATCAGCAGCTGGCGCCCGAGCAGGAAGAAGTTGTTCAGGCACCAGCCGAGTGAGGCTTGCTGCAGGCTGGTCGTCGTCTCGCGGGCGCGGTCGGCGATCTCCTCCGCCGGCATCGCCGCATCGATCCGTCGCACCAGGTCCGGGTAGCGGTAGAAGCACTCCAGGTAGCTGAGGATCATGTAGGCCGGGACCGGGAACAGCTTCGACTCCTGGGCCGTGCGCGAGCGGCAGAGCCAGAGCGAGGTGTCCGAGGCGTGGCGGATCAGGTGGTTGGTCTCCAGCAGCTGGGCGTATGAGTGCTTGACGGGCATCAGGCGATCCTCCAGACGGTTGCGCGCTGCTCGCCGCTCGAGGTGGCGGCGGCCGCCATCCCCTCGGGGGTGATGTCGCGCGGTTTCTTCGTGGTCTCGATGCGGACGGCGTCGCCCTCGCGCAGGCCGTCGAGCTCGGTCGCCATCAGGCACGGGATCCCGTACTCGCGGGAGAGGATCGCGAGGTGGGTGCGGACGGTGCCGGCGAGGCAGAGGATGCCCTTGAAGTCGGCGATGATCGGCGCCGTCATCGTCCCGCCGCAGTCGTCGATGATCGCGATCGTGTCCTCGGGGACGCCCTCGCTGAGCATCTCCATCACCCGCTCCAGGGTCGAGATCTCGCGGGCGACGCCCTCGATGTTCGCATCGGTGGCGAAGACGTTGTCGCCGTGGCCGACGACCAGCTGCTCACCGGCGGCGACGGTCTCGACCGGCTCCGTGGACGCCTCCGCGGCGGGCGCCGCGGCGCCGGCTTTGTACTTCTCCGGCTCCTCGGTGACCGAGACCTGGGCCGAGTGGTCGAAGCGGTAGCCGCCGGCGAGCATCTCCGCCTCGACTGCGGTCAGGTCCTCGAGCGTCAGCGTGTGCTCGGGGTTGAATACGAACTCCTCCCAGGGCAGGCCGGACTCCTGGAAGCGCTGTTCGAAGCGGCCCCGGATCGCGGCGTGGAAGTCGCGCACGGTCGGCGTCGCCGCCTCTGTCGCGTACTTGTCGTGGAGGCCGGCGAAGCGTTCGCCCTCGGTGCCGCTCACCTGTGTCCACCCCCGAATCCGAACAGCGCTGCGGCGACCTTTCTCATCTGAACCTCCTCGGCTCCCTCGGTGATCCGGTATCGGCGGTGATGGCGGTAGATGTGCTCGAACGGCAGGTGGCGCGTGTAGCCCAGGCCGCCGTGCACCTGCATCGCCCGGTCGGCGGCGTCGCAGGCGAGGCGGTTGGCGCGGAAGTTGGCCATCGAGATCATCTGCGTGACCTCGATCTGGTTCTGGCGGTCGAGCTCCCAGGCGGTGCGACGGACGAGGCCGCGCAGCAGCTCGGCGTCGGTGTGGAGCTCGGTCAGCGGGAACTGGATCCCCTGGTTGACCGCCAGCGGCTTGTCCCAGGTGCGGCGCTTGCGGGCGTAGGCGACGGCCTCGTCGATGCAGTACTGGGCAGCGCCGACGCTGGCGGCGGCCTGGCGGATGCGGCTCTCGTGGACGAAGCGCTGGGCGACGGAGAGGCCCTCGCCGACCTCCCCGAGGACGGCGTCGGCGGGGATGCGGACGCCCGTGATCGAGACCTCGGCGTGGTCGGTCGGCATGTTGAAGGTCCACCAGAAGTGGTCGACCTCGAGCCCCGGCGTGTCGGTCGGGACGATGAAGGCGGTTATCCCTTTCGCCGCGCCGGGCTCACCGGAGGTGCGGGCGAAGACGAGGTCGTGGGTGGCGGAGTGCATCCAGGAGTTGAAGCGCTTGGCGCCGTCGACCACCCACTCCTCGCCGTCGCGGCGGGCGCGCGTCTCCAGGTGGGCGGCGTCGGAGCCGTGGCCCGGCTCGGTCAGCCCGAAGGCGACCCGGTAGGCGCCGGTGATCATCGGCTCCAGCATCTCCTGGCGCTGCTCGGGCGTGCCGAAGGCCTGGAACAGTTCGACGACCATCAGGTTGGCGACGACCGAGAACTCGTTCTGGAGGTCGTTGTGGAGGCCGAGCCCGCGGTGGGCGAGGTGCTCGCGCAGGATCGCGACCTCGAGGTTGCTGGCGGCGGCGCCGCCGAGCTCGGTGGGGAGGGCGAGGCGCCAGAAGCCGGCGGCGTCGGCCCGGCGCTGGACCTCGGCGAGCAGCTCCTCCCACTCGGCGCTGGGGATCCCTTCGTGCTCCCAGTCGGTCCGCGAGTACTCGCGCCGGTGGTCGAAGAAGCGGGCGTTGTCGCCTTCTTCCTCGAGTGGCCGGACCTCGCGCTCGATGAACTCGTCGAGCGCGCAGATCCGCTCCTCGATCTCCTCTGGAATCGCGAAGTCCATCGCGGCGACGATATCCCCCGGCTCTTGTCATCGTCAACCCAGTCGGTCGAATAAGCCTCGTAGAAGTCAATTAACAAGGGAAATATCGAGAGTTGCATTATTCGACCGACTGGTCGAAACTTGGCGGATGCCAGTGAGCGCCGCGGAGCTGCTGGACCAAGCCCGTGCGGTGCTCGGCGCGAGTGCCGTCTCGGAGCCTGCGCCGCTGGCGGGCGGCGCCTCGCGGGCGCTCTGGGCCTTCGACGCGGAGTTGCCGGACGGGGAGGGGGCGGAGCTCGTCCTGCTCGTCACCAGGGGAACGGCGGAGCGCGAGTGGGAGGCGCTGCGGGCAGCGCACGTCCGGGGCATCGCCGTCGCCGAGCCGCTCTGGCGCACGTCCGACGGCGAAGGAATCGTGCTGCGCCGGCTTGCCGGCGAGGCGATTCCGAGCCGGATCTTCCGCGACGAGCGCTTTGCTGACACGCGTGGTCGACTGCTCGGCGAGATCGCCACGGCCGCGGCGGCGATCCACGCGATCCCGCTCGCCGAGGTGCCGGCGGTCGCCGGCGGTGAGACCGGCGCCGCCGCCGAGCTCGACGCGATCGAGGCGGAGCTGCGCCGTTACGGTGACCCGCACCCGGCCCTGGAGCTTGGCCTGCGCTGGCTGCGCCAGCGGCTGCCGGAGCCGCGTCCGCCGGTTCTCGTCCACGGCGATCTCCGGATCGGGAACCTGCTCGTCGATCCGAACGGGCTGCGGGCGGTGCTCGACTGGGAGCTGGTCCACGCGGGCAATCCGGCCGAGGACCTCGGCTGGCTCTGCGCTCGGACCTGGCGCTTTGGCCGCGACGATCTGCCGGCGGCGGGCCTCGGCCGTCGCCGGCAGTTGCTCGAGGCCTACGCGGGCGCCGGCGGCGCCGCGATCGAGCCCGAGGAGCTGCGGTTCTGGGAGGCACTGGCGAACCTGCGCTGGGGTGTGCTGACCCTGCGCCAGCTCTACGACCACGCTTCCGGCAAGCGACCCTCGCTGGAGCTGGCGGCGATCGGACGGCGGACCTGCGAGGCCGAGTGGGACCTGCTGGCGATGGTCGACTGATGGCCTCCGGGGAGATCCCGCCCCAGGACCGTCCCGATGCTCGCGAGCTGTTGGTGGCGCTCGAGAGCTATCTGCGCGACGAACTGCTGGCGGCGGTTCCGCCCGAGCACCGCTTCCGGGTGCGGGTCGCGGCCAACGTCTGCGCGATCCTCGCCCGCGAGACGGCGACGCAGGTCCCGGACCGGACAGATCAGTTGCGACTGGCGGCCGCGATCCGGGCGGGTGAGTGGGATCAGCGCCTGCCCGAGCTGGCGGCCGCGCTGCGCGAGGAAGTGCGGGCGAAGCTCGCCGTCGACCACCCCGGTTGGGACGCGGTGGCCGACGACGGGCGCTGAACCGCCGCTATTCGGTCAGTTCTTCCAGCTGCTTCTTCGCTTCTTCGACGCCCTTTTCAGCCTGCTTCTTGCCTTCTTCGAGCCCCTTTTCGGCTTTCTTGACGCCTTCTTCGATGCCCTTCTTGGCGCTGCCCTTGCCTTCTTCGATCTGTTCCTTGGCCTTTTCGATGCCCTTTTCGGCTTCCTCGGTGCCTTCTTCGATGCCCTTTTCTGCTTCTTCGGTGCCCTTTTCGATCTGTTCCTTGGCCGTCTGCGTGCTGTCGTCGCTGCCACAGCCCGACCAGACGACGCCGCCGGCGAAGATCGCGAGGACGGCGATCAGGATCGCCCAGCGGGCCCGCGGTTTGGTGGTTTTTGCCGACTGATCGTCATTCATCGTTAGCTCTCCCGCTCGTTTGCAGTTGCAAAGCGAAGCTATTGCATGTCGTGGACACTTTCAGCATGGCCGAGCGCGATCTGGACGAATTCGAGTCGCTGGTCGCCGACGCGATCGACGCCCTGCCGGAGGAATTCCAGCGGGTGCTGGAGGGCGTCGCCGTGGTCATCTCCGAGCTTGGCACCGAGAACCAGGCCTACGGCGAGTACTTCGGCGACGGAATCGCCCGCGAGGGCTTCGAAGACCGGATCGTGATCTACCGCGACACGCTCGAGCGCGACTTCGGCCATCACCGGGAGCGGCTCGCGCAGGAGGTCGAGCGAACGTTGCGCCACGAGCTCGCCCACCACCTCGGCTGGGAGGAGAGCGGCGTCGACCGCCTCGGGCTCTGAGCGGCGCCCGGGCTCAGCTGCCCCGGCGCACCGTGCAGTCGCGAGTCAGCGCCGTCCTGATCGTCTTGCCGTCGTCGAAGTGGAAGCTGCCGCGGGCGAAGGCGAAGATGGTCCCCGGGAAACCCGCCGGAGCGGCGCAGCTGGCGCTGAGGAAGCTGCGGCGCTGCCCCTCGAACTCGTACTGGCGCCCGACATCCAGCTTCAGCCTCGTGATCGCGCCGAGGCCGCCGGCGAGGACCGGGATGTTGGAGCTGAAAACCGTTCCGTACCGCCCCTTCGAGGACTGCGAGATCACCATCGGCAGGACCAGCGTCGCCCGCACCGGCACCGACGTGAAGAAGTGGAGGAGCAGCGCCGGCTTGCCCTGGAAGCGGCCGTTGAAGACGAGGATCTGCCCGTGGGCCGGGATCAGCTTGCCGCTCGTCTGCAGCGACGCTGCGAAGCCGCCGTGCCCGACCAAGGCCGGGCGGCAGCGGGCGAGCGCACCTTCGGCACTGGTCGATTGCAGCAGCGCCGCGGTGCAGGTTGGGAGGCCGCGGGTCGAGATCCGGCCGTTGCGGTTGAGTTCGATCGCGATCTGGTTGACGACCGGGGGTTGGGTGCCGTCGGTGGTCTCGAGCAAGCCTTCGACTGTGACCGAGATCGGTGCCAGGCGGTCGCGCGGCAGCGCCTGCGGGGTGAAGTTTCCGCTGAAGGAGATCCGCAGGTTGCCGGTCTGGCTCAACTCGGCGCGCGCAACCCCCGCTGCGGCCAGGCAGGCGAGGACCAGCAGCATCGTTATGACAACCCGGTGGCGCAATTCGATACCCGGCCGTCAGTCTAGGTCGCGGATGCGGTGGCTAGGGTTGAGCGATGGTTGAGTCTGGGACCCCGACCGAGCTCGCCGACGGCGACGAGTTCGCCGGCTATCGCATCGACCGCCGGCTCGGCCGCGGCGGCATGGGGATCCTCTACCTGGCGATCGAGCCCGGCCTCGAGCGGCGGGTGGCGTTGAAGCTGATCGCGCCCGAGGCGGCCGCCGACGAGGTCTTCACCCGCCGCTTCGCCGAGGAGTCGCGGATCGCCGCCTCGATCGAGCACCCGAACGTGGTCCCGATCTACGCCGCCGGCGAGGTGGACGGGATCCCCTACATCGCGATGCGCTACGTCGCCGGTTCCGACCTCGGCCGCCGCATCGCCCGCGAGGGCCGGATTCCGCCCGAACAGGCGGCGGCCTTGATCGCCCAAGTCGGCAACGGCCTCGACGCGATCCACGCCGCCGGCCTCGTCCACCGCGACGTCAAGCCTGCCAACGTCCTGCTCAGCGGCGATGAGGGAGCCGAACACGCCTACATCACCGACTTCGGCGTCGCCCGCAACGTCGCCACCCAGTCGGGCCTGACCCAGACCGGGCGCTTCGTCGGCACCCTCGACTACGTCGCCCCGGAGCAGATCTCGGGTGGCCCGATCGACGCCCGCGTCGACGTCTACGCCCTCGGCTGCCTGCTCTACAAACTGCTCACCGGCCAGGTCCCCTTCCCACGCGAGGGCGAGGCAGCCCGCCTCTACGCCCACCTGAACGATCCACCGCCGGCCCCTTCCCTCTATGTGCCTGAGGTCCCAATGGCGCTCGACGACGTCGTCATCCGGGCGATGTCGAAGCAGCCCGGCGACCGCTATCCCTCCGCCGGCGACCTCGGCCGCGCCGCCCAGGCGGCCCTCAGCGGTACCGCCGTCGCCCTCCCCGAGCGCACGGTGGCGACCGGCGCCGCCGCGACGGTCGAGTCGGCGGTCGTCGCACCGCCCGAGCCCGAGCCCCCCGCTTCCCCCGCGCCGCCCACGGGGCCGACCCGCCGCG
>DATKIA010000078.1:0-33507 GCA_035509895.1 Solirubrobacterales bacterium
CCGCTGATCGACATCTCCGCGATCAGCAGCGGCGGCGTGCTGACCGAGCCGCCGAAAGGAACCCAGCGAGACTCCGAGCCGGCCGCCGAAACGGCGCCGAGCATCGCGATCAGGTCACCCGCGATCGTGAACTCCCGCAGCGGCTCGGCCAGCTCGCCGCCGCGGATCGCGCGCCCCGAGGCGCCGACCGAGAAGACGCCGGTGACCGGGTTGACGCCCGAGTGCAGGCCGGCGACGTCGGTGACGAAGACCCCGTCCCCGGCCTCGGCGAGGAGGCCGGCCAGGGGCAGCTCTCCCGGCGCGACGATCAGGTTCGAGGCGGCCACCGCCGGCAGCGAGCGGTAGCCGCTGCGCGCCGCCGACCCGGTCGAGGCGCCGCCCTCGCGGTTGGCGGTGTAGGTGTCGTAGAGGAACGCCTGCAGGCGCCCGTTCTCGATCAGCGCCGTGCGCCGTCGCGGCACACCCTCGCCGTCGAACGGCGCCGAGGCCGAGCCTTCGGGGTCGCGACCGTCGTCGAGGAGGAGCAGGGCGTCGCTGGCCAGCTCCTCGCCGAGGCGGCCGGTGAAGGGCGAGCGCCCGCGCTGAACGGCGCCGGCGCCGAGGCCGCCGCTGATCAGGCCGGCGAAACTGGCGGCGACGGTCGGGTCGAGGACGACCGGGCAGGAGCGTGACTCCGGCTTGGCGGCGCCGATCATCGCGAGCGCCCGCTCCGCCCCTTCGGCGCCGACCGCCTCGGGGTCGAGGTCGCCGGGACCGCGCCCGAGGCCGAACCCGAGTCCGGTCTCACGCACGCCGTCCCCCTCGGCCAGCGCCGTCAGGTAGGCGAAGCAGCTCGAGCTCTCGTACTCGCCGGCGACGCCGGCGGAGGAGGCGATCGCGACCCGCTCAGCTGAGTCGGCGTAGACGGCCTGCTCGACGCCGGCGATCCGGGAGTCGGCGGCGAGCGCGGTGCGCTCGACCGTGAGCGCCAGCGCCGCCAGCTCGTCGGCCGGCGTCGCCGCCAGCTCCGGGTCGCTGAGGCCGGGGAGAGCCTCGACCTCGGCCGGCGCCGGCGGCGCCGCGAACTCGTCCTCGTCGGCAACCGCGGCCGCAGCGGCGGCGCGAGCGGCGATCTCCGCGGCGCCGCCGGCGGAGAAATCGGTCCCGTAGGCGTACCCGACCCGGTGCCCGATCCAGGCGCGGACGCCGATCCCGCTCTGGGTTGCCGCGGTCAGGCTCTCGACCTCGCCGCCGTGGACCCGCACCTCGCGGCCGCTGTCGCGAGCGGCGTAGGCCTCGGCCTCACCGGCGCCGGCCGCGAGCGCCGCCTCGACGGCGCCGCGCGCGGCCTCGCTCAGCTCGGTGCTCACCGCCGGTCCCTCACAGTTCGGTCCCACCGACCGTCATCGCCCCGACCCGGACGTGGCCCTGGCCGGTCCCGACCGGCACCCGCTGGCCGCCCTTGCCGCAGATCCCGGTCTTCATGAAGAAGTCGTCGCCGACCGCATCGATCGCGGCCAGCGCCTCGAGGCAGTTGCCGATCAGGGTCGCGCCGCGGCAGGGCCGCGTCACCTCACCACCCTCGATCAGGTAGCCCTCGGAGACGCCGAAGACGAAGTCGCCGGTCGCCGGGTCGACCTGGCCGCCGCCGAAGGAAACGGCGTAGAAGCCGCGCTCGACCTCGGCGATCATCGCCGCCGGGGTGGCGTCGCCGGGGGCGATATAGGTGTTGGTCATGCGCGGGATCGGCAGGTGGCGGAAGCTCTCGCGGCGGCCGTTGCCGGTCGAGGCAACCCCGTCGCGGTCGGCGGTCAGGTGGTCGTAGAGATAGGCGACGAGGCGGCCGTCCTCGATCACCTGCGTCTTCTGCGTCGGCGCCCCCTCGTCGTCGATCGCGTCGCTGCCCCACTCGCTCGGCAGGCGGCCGTCGTCGTAGGCGTTGAGGAGCGGCTGGGCGACCTGCTCGCCAAGCTTGCCGACGTAGACGCTGGCCCCCTTCTGGATGTGGTCGGCCTCGAGCCCGTGGCCGGTCATCTCATGGAAGAGGACGCCGCCGAAGCCGCCGCCGACGACGACCGGCATCGAGCCCGAGGGGGCGGGGCCGGCGTCGAGCAGGGTCAGCGCCTTGGCGGCCGCCTGCTCGGCGATCTGGCCGGGATCGTCTTCGAGCAGCTCGAAGCCGCGGTGAGCGCCAAGCGTCTCGGCCCCGGTCTCGACCGCGTCGCCGCGACGGGCGACCGCCTGGGCGCCGATCCGGGTCCGGGTGCGGTCGTCGCCGCTCAGCAGTCCGTCGGAGTTGGCGACGGTGATCTGGCGTCGCGCCTCCGCGTAGGAGGCGTTGAACTGGGTGATCTCGGCGCCCTTGCCACGGCCCCGCTGGTCGAGCTCGCGCAACAGCTCGGCCTTGCGCTCGGCGCTGACGTCCTCCGGCCGGACAGCGATCGGGATCGGCTCGACAGCCCGCGCCCGCAGCTCGCGCGGCGCGGCCCGCTCGCCCCGCAGCGCCGAGGCGGCTTCATCGGCGGCGCGTTCGAGGTCGGCCGGGTCGAGCCCGTCGACGTGGGCGAAGTAGGTGGTGCCGCCCTCGACGACCCGCACCCCGGCGCCCTCCTCGGCCCCCGACTGGACCGCCTCGATCCGCGACTCGTCGACCGCCATCGACAGCCCCTGGCGGCGTTCGGCGAAGACCTCGGCGAAGCGGCCGCCGTTGGCGAGGGCGCGAGCGAGGACGCACTCGGCGACGGCCGGGTCGAGCAGCTCGCTCATGCTTTGGTCCTCCGCGTCATGACTGCTCCCGCTTCGCTCGGTCGCGAGGATTCAGATATGGACGCTCCCTCGCTCCGCGCTCGCGGGCGACCTCGATCAGGCGGCCGGCGGCGACGAACAGCTCGGCGCCGGAGTCGGAGTCGCGGGCGTGGTCGGCGCTGCGGCCGTTCGCGTAGTAGAGGCGAGCAAAGGGACGGCGGGCGACGCGGCGGCGGCGCATGTAGGCGGCGGCCTCGTCGGCGTAGCCGGAGACGCGGTCGAGCAGGATCCGGTGTGGCTTCGGCGGCGTCATCCCCCACCTCCCCTGGCGAGGTCGCGCAGGATCGAGCGCATGTCGAAGAAGAGCAGCGAGGCGAGCGCGAAGCGCTCGGCGACGGCAACCGCGGCGAAACCGGCGTGGCGGAGCGCGAAGACCTCCCCCTGCTCGGTCGCGACATGGACCTGCTCGACCGGCTCGCCGCCGGCGGCGTCGGCGATCGCGAACAGGGCCGCGGCGTCCTCACGCCAGCGGCTCGGATCGCCCGAAGCGGCGAGGACGGTGCCGTCCCCGGCGAGGATCGCGGCGCCGCGCAGATCGGGCGACATCTCGGTCAGGAAAGCCAGCGCCGCCTGCGCGGAGTCGCCCGGGGCGAGCGCGGTGGTGGTGGCGTCGGACACTTAGAGGAAAATACCGACCGATGACCCTGGCACGTGCCTCCTGGATCACCGTCGTGGCCGTTTGCGCGATCGCCGCGATCCTCTTCGCCCTCAGTGGCTACACGGGCTACACGATCACCCTGGTCGCCGTCGGCCTCGCCGCGGCCGTCAACCTGCTGCCGCCGGCCTACAAATCCTCGTCCGAGGAGTAGCTCAACCCGCGCGATAGGGGCCGTCGGCCTCGCTTTCGCGGAGCGAAGTCTCGGGCTCGACGTGGATCAGGACCTCGGCCTGCGGGATCTCGCCCTCGATCGAGTCGCGCATCAGGTGGGCGAGTTCGTGGGCGCGCTCGAGGCTGGTGCCGGAGCGGTACTGGACGTGAAGGTCGATGTGGCGGCGGCTGCCGGCGCGGCGGGCGCGAAGCTTGTGGTACCCGGCGACCTCGGGGGTGCGAGCGGCGGCGATCGCCGCCTCGATCCGGTCCATCTCCGCGTCCGGCAGCGCTTCGTCGACCAGCACCGCCGAGGAGCGGCGCAGGATCCGGAACCCGGCCCAGACGATCGCCACGGCGACGACCAGTGCCGTGATCGGGTCGAAGGCGGCGTCCCCGGTTACCTGGACCAGGAGCAGGCCGAAGAGGACGCCGGCCGAGGTCATCGCGTCGGTGCGCAGGTGGGCGGCGTCGCCCTCCAGCGCCTGCGATTCGGTCGCCTTCGCCTGCCGCGAGAGGACCGTCGAGACGCCGAGGTTGGCGACGACCGAGAAGCCCATCACGGCGATGCCGATCCCGAGCCGCTCGACCGTGGTGCCGACAACCAGCTGGTGGGTCGCCTCGTAGACGATCACCCCAGCGCCGACCAGGATCAGCATCCCCTCGATCGCCGCGGCGAGGTTTTCGACCTTCTCGTGGCCGTAGGGATGCTCGGCGTCGGCCGGCTCATCGGCGGCGCGGATCGAGAAGTAGGCGATCACCGAGGCGACCAGGTCGATCAGCGAGTGGACCGCCTCGGTGATGATCGCGATCGAGCCGGTGAGCGCGCCGGCCGCCAGCTTGATCGCGATCAGGATCGTGTTCGAGGCGATCGAGAGGCCGGCGGCTCCGCGTTTGCTGTTGAACATCCCTAGGCCCCGGTGGTCATCCCCAGGTGCGCGGCCAGCATCCGCGCGGCGCGGCCGCGGTGGCTGATCGCGTTCTTCTCCTCAGCGGTGATCTCCGACATCGTCCGTTCGTCGCCGGGGGCGAGGTCGTCGGGGACGAAGGCGGGGTCGTAGCCGAAGCCGCCGCTGCCTCGGCCTTCGTGCAGCAACCGTCCCTCGCAGCGAGCCTCGAAGGTGTGCTCGCTCCCGTCGGGGTCGATCAGCGCCAGGACGCAGACGTAGGCGGCGCGCCGGTTGCCGGCCGCGGCGTCGACTTCGCGCAGCAGCTTCGCGAGGTTGACCTCGTCGCCGACGTCGACCCCGGCGTAGCGGGCCGAGTAGATCCCCGGCGCCCCGCCGAGGTCCTCGGCCTCGATCCCGGAGTCGTCGGCGAGCACCGCCTGCCCCCCGCTTGCCGCCGCGTGCGCGGCGCGAGCCTTGATCAGGGCGTTGGCCTCGAAGCTGTCGCCATCCTCGGGCGGCATCGCGAAGCCCGTCGGCAGCGGCTCGAGCTCCAGGCCCGGCAGCAGTTCCCGCATCTCGGCGACCTTGTGGAGGTTGCCGGTCGCGAGAATCACTCGACCCTCTCCTGCACCTCCCGCAGACGGGCGATACCGCCCTCGGCCAGCGCCAGCAGCTCGTCTAGCGAGGCGCGCGAGAGCGGCGTCCGCTCCGCCGTCGCCTGCACCTCGACGAGGCCGCCGTCGCCGGTCATGACGACGTTGGCGTCGACCTCGGCGGTCGAGTCCTCGTTGTAGTCGAGATCGCAGAGGGCGCGGCCGTCGACCATGCCAACGCTGATCGCGGCGATCGAGCCGGTCAGCGGCATCGTCTCGATCGCTTTGCGGTCGAGCAACCGCTGGAAGGCCTGGCGCAGCGCCACGTAACCGCCGGTGATCGAGGCGCAGCGGGTGCCGCCGTCGGCTTCGAGCACGTCGCAGTCGACGTAGACGCTGCGTTCGCCGAGCGCCTTGAAGTCGACGACGACACGCAGCGAGCGACCGATCAGGCGCTGGATCTCGACCCCCCGGCCGTCCTGCTTGCCCTTCGAGATGTCGCGCTGCTTGCGGTCCCCGGTCGAGGCCGGCAGCATCGCGTACTCGGCGGTGACCCAGCCGGTCCCGCGGCCCTGCATCCAGCGCGGCACGGTTTCGTTGACCGAGGCGGTGCAGATCACCCGGGTTTTGCCGACCGAGATCAGGCAGGACCCGTCGGCGCTTTCGACGAAGCCGGGATCGATGGTGACCGGCCGGATGTCCGCCGGGGCGCGGTCGTAACTACGGGAGGCTGGCATTGCGCGAGTCTTTCAGGTGCGCTTCGAGCTTGCGCAGCGTCCGGGCCAGGCTGCGGCGCTCGGTGGCGCTGAGCGGCGCCAGCATCTCGGCCTCGCGGGCGACGTGCTCGCCCACCAAGCGCTCGGAGAGAGCCGGTGGGGCCTGCCGGCACGTCGCAGCGTCAGCAACACGTCCCCCTCGCCGACCGTCAGGCCCTGTTCGGCGGCAAGGGCGCCGATCCCGGCGCCGACCTGCAAGGTGATGTGATCGACGCAGATCGGGCGCACCGGGCCAGGCGATCCTGCCCGGCGCCCCCCAACCTCATTTGAAGGCGACCTTGTCGACCGCCTCCTTGATCTTGTTGACGATCACGTCGGCGAGCTCGGTCCCCTGCTTGCCGTTGAACCCTTTCATCGCCGCAACCATCCCCACCATCAGCAGCGAGACCAGCAGGATCAGGCCGACGTACTCGACCGTCCCCTGCCCCGCCTCGCCACCGGCCAGGCGGCGAATCAGCCGCACCCGCCGGGACGCGCGATCGTGCGCGTGGCCGAGCGCGGCGTGCAGATAGCCCATCAGCGCGTAGAGCATCGCTTCCTCCTTTCTTGTTTCGGGATGGCGATGCTGGGCCGCCGGGGCGCACCGAACAAGACGCGGGACGCACGACTTGCGGACTACTCGCGAGACCCTCTGTAACTCCCGGCGAGGAAGACGGCGGCGATCGTCAGCGCCGGCGGCAGGAACGCCGCCGCCTCCCGCGCCTGGAAGACGAGCAGCGAGGCAAAGCCGGCGCCGACGGCCAGCGCCAGGACCATGCTCAGCCGTTGCGCCCGGTTACGGCCGCTGCCCGAGTCGGTTGCCAGCTCGTCGACGAACCCGGTCAGGGTGCCGGTCACGTAGGTGGTGGTGACGCCGCCGAGCCCGAGCCGGTGCGCGAGTGCCCCCTGCGCCCCCATCGCCAGCGCGAAGACGCCGATCATCGCGGCCTGCCCGGCCAGACCCGGCCGGGTGTCGGCGGCGAGCCAGGCAACAAGGACGCAGACCTCGGCCGCGGCGATGACGAGGAGGCCGCGCGTCATAGGCCCGGACCACAAACCCTCCCGTCCCTGCCGCACCCAGCGCGCCGCCGCGTAGGCGCCGACCACGTAGCCGACGAGCGCGGCGCCTGAGCGCAGCAGCGCGTGGGTGAAGCCGCCGGCGACGGCCCCGAGGAGGACGACGTTGCCGGTCATGTTGGCGGCGAAGGCGCCGCCGAGACCGAAGAAGCTGATCGCGTCCACCGCCCCGGCCGCGAGCGCGAGCAGGATCACGACCGTGTCGCGGAGGTCTGCGGCCTGCTCGGCGCGAGCGTGCATCGCCGACGATTACAGCCGGCGGGTTGGTCGCCAAAATCGCGACGGGCGCGAGCGGCACCTCCTCAGGCAAAACTGGCTGGCCAGCCAGTTACTATGTCGGCGGACCCGAGCCGGAGGAGGAGACGATGGGCGTCAGCGAGGAGAACCTCGACGAAGTGCTGTTGATCGACCGCAAGCGCTGGCCCGATGGCCCGCCCCACGATCTCTTCAAGCGGATGCGCAACGAGTGCCCGGTCCACTGGACCTCGCACGTGCCCGAGTTCCCCGAATCGGCCGGTTTCTGGTCGATCACGACCGCCGACGACGTCCACGCCGTCAGCCGCGACTGGCAGACCTACTCCTCCGAAAAGGGCGGCATCGTCGCCGTCACCGCCGGCTTCCCGCTGGAGCTGATGCGGGCGATGTTCATCGGCATGGACCCGCCCAAGCACGACCGGGTCAAGGCACTCTTCCAAGCCGGCTTCACGCCGAAGCGGATCGCCGCCCACGAGCCGGAGATCCGCCGCATCGTCATCGACGCCCTCGACCGGCTCGAGGGCCGCGAGACCTGCGAGCTCGTCAACGACGTCGGCCAGGTCGCCGTCTCGCGGGTGATCGGCAGCTTCATGGGGATCCCGCCCGAGGACGACGCGATGTGGGCGAAACTAATGAATGGCGCCCTCGGCGCCTCAGACCCCGACCTCAACCCTGACGGCATCGAGGGCGCGATCGAGAAGACCGTGCCGGAAATCTTCGAGCACTGCAACAAGCTGATCGCCGAACGGCGCCAGAACCCGACCGACGACCTGACCAGCGTCCTCGTCCACGCCGAGGTCGAAGGCGAGCGGCTCGAGGACCACGAGATCGTGATGGGCTTCTTCCTCCTGATGGCCGCCGGCAACGACAGCACCAAGGCGACCTACGCGAGCGGCATGCGGGCCCTGATCGAAAACCCCGACCAGCGCCAGCTCCTGCTCGACGACCCCTCCCTGATCCCGAGCGCGGTCGAGGAGTCGTTGCGGATGTTCCCCGCCTTCGGCCATTTCCGCCGCACCGCCACCTGCGACACCGAGCTGGGCGGCCAGGAGATCAAGGATGGTGACAAGGTGGTGCTCTGGTACGTCTCCTCCAACCGCGACGAGACGCGCTACGAGGACCCCGACCGCTTCGACGTCACCCGCAACCCCGAGCACCAGGCCTTCGGCGCCGGCGGCCGCCACTTCTGCCTCGGCACCGCGCTCGCCCGGCTCGAGCTGAAGATCCTCTTCGAGGAGACCCTCGCCCGCTACCCGAGCATGGAGATCGCCGGCCGACCGGTCTTCGTCGAATCGGCCTTCCTCAACCAGCTGAAGACGCTGCCGGTGCGACTCTAGAGTCCCTGCATCGAAGTCACCTACCTCGAACCGACTGAGGTCGACGCCGAGCCGCTGCCCGAGGACTTCTCCGGATGGCGGCTGCGGCGCTCGCTGCTGATCGTCGGCGGGGTCGCGCTGGTAATCGTGGCGCTGGTCGTGCTGCTGCCAGGTCTGAGCTCGCTGCGGGAGAGCTTCAAGGGCGGCAAGCTGCCCTGGCTCCTGCTCGGAGTCGCCCTCGAGCTGTTCTCGTGCGGCTCCTACGTGCTCGTCTTCAGGGCTGTCTTCTGCAGGCGGATGAGCTGGCGCACGAGCACCGAGATCGGGCTCTCCGAGCAGGCGGCCAATTCGCTGCTCTCGGTCGGCGGCGCGGGCGGCCTGGCGCTCGGCGCCTGGATCCTGCGCCGCGGGGGCCTCGCCGCCGCTCAGATCGCGCGGCGCACGGTCGCCTTCTTCCTGCTCACCAGCCTGGCCAACGTCGGCTTCCTCGTCCTCGGCGGCCTCGCCCTCGCCAGCGGCCTGATGTCCGACCCCTCCGATCCACTCCTCGGCGCCGTCCCGGTCGTCGTCGGAATCGGCGCAATCGCCCTCGCCTTGAGCGCGGGAGCAGCGGCCCGGGCGCTGGGCGCCAGCTCCACCCGGCCCAGGGCCCAGGCGATCCTGAGTGCGATTGGAGACGGCGTCGAGGAGGCGGTCGGCCTGCTCCGCTCGCCGGCTGTGATCATCGGCTCGGCCGGCTACATGCTCTTCGACGTCGCCGTCCTCGGCGTCTGCTTCCCCGCCTTCGGCAACCCGCTGCCGCCGCTCGGCGTCCTGCTGCTCGCCTACATCATCGGCCAGCTCGGTGGCCTGGTGCCACTGCCCGGGGGAATCGGCGGCCTCGACCTCGGCCTGATCGGCGCCCTGATCCTCTACGGCGTCGACGCCACCGACGCTGCCGTGGCCGTACTCGCCTACCGGGGCATGCTGCTGGCCGTTCCAGCCGCGATCGGCTTGCCGGCCCTGGCCAGTCTGCAGCAGCGCCTGCGCAGGGAGGAGGCCGACATCGCCGCCTGTGCGCCCGGCGAAGAAGTCGAAGTGATCGGACTGGGGTTGGTCCAGATGCCGGTGCCGCGCGCTCGCGGCTAGCTGCCGAGCGCCGCGGAGATCGCGGCGATCGCGGCGGTCTCGGCGTCGCTGACGTCGGACTTGGCGGCGGCAACCCGCTGGGCCAGCGAGACGACGAAGCGGCGGTAGTCGTCGAGCTCCTGCGGCGTCGCTTTCTGCTCGACCAGCCCGACCGCTTCCTGAATCCGCTGCAGGCCGTGCGCTTTGAGCTCCTCGGGCGAGTGCGCCTTAGTGTGGTCCATGTCGGGCTTGTGCGAGACGAGCTCGTCGAGGAGCTCAGAGTCGCCGTGCTCTTGGCGCGCCTCGGCGTACGCCTTGGCCATCGCAAAAGCCTCGCGGAAGGTTCCGCCGCGCTGCGCAGTGGAGACGATCATCCCGGCGCTGGTCGGGCCCTCGCGGACGATCTCCCACTCCGCGGGGGTGAAGTCGGCGCTGGTGGTCATCGGCACTCTCCTGTCGCGAGGACTGACTCCGGTCGCGCCCAAGCTATCGCGGATACCCTGACCCGGGTGCGCGTCCTCGTCGTCACCAACTTCGAGCCGGACGAGACGCGGCCGCAGCTCGGGCGCTGGGTCCGCGACCAGGTCGACGAGGTCAGGAAGCGCGGTGTCGAGGTCGACGTCTTCAGCTTCCCTCCCGGTCGCAACGAGTACATCCCGGCGACGCGCCGGCTGCGGGCGCTGCTGAAGCGCGAGCGCTTCGACCTCGTCCACGCCCACTACGGCCTCGCCGGCTGGTGCGCGAAGCTGGCCGGGGCGGCGCCGCTGATCGTCACCTTCCACGGCACCGACGTCCGCCACGGGGTCGTCGGGCCGCTCTCCCGCCGCCTCGCCTGGCGCGTCGACCTCGTCGCCGCCGTCTCGCGGGCCCTGTTCGCAGCGGAGGACGGCCGCCCTGGCCTCCCCGCCGTGCCCGGCTCGGCGGTCCTTCCCTGCGGGCCGGACCTCGACCGCTTCGGGCCGTTGCCGCGGGCCGAGGCGCGGCGCCAACTCGGCCTCGACCCCGAGGGGCGTTACCTCTTCTTCCCCGCCAACCCGGCCCGGCCGGAGAAGCGCCACGACCGCGCCGCCGCGGTCGCCGCGCGCTGCGGCGCCGACCTGCTCAGCGGCGGCTCGATCGAGCCCGAGCAGATGCCGGTCTGGATCAACGCCGCCGCCGCCGTCCTCGTCAGCTCCGAGTACGAGGGGTTCGGGATGGCCGCGATCGAGGCCCTGGCCTGCGGTGTCCCCGTTCTCTCGACCCCGGTCGGGATCTCTCCCTACGCGCTCAGCGGCATCGAGGGCTGCCTCTGCGCCCCGTTCGAGGCCGAGAGTTGGGCGGCGCTGGCCGCCCGTCACCTCGACGCTGCCGACCCTCGGGTCGAGGGCGGCGCGCGCGCCGCATCGCTCGGCGCGGGGCCGATGGCCGAGCGTGTGATCGAGGCCTACAGTGACGTGGTCGGGACCCCGTATTAGATTGGGGCCAGAATGAGTGCCGAACCAGGCGGGCCCCCCGCAAGCCTCAGCACCCAAGTCGAAGAGGCGGAACGCAGGCTGGAGGCGGCCGCCAGCCAGGCGAGCCAGGCCGAACAACGCGCCGAGGCGGAGATCAGGGCGCTCGAGGCCGACCTCGAGAAGCTGCGGGCGGAGGCCGACCGCGACCTCGAGCAGCTGCGTCTCGCGCACGAGGAAGACCTGCAGCAGGCGCGCGAGGCGAAGGAGCGGGCGATCGCGACTGCCGAGGAGAAACTGACCGAGATCGAGGCCCAGGCCGACGCCGCCGAGGAGCGGATCGCCGCCGCCGAGGCTCGGGCCTCCGACTCTGAGCGGACGATCGACGACGAGCGGGCGCGGGCGCGCGAAGCCGCCGCCGCCTGGCTGCGCGAGCAGCTCGACTCGATCCGCAAACAGGCGGAGGGGAGATAAAACCAAGCGCCGAGTTCGACGTCGCTGTCGTCGGCGGCGGCGCGGCCGGGCTGTGGACGGCGCTGCGGGCGGCCGAGCAGGGCGGCCGAGTCTGTCTCGTCTCCCGTACCCCGCTTTCCCAGAGCGCCAGCTTCTGGGCCCAGGGCGGACTGGCGGCGGCGCTCGAACCCGACGACACCCCCGAGCGCCACGCCGCCGACACGATCGCTGCCGGCCGCGGCCTCTGCCGGCCCGCGGCGGTCCGGGTCCTGGTCGAGGAGGCGCCGGCGGCGGTGCGCGACCTGCAGGCACGGGGGATCGTCTTCGACCTCGATCACGAGGGACGGCTGGCGCTGGGGCTCGAGGGCGGCCACGCCAGCCGCCGCATCGTCCACTCCGGCGGCAGCCAGACCGGGCATGAGATCACCTCGAAGCTGGCGGCGATGGCCGCGGTCGAGGAGCGGATCGAGGTGATGGAGCGGACCTCGGCGACGACGCTCTGGAGCGACGGCGAGCGCTGCCACGGTGTGATCACAGACCGCGGCCAGATCGCCGCCGCAGCGACCGTGCTGGCGACCGGCGGGGCGGCGGCGCTGTGGCGGCGGACGACCAACCCGCGCGGGGCGATCGGTGCCGGGCCGGTCTTCGCCAACGCCGCCGGAGCCGACCTCGCCGATCTCGAGTTCTGCCAGTTCCACCCGACTGCGGTGGCGCTGCCCGGCACCCGCTTCGACGGCCTGCTGATCACCGAGGCGATCCGCGGCGAGGGCGCGAAGCTGCTCGCTGCCAACGGCGAGCGCTTCACCGACGAGCTCGCCCCGCGCGACGCGGTCACCGGCGCGATCCTCGTCCAGATGCAGGCCGACCAGCGGCCCAACGTCGAGCTCGACCTGCGCGGGATCGATCCGGCTCGCTTCCCCAACGTCTTCGACTCGCTCGCCGAGGCCGGGCTCGACCCCCGCTCGAAGCCGGTCCCGGTCTCCCCCGCCGCCCATTACACGATGGGTGGCGTCGCCGTCGACCTCGACGGCCGCTCCTCCGTGCCCGGCCTCTACGCGGTCGGCGAGTGCTCCTGCACCGGCCTTCACGGCGCCAACCGGTTGGCCTCCAACTCGCTCAGCGAGTGCTTTGTCTTCGGCGGCCGCGCCGCCACCGCAGCGCTCGCCGAGGAAGCGGCCGCCATCCGCCCAGAGCCGCCGGACTGGGCCTTCGACCCGCCGACCGACGAGACCCGCGACGCGGTCTGGCGCTACGCGGGGCCGATGCGCAACCCCGACGACCTCGCCCGCCTCGTCGCCAACCGCTATCCGCTGGCGGGGGCGATCGCGCGGGCGGCGCTCGGCCGCGCCGAGTCGCGCGGCGGCCACCTCCGAGCCGACTGCCCGGAGACCGATCCCGCCCTCGACGGGATCCACGTCGTCCTCGCCGCCGACGGCACCACCCGCCACGAGGAATGGGTCTGAGAGCCTAGGTCGATGCTGCTCGGAGTCGACGTCGGCGGGACCTTCACCGACGCGGTCCTGCTCGACGGCGGTGAGGTCCACACGGCCAAGGTCCCGACCACGCCGGGAGCCGAGTCCGACGGAGTGATGAGCGCGATCGGCGCGGTACTGGCGCGGGCGGGGGCCGAGCCGGACGAGGTCGAAGCCTTCGCCCACGGGATGACCGTCGGCACCAACGCCCTGCTCGAGGAACGCGGGGCGCGGACGGCGCTGATCGCGACCCGGGGCTTCGCCGACCTGCTCGAGATCTGCCGCCAGGACCGGCCCGAGCTCTACCACCTCTGTGCGCCGAAGCCGGCGCCCCTGGTCCCGCGCGAGCTGCGCTTCGAGGCCGAGGAGCGGGTCGGCGCCGGCGGCGTCGTCACCGCCCTCGCCGCCGAGGAGCCCGAGCGCCTGGCGCGCGAGCTCGAGGCGGCCGGCGCCGAGTCGGTCGCGATCTGCCTGCTCTTCTCCTACCTCGACCCCAGCCACGAGCAGCGGGTCGCGGCGACGCTGCGCGAGCGCCTGCCCGGCGTCCACGTCTCCGCCTCGCACGAGGTGCTGCCGCGCTTTCGCGAGTACGAGCGCTGCTCGACGACCGCGATCGACGCCTACCTCAGCCCCCTGCTCGGCCGCTACCTCGAGCGGCTCGGCGAGGCGACCCGAGCTGCCGGGCTGCCGGCGCCGCTGGTGATGCAGTCCTCCGGCGGCGTCGCCCCGGCGGCGGAGGCCGCCCGGGCGGGCGCCTGGAGCGTCCTCTCCGGCCCCGCCGGCGGCGCCGTCGGGGCCGGACTGCTGGCCCGCGCCAGCGGCGACGGCAACGCCCTCGGCTTCGACATGGGCGGCACCTCCTGCGACGTTTGCGTGGTCGAGGACGGCGTCGTCCGCCGCACCGACTCGCGCCGCGTCGAGGGCCGCGTGATCCAGCTGCCGATGGTCGACGTCCACACGGTCGGCGCCGGCGGCGGCTCGGTCGGGTGGCGCGACGCCGGCGGCGCCCTGCGGGTCGGTCCGCGCTCGGCCGGCGCCGAGCCCGGACCCGCCTGCTACGGCCGCGGCGGCACCGAGCCGACCGTGACCGACGCCAACCTCCTGCTCGGCCACCTCGCCGGCGACTCGCGCCTGGCCGGCGGCGTCGACCTCGACCTCGCCGCTGCGGAGGCGGCCGTCGACCGGCTCGGCGCTGCCCTCGGCCTCGAGCGGATCGAGACCGCAGCCGGGATCGTCCGCGTCGCCAACCAGGAGATGGTGCGGGCGCTGCGCGTCGTCACCGTCGAGCGCGGCGTCGACCCGCGCGGGTTCGCGCTCCTCCCCTTCGGCGGCGCCGGCCCGATGCACGCGGCGGCGATCGCCGCCGAGCTCGGGATCGAGACGATCCTCTGCCCCCGTGCCGGCGGCGTCCTGTCGGCCCTTGGTCTTTGCGCCTCCGAGCGCCGCCGCGACACCGCCCGCACCGTGATGCTCTCCGGCGCCGCGCTGAGCGCGGAGCGGATTGCCGCCGAGGTCACGGCGATGATCGCCGCCGCCGTTGTCGACCTCGAGGGGGCGACGCCGGAGCTGACCTACGAGATGCGGTACGCCGGTCAGGCCTTCGAGCTGCCGGTGCCGGGCTCGGCGGAGCCGGACCCGGCCGACCTCGCCGAGCGCTTCGAGGCGGCGCACGAGGAGCGCTACGGCCACCGCGACCCCGAGGGCGAGGTCGTCCTCGTCGACATCCGCCTGGCGCTCGTCGTCCCCGGCCCAGAGCCGCGACCGCGGGCGGCTGCCAGCGGTCACGTGGAGGAGAGCACCCGGCCGGTCCGCTTCGACGACAGGTGGGTCGAGACCCCGGTCCTGCGGGGCGAGCCCGCCGCCGGCACGCAGGCAACTGGGCCGGTGGTCTTCGAGCTGCCGGAGGCGACGCTGGTCCTGCCGCCCGGCTGGGAGGCGAGCGTCGACGAGCACGGCACGATCGTGGGGCAATGGACCCGATAACCCTCCAGGTCCTGATCGGCGGCCTGCGCGCCGCCTGCGACGAGATGGGGGCGGCGCTGATCCGCTCCGCCTACTCGGCCAACATCAAGGAGCGCCACGACTGCTCGACGGCGCTGTTCGACGCCGGCGGTGAGCTGGTGATGCAGGCCGAGCACATCCCCGTCCACCTCGGCTCGATGCCCGACGCGGTCGCCGCCGTGCTCGGCGAGCATCACGAGCCCGGCGTCGCCTGGATCCTCAACGACCCCTACCGGGGCGGCACCCACCTGCCGGACATCACCCTGGTCGCGCCCGTCTTCGTCAGCGGCGAGCTGTTCGGCTTTTCCGCCTGCCGCGCCCACCACGCCGACGTCGGCGGCCCGACCCCCGGCAGCATGCCGGCCTTCTCGAAGACCCTCGCCGACGAGGGCGTGGTGATCGGGCCAACGATCGCCACCGAGGCCGAGCTCGAGCGGCTCGCCGGCCAGATGCGGGCGCCGCGCCAGCGGCTCGCCGATCTGCGCGCGCAGCAGGCCGCCAACCGGATCGGCGAAGTTCGGCTCGTTGAGCTCGCCGGGCGCTACGGCTCCGACCTCCTCCGCGAGGGGATGGAGGAGATCCTCGCCTACTCCGAGCGCCGCACCCGCGCCGCCCTCGCCGCCCTCCCCGATGGCACCTACAGCGCCGAGGACGTGCTCGAAGACGACTCGGCCGACGGCGAGCGCGACGTCGTTCTCCGGGTCACGGCGACGATCGCCGGCGAGAGCCTCCGCCTCGACTTCAGCGACACCGATCCGCAGGTCGACGGCAACCTCAACTGCCCGCTCTCGGTGACGAAATCAGCGGCATTCTTCGCCGTTCGCGTTTTGACCGACCCCGATGCCCCGCCCTGCGCCGGCGCCCACCGCCCGATCGAGGTCGTCGCCCCCGCCGGCTGCCTGCTGAACGCCGAATTCCCGGCTGCGGTAGCCGCCGGCAACGTCGAGACCTCGAGCCGGATCGCCGACCTCGTGATTTCCGCGCTTGGCGGCGCCAGGCCGGTTCCGGCCCAGGGTCAGGGGACGATGAACAACCTGACGCTCGCGAACGAGGACTTCACCTACTACGAGACGCTCGGCGGCGGCCAGGGCGCCTGTCCTGATGCCGATGGGCCGAGCGCGATCCACGTCGCGATGTCGAACACGCTGAACACGCCGGTCGAGGCGCTGGAGACGGAGTTCCCGCTTCGTGTGACGAACCTCTCACTACGGCGCGGAAGTGGCGGCGGAGGAACTCGTCACGGCGGTGAGGGCCTGGTTCGCGAGCTGGAAGCGCTGGCGCCGATGCGCTTCACGCTCATCACCGAGCGCCGCCGGCACCCACCGAAAGGGCTTGGTGGAGCCGAAAACGGCGCCCCCGGAGTCAACCTGCGCAACGGTGAGGAGCTGCCGAGCAAGGCTGACGGAGAGCTCGCCGCCGGCGATCGTTTGCGGCTCGAAACCCCGGGCGGTGCGGGAAGACGTTAGGGGCTTTTTATTTGGTAATTCTGCGCCGCTGTTCTAGAATGCGCCACCCGAGCGGGCGGAACGCCTTTTCACGGCCAGGTTCACCCCCAGCCCCTCGCTAAACATCACTTCGTAGGGAATCACTTCGACATGCCGATCGCTCTAAAGGAATGGGCAGTAACCGTCCGCGCTCTCTCAGAGGGTGAGCAGCTCCTGACGCTGCGCAAGGGCGGCATCCGCGAGGAGAACAAGCACTTCGAGCTCGAGCACGAGCGTTTCTTCCTCTATCCCACCTTCGACCACCAGCGCAACGACCTGGTGCGGGAATCGCACCACCCGGAGCTGCGCCGCGCGCTCGAGGAGGGTGTCTGGCCCGACGAGGAGCCGCCGCCGAAAGCGCTGCTCCAGGACGGCGGCATCCCCCAGCCCGACCGCGTTCGGCTGCGCGCCTGGGCCGAGGTCACCGATCACGTCACGATCAACGATCGTCGTACGCTCGACAGCCTCTCGCCGTACTACATCTGGACCCCGGACTACGCCGAAAAGCGGCTCGCCTGGAAGCGGCGTCACCCGCTCCACATCCTGCTGCTGCGGGTCCACCGGATCCCGCGCCCGGTCACCGTCCGCGTCCGCGACGAGTACCACGGCTGCCGCTCCTGGGTCGAGATCGATCGCGACCTGCCCTTCGAGGGCACGCCGGTGATGGCCGACGAAGAGTTCGACCGCGCTCGCGACGAGATCCGCGCGGTCTGCGGCGACGCCGAGCCGGCCCTCGTTTAGCGCCAGCGCTGCTCGCTAGTCTCGCCTCGATGTCCTGGATCGAGACGGAGTCGCTGTCTTTTACGGCGCGACACGACAGCGAGGACGCGACGTTCGCGGAGCGGACGCTGGACCGGATGGAGAACCTGCGGCTGAAGCTCGAAGACCGCTTCGAGCAGGTCCCCGGCGACGTCACCGTCGTCGTCCACACCAACCCGGTCTGGCTGACGATGGCCCACCCCTTCCTCCCCGCCGCCCGCTGGTCGGCGGCGCCGGCCGGCCGCCGCTACCTTGCCGGCTGGGCGATGGCGACCGAGCTGCACGTCCTCAACGACCCCTACCTGGAAAAACGCGCCGCCGGTGACGACTCATTGGAGGCGCTGCGCGGCACCGCCGAGCGGCTCTACGCCCAGCTCGTCGTCGCCGCCAACAACTCGGCCCTGCCCCCCTCGTGGACGCCGCGGCGCTTCGCCCGCTATCTGCGCTGGGCCTGGCTGGTCGAAGGCGGCGCCCAGTACTTCGCCCGCCAGGTCGGCCTCTACCGGCCGGCGGTGATCCGCCGCCTGCGGGAAAGCTCACGCCCCTCCTTCCCCCCCTCCCGCCGCGACGCCGTCCTGCTCGGCGGCACGATCTTCGACCTGCTCGAGGAAGAGCGAGGGCCCGAGGCCTGCGAGCGCCTCGTCGACGGCCTCCTCCCCGGCGGCCCCGCGGTCACTCTCGAAGACGCATTCGACGCCCGCTTCCGCGACATCGAGGAGGCCTGGCGGGATTACCTGCGCTCGATGAACCGCCCGGCTGGCGTCAGCTGAGCTCGGTCAGTCGGAATCCGCGATCCAGGGCCAAGTCTCTTCGTCCTCCGCGACGAGGGTCTCCGCCAGAACGGCTCGTGCCGCCTCGAACTTGTCGGCGTGGACCAGGATCCGCTGGCCGCCGCCGCCGAAGCCGGAGTAGAGACGGCCGAGGCCGAGCTGCAGGCCACTCAGCCCGGTTGGCTGAAGCAGACTCGGGATGCCCGCGTGCCCGAGCAGCCCCTGCAGCATCTCGGCTTGAACCGGATCCTTGGCGAACGCAACGTCGACCAGATCCCCGTCCGCCACAAGTACCCGCCTCAGCTGATTTCGTAGAGCACCCAGATGATGAGGACGGCGGCGACAAAGGCGATGCCGACCCAGAGCGCCAGTCGGCCCGGCGAGGTGACTCCGGTTTCGCCTCGCTCCAGCCGCACCTGCTCTTCGAGCTCGTTGCGCTCTTCGTCCTCGCTCTCGAACTGGGTTTCGGCGAGCACCTCGCGCGCCCGCGGCGCCGCCTCGGAGTTGACCATCACGTCGTGGGGGCCGGCGGCGAGGAAGTCGGGATTGTCGAACCCGCCGCTGCGCTTGAGGACGCTCGGCAGCCCGGCCTCCGAAAGCAGACCCTGCAGCAGTTCCGCTTCTGCCTGGTTACGGCCGTAAGCGACCTTGACGAGCTTGCCGCCTCCACCACCGCCGCCGCCCCCGCCCTCCTGGGAGGGGCCGCCGCCGTGCGGGCCGTGGGAACCGCGGCTGTGGGAGCCGCCCTTGTGGCTACTGGATTTCGAGCGTGACATCAGCGATCTTCAGATCCTTGAGTAGAAAGGCCTTGACGTCGGGGACGTCTTCGTCGGCGAGCGAGACGATCACATAGATCTGTTCCGGCCAGGCGACGGCCTGGTTGACATCGGTTTGCGAGGGATAAGCGGCGCTCTTGGTGTGCGAGTGGTAGATCGCGAGCAGCTCGTTGCCGCCGTCCTCGATCGACTTCAGCGCGTTGTACTGGCCCTGCGGATCCATCTCGTAGCGCAGCGGACTGGCAGCCGAGTTGGCGACGCGGACGACTTCCGTCGCCTCGCCGCCACGCCCACCGACCATGCCGCAGCACTCGTTCGGCAGGTCCTCACGCGCGTGCGCGACCATCTCGTCGATCAGTCCCTGGGTGATCCGCATCGCAACCAGCCTAGAGGCGACTACCACCAGACGGTGGAGTCGATGTCCCCGAGTTCCTCGATCGACTTCGTGTAGACGCCGGAGGAGAGGTACTTCCAGCCGTCGTCGGGGATCAGGAAGACGACGTTGCCGCCGTCGAGCTCCCCAGCGATGCGGGCGGCGATCGCGGCGATTGCGCCGGCCGAGACACCGGCGAAGACGCCCTCCTCGTCGAGCAGCTTCTTGGTCCAGACGATCGCGTCGCGGTTGGAAACCATGATCTTCCGGTCGAGGATCGAGAGGTCGATGATCGGCGGGATGAAGCCGTCGTCGAGCGAGCGCAGGCCCTGGACCAGCTCGCCCTGCATCGGCTCGGCGGCAACGATCCGGGTCTGCGGGTTGGCCTCCTTGAGACGACGGCCGTTGCCCATCAAGGTGCCACCGGTGCCGAGACCGCCGACGAAGGCGGCTACCTCGTCGAGCTCGTCGAGGATCTCGACCGCGGTGCCGTTGTAGTGGGCCAGCGGGTTGTTCTCGTTGCCGTACTGGTAGGGCATGTAGTAGCCGGGCTCCTCGGCCATCTCCAGCGCCACCTCGACCGCGCCGTTGGAGCCCTTCGCGCCCTCCGAGTAGACGATCTCCGCCCCGTACATCCGCAGCAGCTGGGTCCGCTCCTCGGTGACGTTGTCCGGCATCACGACCTTCAGCGGGTATCCCTTGCGGCGGCAGATCATCGCCAGGGCGATGCCGGTGTTGCCCGAGGTCGGTTCGAGGATCGTCTGCCCAGGCTCGATCGCCCCTTCCGCCTCCGCCGCCTCGATCATCGATTTGGCGACCCGGTCCTTGACCGAGCCGGTCGGGTTGTGGCCCTCGAGCTTGGCGTAGATGCGGACCTCCGGCTTCGGCGAGAGCCGCGGCAGCTCGACCAGCGGCGTGTTGCCGATCGACTCGACCACGTTGCCGAACCGGCCCCCGCAGGGTCTGTTGAGAAGTTGATCCGCCATCAGATTCCGCCCCGTTACTTCAGAAAGTGTAGCGAGGGATAGATGGCACGTTTGTACGACGGGGCATACGCCGGAGTTCCCGGGAAGTGTAAATTCGCCCGGGTCCAGCAAACATTTGGATCGGAGGCAATACCAAATGAGCAAGACCCGGCTCGCCGCGCTCTTCGCGGTCTTCCTCGTCGCAATCGCGGCTTTGGCCGTGGCAGGGTGCGGTGGCAGCGACGACAGCAGCTCCACCGGCAGCGAAACCGGCGCCAGTACCGAAGAATCCGGTGGTGGTGGCGAACCGCTGACCGTCGGCTCCGACATTCCCTATCCCCCGTTCGAGGAAGGAAAACCGGGCGAATACACGGGCTTTGACATCGACCTGATGGACGCGATCGGCGAAAGGATCGGCCGCACGCCCGAATACACGGACACCTCCTTCGAAACGATCTTCCGCGACGTCGCCCAGGGCAAGTTCGAAGCGGTGATCTCGGCCGCAACGATCACCGAAGAACGCGAACAGACGGTGGGCTTCTCCGATCCCTACTACCTCTCCGAACAGGCGATCCTGGTCAAAGAAGGCAGCGACATCACCGGCCTCGCCGACCTCGAAGGCAAAGTCGTCGCCGCCCAGCAGGGGACGACCGGGCTCGAACTCGGCAAGGAAAAAGCCAACGCCTCAGAACTCCGGCCCTTCCCCGAAGGTCCGGATGCGGTCAACGCTCTGAAAGCCGGCACCGTCGAAGCCGTGATCATCGACGCACCGGTCGCGCAGAACGCGGTCGAAAAATCGGGCGGCGTCGAAATCGCCGAAAAAGTCCCGACCGAAGAAGAGTATGGAATCGCCCTCGCCAAGGACAACACCCAGCTCCTCGAAGAAATCAACAAGGGGCTGGAAGAAGTGATTGCCGACGGCACCTACACGACGATCTACGAAAAGTGGTTCAACCTCGAACCGCCGAAACAGTTCCAGGGCTGAGCGCGACTGAGGTCGCGCTCACGGGGTAGTCCGAATCGCAGTCTGGGGGCGCCGGCGACGGCGCCCCCTTTCGGTCCCGGCAGCAACAGGAGAGAGCGATGAGCGAATTCTTCCATCAGTACTTCGACTTCAACTACATGGGGGAACACTTCTGGGAAGTCCTGGAAGCTTTCCTGCAGAACCTCGTGATCTTCGCCGTGGTCGCAGTGCTCGCGCTGTCCTGGGGTCTCCTACTGGCCCTTCTCCGCCAGCTGCCGGGAAAGAAATTCGTGCCGGTCCGATTCGTGACGATCGCCTACATCGACCTGTTCCGGGCGATCCCGATCCTGATCGTGATCCTCCTCATCTCCGGCGGCATCCCGTTTCTCGAATTCATCCCCAAAGACATCCGGATCCCGCACTGGTTCGGCAAGCCCGATCCGTTCTGGTACGGCGTCGCCGCCCTCATGCTCGTCTATGGAGCATTCACCGCCGAGGTCTATCGCGCCGGTATCGAAGCGGTGCCCCGCGGTCAGATGGAGGCGGCCCGCTCGCTCGGGATGAGCCACTGGCAAGCGATGCGACACGTCGTCGTTCCCCAGGCCGTGACTCTGATCCCGGCGCCGATGCTGAACGAATTGATCTCGCTGCTGAAGGACACGACGCTCGTCAGCGTCATCGCCTTCGCTGAGTCGGTTCTGATCAGCCGAGAACTGCTCGCACAGTCCTTCAACAGCTCGGCAATGATCCTGACCGCGTTCTTCTTCATCCTCATCATCCTGCCGATGGCCCGAGTCGTCGACAAACTGATTGCTCGGCAGCAGGGCAAAATTGCCCGCGGCTCCCACATCGAGGTTGCCTAGATGGCCGACCCGATGCTGAAGCTGGTCGGCGTGCACAAGCGCTACGGAGCGCTCGAGGTCCTCAAAGGCGTCGACCTCGACGTCGCCAAAGGCGAAGTCGTCTGCATCCTCGGGCCGAGCGGTTCCGGCAAGAGCACGCTGCTGCGCTGCGTCAACCTGCTCGAGCCGCCGGAGGAGGGCGAGATCTTCCTCGAGGGGCAGGACATCTGCAGGGGCCCCGGTTCGGGCACCGGCGAGCAGAGCTGGAACCTCGACTTCGTCCGCCAGCGGGTCGGGATGGTCTTCCAGCAGTTCAACCTCTTCCCCCACAAGTCGGCGCTGGAGAACGTGACGATGGCGCCGGAAAAGGTCCTCGGCCGCTCGAAGGCGGAGGCACGCGAGAAAGCGACGGCGCTGCTCGAACGGGTCGGCCTCGGCGACAAACTCGGCCAGTATCCCGAACGGCTTTCCGGCGGCCAGCAGCAGCGGGTCGCGATCGCCCGGGCGCTGGCGATGGAACCGCACGTGATGCTGTTCGACGAGGTCACCTCAGCCCTCGACCCCGAGCTCGTCAAGGAGGTGCTGGACACGATGCGCGAGCTGGCCTCGGAAGGGATGACGATGCTGGTCGTCACCCATGAGATGGGGTTCGCCAAAGAAGTCGGCGACCAGGTCGTGTTCATGGACGGCGGCGTGATCGTCGAGCAGGGCAAGCCCGTCGACGTGCTCGACCACCCCACGCAGGAGCGGACGAAGAAGTTCCTCGGCCTGGTGCTGGAGCGCTGAGCCCTAGCGGGTGCCGCCGGCCATCGCCGGCAGGATGACGACGGTGTCGCCGTCTTTGACCGCGGTCTCAAGCCCGTCGAGCACGCGCACGTCCTCGTCGTTGAGGTAGACGTTGACGTAGCGGTTGAGCTCGCCGTCCTCACCGAACAGCTGCGTCGAGGTGTCGGGGTGCGCCTCGGTCAGCGCCCGCAAGACCTCGCCGACGTTGCCGCCGGCGGCCTCGACCTCGGACTGCCCGCCCGTTTTCGGACGCAGTACCGGTGGGATGCGAACAGTGGCCATCGGGCGGTGATCCTAGTCGAGCCGGGGCTTGCTAGCGATCTCCGCCGGCGCCGGCGCAGAAAGCGTCGTAGTCGGGGAACTTGCCCATCTCCGACTCCGGGACCTCCTCGGCGTGCTCACCGCAGATCGGGCACTCGGGGTCGCGGCGGACCTTGAGCTCGGTGAAGGTGGTGCCGAGGGCGTCGTAGAGGAGCAGGCGGCCGATCAGCGGCTCACCGGCGCCGAGCACGAGCTTGATCACCTCGTTGGCCTGCAGGGTGCCCATCGTCCCGGCCATCACACCGAGGACCCCGTTGGCAGAGCAGCTTGGCGCCAGCTCGGCCGGCGGCGGCGTCGGGTAGAGGCAGCGGTAGCAGGGGCCCTCGTAGGGGACGAAGGTCGAGATCTGACCGTCGAAGCCAAGGATCGAGGCGGAGACGACCGGCTTGCGCAGCCGCACCGAGGCGTCGTTCAGCAGGTAGCGGGTGGGGAAGTTGTCGGCGCCGTCGACGACGATGTCGTAGTCCTTCATCACCTCGAGGATGTTGCTCGCGTCGAGGCGGCCGTTGTGCTCGACGACGTTGACGTCGGGGTTCAGCTGTTCGATGAAGATCCGGGCCGAGGTGGTCTTCGGCATCCCGATCCGCTCGGTGTTGTGGATCACCTGGCGCTGCAGGTTGGAGGCGTCGACGACGTCGTCATCGACGAGGCCGATCGTGCCGACCCCGGCCGCCGCCAAGTAGAGCGCCGTCGGCGCCCCGAGCCCACCGGCACCGAGCAGCAGCACCTTCGAGTTCAGCAGCTTCAGCTGGCCGTCGACGCCGACCTCCGGGAGCAAGGTGTGGCGGGAATAGCGCTCGCGCTGCTCGGCGGTCATCCCGGAAGTCGAGACCACCGGCAGCCCCTGTTCCTGCCAGAGGAGGATGCCGCCCGCCATCGAGGCGACGTTGTCGTAGCCCATCGCCTGCAGCTGCGCGGCGGCGATCGCCGAGCGGTTGCCGGAGCGGCAGTAGAGGATCGTGCGCGCCGACTTGTCGGGCGCCGCGCCCTCGATCTCGTCGCCGAGCAGACCCGGCGGGACCAGCTTGCCACCCTCCAGATGGGCCTCCTGGTACTCGTGCGGCTCGCGGGTGTCGATGAGGACGACATCCCCGCCGTTGATCTCCTCAGCGGCCTCGAAAGGCTGGATCTCCTCGATCGTTACCTGCGTCTCAGTACCAGGCATGAAGTAAATCTCCTGAAATCGGATCAGCTTTTACTTCAAAAAGTATAGCGCCGCTTGGCAGTGGGGCCCTGTCACCGCGCTTGCAACATTGACCCGGCTCTGGTGGGGTGAATGTTCCAAGGGGCGATCGCCGCCGGGTCGCCTTGAAATCGGGCCAAAATCAAGCCACCGTACGGGGCCAATCCAGGGAAGGGGACGAGGAGTGAGCGAGAAAACGGCCAGGGCGGCCTACCAGGCGTTCGCGTCGATCTACGACGACTTCAACTATCGCAACGACTACGAGATGTGGTTCGGGGCTCTGCTGCCGGAGCTCGAAAGGCGAGGGCTCAAGCACGGCCGCCTGCTGGACGTCGGCTGCGGGACCGGGCGCGCGTTCGAGCCGATGCTGCGGCGCGGCTGGGAGATCCAGGGCTGTGACGTCTCGACCGCGATGCTCGACGAAGCCCGGCGCAAAGTCGGCGACACGGTCAAGCTCGACGTCGCCGACGCCCGCGAACTGGCCGTCTACGGTGAGTTCGAGCTCGCCTGGGCACTGAACGACGTCGTCAACTACCTGGTCGAGGACGGGGATCTCGAACGGGCGCTGAGCGGGATGCGGGCCAACCTCGCGCCCGGCGGCATGGTCCTCTTCGACTCGAACACGCTCAGCCTCTTCCGCTCCGACTTCGCCAGCGGCGACTCCGAGGGAATGAGCGTCGGCGGCTGGACCTGGCGCGGGCTCAGCAGCAACATCGAGCCCGGCGGCACCTACGAAGCCGAAGTCTCGGGCGACGGAGTCGAGCCCCACATCCATCGCGAGCGGCACTACACGCTCGAGCAGATCAAGGCGGCGATGGAGGTGTCCGGACTGGAGCTCCTCGCCGCCCTCGGGCAGCAGGAGGAGAACGGACAGGTCGTGCTCGTCGAACCCCACGATGAGCTGCGCGACCACAAGACGATCTACATCGGCCGTGCCGCCACCGGTTAGGTTTTCGCCTCACCATTGGCGGGGACAAATTGATGCGCAGGGGCAACGGCGCCGATAGGCTGCTGCATCAACTTCCGCTGAGTGATCGGACCCGTTTAATGTCGATGACGACGAATCTCCAGGACCACCGGCCTGCCGCCGCCACAAACGCAGCCCTGTTCAAAGCGCTGTCGCACCCGTTGCGCTACCGGATCATGATGATCCTCGGCGATCGCGAGGCGAGCCCTCGGGAACTCTCCGAGCTGCTGGACGAAGACTTCCACCGCGTCTACGAACAGGTTCGGATCCTCAACAAGTCGAACTTCATCGAGCTCGTCGGCACCGACTCCAAACACGGCGGCACGATGCACTTCTACCGGGCGACGGTGCGGCCGGTGCTCGACGCCGAAGCCTGGGAGCGGTTCCCCCGCCTGGCGCGAGAAATTGCCAGCGTCTCGATCGCGCGCCGAATCGTCGGCGACCTGATCGCCTCGATCCGAGCCGGGATCTTCGACCGCCGCCCGCACCGGGCGCTGTTGCGCAAGCCGATCATCGTCGACGAACAGGGCTTCAAGGAAGCCGACGAATCAGCTCTTCGCCACCTCGCCGAGCTGTCCGAGATCGAGGCCCGCTCCGCCGCGCGGCTAATCGAGCACGGCGAAGAGGGCATCAATGTCGACACCGCGACGCTGGTCTTCGAGGCGTCGAGGCCAAAGCGCCTGCAGGGCGAGCAGGACTGAAAGCAGAGACCGCCCCCGCTGCGAAGCCGGTTGGGGAGAGCTTCGCTGCGGGGGCGGGTGGACGAGGAAACCTGGCTACAGGGAGGGACGCATCTGGCGCAGGCGCTTGACCCGCTCCTCGATCGGTGGGTGGGTAGAGAAGAGACCGGCGATGCCCTTGCCCTTGAACGGGGCAACGATGTAGAGCGGCTCGGCCGCCTGGTTGACCTGCATCGGCACCGCTTCCGCACCCTGCTCGAGCCGCAGCAGCGCGCTCGCCAGCGACTCCGGGTTGCCGCAGATTTCGGCACCGCCGGCGTCAGCCGCGAACTCGCGCTGGCGCGAGATCGCGAGCTGGATGATCGAAGCGGCGATCGGGGCCAGCAGGACCATCGCCAGCGAAGCGACAAGGCCCAGCGGCGAGTTGTCATCGTCGCCGAACCAGAGCAGCATGTAGGCGAGGTAGGTAATCGCGGCGCCGATCGCCGAAGCGACCGACTGGATCAGGATGTCGCGGTTGCGGATGTGGGTGAGCTCGTGGGCGAGGACGCCGCGCAGCTCGTCCTCGGACAGCAGTTTGGTGATCCCGCGGGTGACGGCGACGGCCGAGTGCTTCGGGCTGCGGCCGGTGGCGAAGGCGTTGGGCTGGTCCTGGGGGATCATGTAGAGGCGCGGCATCGGCAGCCCGGCGCGCGTCGTCAGTTCGCGGACGATCTGGTAGAGCCGCGGGTTCTCCGACTCCTCGATCGGCTTCGCGCGGCTCATCGCCAGCGCCAATTTGTCGCTGAAGAAGTAGGAGCCGAGGTTGAAGAGCAGGGCGATGCCGAGGAAGATCGCGGCCGTCGAGGGACCGCCGATCAGGGCGCCGATCAGGACCAGCAGGCCGGAAAGGGACGCCAGCAGGATCGTGGTCCTGAGGGTTGCGCCGAAAGTCGATTGCTTGGTGGTGCTCATGCGTGTCGCTCCTGGGTCTGGTGGACGACTGAGTATGGAGAGTCGGGTTGCGAATGACCATAGGGGCCAGCCCCCGATCTGGGCGGGATCACCCACTAGACGATCGTCCTATCACCCAGGCGTCGTCCCCTGTCGAAATTAGGATCCTGATTGTGTCCTCGTCGGTTCGAAAAGCCTGCATAGCGATGTTTCTCGGCCTCCTTGCAGCCCTCGTCGCCGTTGGTTGCGGCGGCTCTGACTCTTCCTCGTCGTCCTCCGACTCCTCCGACGAGACGAAGGCCGCAGTCGCCCCAACCGGCGAAGTCGAGGTCAGGTGGCAAGAACCGGCCAGCGAAGCTGACGAACTCGGCTACGAAATGCTGAAAGCGAGCGAAACCGAAATGCTCGCGAAGACGCTGGCGGAAACCTTCCAGCTGCCGAACCCGCTCACCGTCAAGGGCGTCAACGGGGTCGGCGGCGGCCCCTTCTACAACCCCGAAGACAACTCGATCACCCTGCCCTACGGGTTCGCGGCCCTGATCTTCGAAGTCCTCGCCGAAGGCAATCCCGAAGACAGCGAATACGAACTCGGCGAACGGATCGGCGCCGTCAACAGCTTCATCTTCGAGCACGAGTTCGCGCACGCGCTGATCGCCAACTTCGAACTGCCCGTGCTCGGCGGAGAAGAGGACGCGGCGGACTCGATCGCCACCGTGCTGCTGCTGAAAGCGTCCGAGGGCGCCGGCTACGCGGCCGCGGCGGCCGGCTTCTGGGCGGACTTCTCGGGGCGCCAGGAACCACCGGCAATTGCCGACTACGCCGACAACCACTCGCTCGACCTGCAGCGCACCTTCGACATCCTCTGCTGGGTAGCGGGGTCCAGCGAAGCCTCCTTCGAAGAAGTCGCCGAACTGGAACTGCTGCCGGAATCGCGCCTCGCCACCTGCCCGGGCGAATTCGAACAGCTGGTCAACAGCATCGGCCAGGAGCTGGAACCGCACGTCAAAGGCGGTCTCAACCTGGCCCCCGCCGAACCAGCGGAAGAAGAAACCGAATAGCTGCTTCTAGGCTTGGGCGATGACCACGGTGGTGATCGTCGTCCTCGCCCTCGCGGTGATCGCGCTGGCGGTCAACCTGCTGCGGCTGCGCCGCCGCTACGCGCCGCTCGAGGACCTGATCGAGGAGATGGAGAAGGTCGACCTGAGCCGGCCGGGGTTGCTTCTCCCCGCCTCGATCGACGGGGTCGGCGAGACCGAGGAGGTGGCCCGGATCGAGCTCGCCTTCCTGCGCATGGTGCGACGCCTGGAAGCCGAGCGACGGCGTGCCGGCTCAGCGGCACTTGCCGCACAGGAGGAGGAGCGGGCCCGCGTCGCCCGCGACCTCCACGACGAGGTCAACCAGTCGCTGACCGGCCTGCTGCTGCGACTGGAGGCGGTCCGCGAGGCGGCGCCGCCGGAGCTGGAGCCGGAGATCGCGGAGACGAAAGCGCTTGCCAACCAGGCGATGCGGGAGTTGCTCGCGCTCGCCCGGCAACTGCGGCCGACGGCGCTCGACGACCTCGGCCTCGCCGCCGCGATCGCCGGCCAGGTCGAGCAGCTCGGACGGGGCGAGATCGACGCCGGCTTCGAGGCCGAAGGCGACTTCTCCGACCTCGGCGACGACGCCCAACTGGTCGTCTACCGGGTCGCCCAGGAGGCGCTCTCCAACGCCGGCCGCCACTCCGGCGCCGAGCGGGTGGTGGTGACGCTGCGCCGGCGTGAGGATGGCGGCGTCGCCCTCGACGTCGCCGACGATGGCCGTGGCTTCGCCTTCGAGGAGTCCGAGCGCGGACTCGGGATCGGCGGTATGCGCGAGCGGGCGCTCCTGATCGGCGGCGAGCTGACGATCGAGTCCCGGCCCGGCGCCGGCACCAGCGTCCACCTCACCGTGCCGGACCCGGCCGCGTAGGGATATCTCAGGCCGCCAGCGCCCGGCCCGTGTCCCGCCCCCCACTCCGTGCTTCCCGCAGCCCGCGCTTCATTGCGAGGCTGTGCCGGTGACCGGGACCGAGGCGGCGAACGTAGTAGTCGTTCAGTTTCTTGTATAGGCGCGCCGCCTCCTCATAGTCCCCCGCCATCCGGGTCCACCAGGCCTGTTGGCGGCGTGCCGCCAGGACCCCATGGTGGTCTGGGCCATGCACGGCGGCGAAATCCGATGCGAGGGACCCGTACAGGCGCGCCGCCTCGGCGGGATTGCCGGCCGCCCCGATCCGCTTCGCCCAGTCATGACGGGCCGCGAAGGTGACGCGGTGCTCGGCACCGAAGATGGTGCGGTTCTCGCCGACCACCTCCGCGTACCGCTCGCGCGCCCAGTCGATGCTGTGCCCGAAAGACCGACGGTGGGCCTGCTGCCCGTCAGGACGAGGTGGCGCCGGCTGGTGGCGAGGCGGCGCCGGCACGCGAACCCGGCGCCGGCGCGAAGTGGCCGGCCGTGGCGGCGGCGACGCAGCCTGGCGAGCACGGAAATTCTCGTCGGCGAAGTCCGGTTCCTCCCCCATCACGAACGGGGGCAGGGCCGGGCGGTTCCACAGGTGACGAACCAGCTCCGTCAAGGCGCGCCGGTACTGGCGGTCGGCCCTGAAATCGATCGCCAGGCGGTCCCGCAGGTAAGTCGGCAGCGACTCGGACGGCGCCCCACGGCGCAGCAACGGCACGAACTTGTGGGCAGGGGCGGAAGCGAAGATCTCGCCGGTCACGATTGCCGTCTCGTATCCGACCCCACCAAGCCGGTTGTTTGCCCGGTGCGCGTAGACGGGAGTGCAGACGATCGGTACGAAATCGGACTCGCGCACGGCCTTCTCCATGTAGTGCGTCAAGCTCGCGCCGGGTCGGAGGCCCAGATCGACGGTGACCTCGACGCCATTCGCGAAGAGGTCGCGGACGAGCCGGACAACCCACGCTTCGTGCTCGCTCGACTCTCGCGAATAGCTGACGAAGCAGGTGGGTTTGCGACGTGGCAAGGGACCTGATTTTAATCCAGAAATGCCGAGTGGCGAGGGCGTCGGCGGGCTTGGGAGACTTGACGAATGAGAGTCCTGATCGCCGACGACCACGGCATCGTCCGCTCCGGCCTGCGGCTGCTGCTCGAGCGCCAGCCGGACATCGAGGTCGTCGCCGAGGCGGCTGACGGCGCCGAGGCGCGCGACCTGGCGGTGCGGGAGCGGCCGGACCTGGCGATCCTCGACGTCAAAATGCCGAACCTGACCGGGCTGCAGGCGACGCGCGAGATCAAGCGCCAGGCGCCGGAGGTCTCGGTCCTGATCCTCTCGATGCACGACGACGAGCGCTACCTGTTCGAGGCGCTGAAAGCCGGGGCGTCGGGCTACGTGCTGAAGGCGCAGGCCGATACCGACCTACTCGCTGCGATCCGGGCGGTCGAGCGTGGTGAGCCGTTCCTGACCCCGGAGGCACAGCGGACCCTGATCAAGGACGTGCTCGAGCGCGGATCCACCGGCGAGGAGGAGCTGACCCCGCGCGAGGAGGAAGTCGTGAAGCTGGTGGCGGAGGCGAACACGACGAAACAGATCGCCGAGCTGCTCCACCTCTCCGAGAAGACGGTCGAGAACCACCGCGCCAACGCGATGCGCAAGCTCGGGATGCGCGACCGGGTCGAGCTCGTCCGCTACGCGATCCGCCGTGGCCTGATCGAGCCATAACCGACCGCTTCGGTAGGATTTAGTTCCCCCATGTTGTTCTCGACCAAAGCCGAGTATGGAGTGCGCCTGATGGTCGAGCTGGGCCGCCAGCCCGGTTCGGCACCGATCTCGCTCAACACAGTCGCCGAAGCCGAGCGGCTTCCCCTCTCCTACCTCGAGCACCTGGTCGCGAAACTGCGCAAGGCGGGCCTCGTCACCTCGACCCGCGGCGCCCATGGCGGCTACCAACTCGCGATGCCGGCCGAGCAGATCACGATGGACGCGGTGGTCGAGGCGCTGGAAGGGCAGATCGCGCCGATGGAGTGCTTCCACGACTCCCCCGAGGGCAAAGTGCTCTGCTCGCACGAGAGCGACGGCGACCAGGCCTGCTCGACGAAGCTGCTCTGGATGCGCGTCCAGGGCGGCGTCACCAAGGCGCTCGCCGGCACGACGCTGGCCGAGCTGGTCGAGTTCTCGACCCACAGCGAGGAGCGCCGGACCGCGGCGCTCGGCAGCGCCGCCTAGAACTTCACAAAACCCGAAACGGAGCGAAATTGGCTGAGCTGGAGATACGCAACCTGCACGTGAGCGTCGAGGACAAGCAGATCCTCAAGGGCCTCGACCTCGACGTCGAGAAGGGCAAAGTCCACGCCCTGATGGGTCCCAACGGCTCCGGCAAGTCGACCCTCGCCAACGTGATCATGGGCCACCCGGCGTTCGAGGTAACCGAGGGCACGATCACCTTCAAGGGCGAGGACATCACCGAGGCCGCCCCCGAGGATCGCTCGCAGGCCGGTCTCTTCATGGCCTTCCAGTACCCGGTCGCGATTCCCGGCGTCTCCGTCTCCAAGTACCTGCGGATGATCATCAACGCTCAGCGCGAGGCGCGAGGCGAAGACCAGATCAAGATCAAAGACTTCGCCCGCACCGCCCAGGAGGCGATGGCGCTGGCGAACATCCCCAAAGACTTTTCCAGCCGCTACCTCAACGACGGCTTTTCCGGCGGCGAGAAGAAGCGGATGGAGCTGCTGCAGCTGGCGCTGCTGCGGCCGGAGATGGCGGTCCTCGACGAGACCGATTCCGGCCTCGACATCGACGCCCTGCGCACCGTCGCCGAGGGCGTCAACAAGTTCGCCGGCCCGGACATGGGTGTCCTCATCATCACCCATTACCAGCGCATCCTGCACATGGTCAAACCCGACTTCGTCCACGTCATGTTCGAGGGCCGGATCGTCAAAGAAGGCGGCTCGGAGCTGGTCGGCGTGCTGGAGGAGAAAGGCTACGGCTGGATCCGCGAGGAGGTTGGGGCGGGCGCCAGCGCCTAGCCCCACTCGGGACATGGAGCAAGCGACCGCGAAGAGCTCCTTCCCGATCGAGAAGGTCCGCGCCTCCTTCCCGGCGCTCGAGCGCGAGGTCGGCGGCCAGCCGGTCGCCTACCTCGACAGCGGCGCCAGTGCCCAGCGGGTGTTGGCCTCGATCGAAGCGGTCTCCCGCTACGAGCGCCGCCACCACTCCAACGTCCACCGCGGCTCGCACACGCTCTCGGCCGAGGCGACCGAGGCCTACGAGGGCGCCCGGGCGACGGTCGCCGACCACATCGGTGCGAGCGACCGCCGCGAGGTCCTCTTCGTCCGCAACGCGACCGAGGCGATCAACCTCGTCGCCCGCGCCTGGGGCGACGCCAACGTCGGCGCCGGCGACCGCATCCTGCTGACCGAGATGGAGCACCACTCGAACATCGTTCCCTGGCAGCAGCTGGCGGAGCGGGTCGGGGCCGAGGTCGACTGGGCGCCGATCGACGATGACGGCCTGCTCGACATGGACGCCTTCGCGGCGCTGCTCGAGCGGGGACCGAAGCTCGTCGCCGTCGCCCACGTCTCCAACGTGCTCGGGACCGAGAACCCGATCGCCGAGATCGCGCGGCTCTCGCACGAGGCCGGTGCGCTGGTCCTTGCCGACGGCGCCCAGGCGGCGCCGAAGCTGCCGCTCGACATGGCCGAGCTCGGCGTCGACTTCTACGCGCTGACCGGCCACAAGCTCTACGGGCCGACCGGGATCGGGGCGCTCTGGGGGCGGCTGGAGCTGCTGCGGGAGATGCCGCCGTTCCTCGGCGGCGGCTCGATGATCCGCAAGGTAACGCGTGAGGGAACTACTTACGCCGACGTGCCGGCGCGGTTCGAGGCGGGAACGCCGGCGATCACGCAGGCGATCGGGATGGCGGCGGCGCTGCGCTGGCTCGACAGCGTCGGCATGGAGGCGGTGCGCGAGCATGAGATCGAGATCACCGACTACGCGCTCGGGCGGGTCGCCGAGGTTCCCGGCCTGCGCGTGTTCGGCCCGCCGCGAGGCGCCGGCCGGCTGGGCCCGGTCTCGTTCGAGATCGACGGCATCCACGCCCACGACGTCTCCGAGATCCTCGACCGCCACGGCGTCGCCGTTCGCGCCGGCCACCACTGCGCCCAGATCCTGATGGACCGGCTCGGGATCACCGCCACCGCCCGCGCCAGCTTCGGCGTCTACACGACGCCGGAGGAGATCGACCGCCTGGTCGCCGGCCTCGAAGACGCGCGTAAGGTGTTTGGTCTCTGATGGACGAGCTGTACAGAGACCAGATCCTCGAGCACTACAAGCGGCCGCACAATTTCGGCGCGCTCGACTCACCCGACCTCGAGTTCGAGGACACCAACCCCTTCTGCGGCGACGAGCAGCACGTGACGATCCAGCTCGACGAGAACGATCGGGTCGCTGCGATCGCCTTCGAGGGCAAAGGCTGCGCGATCTCGACCGCAGCGACCTCGCTGCTGACCGACGAGCTGGTCGGCAAATCACGCGAGGAACTCCTTCTTCTCCCGAAAGACTTCGTCCTCGAGCTGCTCGGAATCGAGATCTCGGCAACGCGGATGAAGTGCGCGATGCTCGGCCTCAAGATCGTCAAGAGCGCCAGCCTCGGCCAGTCCGCCGAATGGGAGGACGAGGGCGAGGCCGGCGATCCTGCCGAAGCGGCCGCGCTCTAGGGCGCCGCGGCCAGCGTCTCCGCGCTCGGCTGCATGATCGCGAAGGCGGCGCCGAACTGGTCGGTGGCGACGGCGA